>NZ_JBNNWQ010000002.1:0-356146 GCF_050281145.1 Paraburkholderia sp. NPDC080076 | reverse complement strand
GCGGTCGACCGGAGTTAGCGCTTTAGCGCTTAGTCCGGTCCCATGCAACATAGTTGCGCGAAGACGGTACAGCGAATATCGATTCCAGCGGGCATTCTACGGATTGCGATGCAGTTGCATCATCGCGCGTTCCAACTCGCCCTTGATGATTTGCGGCATGACGGCGAGCCCGCGCTCGATCGACGCATCGATCACGTCCTGCTCTTCGCGCCGCGGTGGTTTCAGCACGTAATTGGCGACGTCGGGCTTGGCGCCGGCGCGCGCGCTCTCGGGAATCAGGTCTCGCGGATGGCCAATGCCAATCCGCAGCCGCCAATACTGTTGCGACGACAAATGCGCGGTGATGTCCTTGAGCCCGTTGTGGCCGCCGCTGCCGCCGCCGAGCTTCAGCTTGACGCTGCCGGGAGGCATGTCGAGTTCGTCGTGCGCGACCAGGATTTCGTCGGGGAGAATCTTGAAGAACTGCGCAACTGCCACGACCGATTGGCCCGAACGGTTCATATACGTCTGCGGTTCCAGCAGATGCACTTCTTCGCCGTGAAGCCGTGCTTTGGCATAGAAACCGTGGAAACGCCGCTCGTCGCGCAGCGTCGCGCCTGCTTCGCGCGCCAGTTGATCGACCAGCCAGAAGCCGGCGTTGTGGCGCGTCGCGGTGTATTCGGCGCCCGGATTGCCGAGGCCGACGATCAGCTTGATCATGATTGCGTAGGTCCATCTGGCTCAGCAGCCGAACGCAGCCGAGCCGAAAAAAACCGAAAAAAAACCCGCCGGGGCGAACCTCGGCGGGTCACGTCGACCGTTTCATTGAAACGGATCGAGAGGATTTCTTGCTCTTCGCGTGAGGCGCCCTTAAGCAGCCGGCGTTTCGCCTTCGCCTTCAGCAGCGGCGGCTTCGCCTTCAGCGATTGCGCCAGCCGGGATCGTTGCAGCTGCGACCACCGGATTTTCTGCTTCGACGTGAGCAACCAGCGACACACCTGCCGGCAGCTTGATGTCCTTGGCGTGAACCGAGTGACCCGCTTCGATCGTCGCCAGATCAACTTCGAGGAATTCCGGCAGTGCCGACGGCAGGCACTCGATTTCGATTTCGTTGATAACGTGCGAGATCACCGCGCTCGACAGCTTCACTGCCGGGTTCGATTCCTGGTTCATGAAGTGCAGCGGCACCTTGGTGTGCAGCTTCTTCTTCGCGTCGACACGTTGGAAGTCCACGTGCAGCACGAGCTGACGGAACGGGTGGTATTGCACGTCGCGCAGCAGAACCTGTTGCGACTTGCCTGCCACTTCCAGATCGAGGATCGACGAGTGGAAAACTTCTTTCTTCAGCGCGTGCCACAGCGCGTTGTGGTCCAGTTCGACCAATTGCGTTTCAGCACCAGCGCCATATACGATGCCCGGGGTCTTGCCCGAGTTACGCAGGCGGCGGCTCGCACCCGTACCTTGCAAAGAACGCTCGAAAGCGACTACTTTCATTTTGAATCTCCAATGCACTGCCCGCGACCAGGCAGTAAAAACGGGGCCTCCAAGCCAGATGGCTGAGGCCCCAGAGCTGCGGCACGAACCTTCGTTCGTTCATGCCGATTGTGCAAAAGCGCAGCGTACCGCATGGTGCGGCGCGCTGCGCCTTCGCAAATACTTAACTTTCAGCGAACAGCGACATCACCGAATCGCCGCGGCGAATCCGCGAGAACGTTTCGGCAAGCAGGCCGGCGCTGGTCAAAGAACGGATCTTCGCGCACGAGCGGGCTTCGTCGCCGAGCGGGATCGTGTCCGTCACAACGAGTTCGTCGAGTGCGGAAGCGGCGATACGCTCGCCTGCGCCACCTGACAGAACCGGGTGCGTAGCGTAAGCGAACACCTGCTTCGCGCCGCGTTCCTTCAAAACTTGTGCTGCCTTGCAGAGCGTGCCGGCGGTGTCGACCATGTCGTCCATGATCACGCAGGTACGGCCTTCGACTTCACCGATGATGTTCATCACTTCGGCAACGTTCGCCTTCGGGCGGCGTTTGTCGATGATCGCGAGATCGCAATTCAGCTGCTTGGCCAATGCCCGGGCGCGCACCACGCCGCCGACGTCCGGCGAAACGACCAGCAGGTTCTCGTAGTTCTGCTTGCGCAGATCGCCGAGCAGCACGGGCGTCGCGTAGATGTTGTCGACCGGAATGTCGAAGAAGCCTTGAATCTGGTCGGCGTGCAGATCCATCGTAATGATCCGCTCGACGCCGGCGATTTCCAGCATGTTCGCCACGATCTTCGCCGAGATGGCGACGCGCGCGGAACGCGGGCGACGATCTTGACGGGCATAACCGAAGTAGGGGATGGCTGCTGTGATCCGGCCGGCGGATGCGCGCTTGAGCGCATCGACCATGATCATCAGTTCCATCAGATTGTCGTTCGCCGGTGCGCACGTGGACTGCAGGACGAAGACATCCTTGCCACGCACGTTTTCCTGAATCTCGACCTGGATTTCACCGTCCGAGAAACGGCTAACCATTGCTTTGCCGAGGGGAATACCGAGGATTTTGACGACTTCCTGTGCAAGCGCGGGATTTGCGTTGCCAGTAAAAACCATCAGGCCGTCATGGCTGCTCATCGTGCACCTACTTCAGGCTGGGGGCGAGGGAAATGCGAGAAATTTTGGCAGGGGAGAAAGGATTCGAACCTTTGCATGCCGGAATCAAAATCCGGTGCCTTAACCAGCTTGGCGACTCCCCTACACTAACTCTGAGCTTCGTCGAACGTGGAGTTTCGTTCGACGATGCAAAACTTATGACGCGAAAGTAAAGAGTGGATGCTGATCGAGACTTGCGGCCACTGCGCTGTTCCATTCGGCTGGCAGTTTGGCTTGCACCGCTTCTGCTTCAGCTTTACTACGGAACGCTGCAAAAACACTTGCACCTGATCCAGACATCCGCGCTGGCGCGATGTTTTCAAACCATCGCAACACTTGCGCTACTTCCGCGTATTTCCCTACGACAACCTGCTGCATGTCATTCCGGCCGAAACTTTCTGGCCATTCAGTGTTGCAGCTAAGTTCTGCAGGAAAGTCCGTAATTGTGAGGGGTTTTGAATCTCTTGTCAACGCTTTTTCAGAAAAAATCGCTGCAGTCGGAACATGAACCCTCGGCGTCACTACTAGGAAATGGCGCGGCGGCAATTGTACAACGTCTAGTGCTTCTCCGACACCCTGCGCGAACGCATTTTTTCCAAACACAAAAAATGGCACATCCGCGCCGAGTTTCAATGCCAGCGCCTGCAATTCGAGGCGCGGCAAGTTGAGCTTCCACAGACGGTTCAGTGCGAGCAGTGTCGTCGCTGCATCGGAGCTGCCGCCGCCGAGGCCCGCGCCCATCGGCAGACGCTTGTCGATTTCGATATCGACGCCTTCAGGCGAGCCCGTATGCGTTTTGAGCAGCGTCGCGGCGCGCACGGTCAGGTCATGTTCCGGCGGCACGTCGGCGATCTCGGTGCTGCGCGTGATGAGCCCGTCGTTGCGTCGCGTGAAGTGCAGCGTGTCGCCCCAGTCGAGCAACTGGAAGACCGTTTGCAGCGTGTGATAGCCATCCGGCCGACGGCCGGTAATGTGCAGGAAGAGGTTGAGTTTCGCTGGCGCGAGGCAATCGCGCAGCGAATCGGTCGTTTCAATCATGAGTCGAGGCTACATGCGCCACATGGCGCCAAAGAAGCGGCAAGGTCGCGCGCGAAAGAGTGCGTGAAGCGGCGCGGGTTATTGGTCCAGCACGAGCTTGATGTCGAGCGGTGGATCCGAGCGGGTCAGGTTGATGCGCTTCACGCCGGTGGCCGGCGCGTCGGCATAAGCCAGATAGTCGATCGTCCAGCCGTCCTGCGTGATTTGCTTCAGCCGCGACGGTTGCTCCGGATCCTTCTCGGTCTTGGCGCGCGAGGTGGGCGCCGGCGACGGTTGCAGCCAATAGCGCAGCCCTTCGACCGGCAGCGCGAAGCCGAGCGCATTCTGCATCAGCGTGGACACGTTATCCGCGGTGAGCGGCTGGCGATTCGGCAGTTCCAGCGTGGCCGAAGCCGGCGACGACGTCACCACCGCCAGCGTCTGGCCGAGAGGATTGCGCAACTGCACGGTCACGGTGTCGCCGGTTTCCTGCCACGTGAAGTTGCCGTAGGCGTTGCGCTGCTGGCCGTTCTGATCGTTGTACTGGACCGCGAAGCGGCCCTGGTAAGCACGGCTCGTTTGCGCGGTGACGGAAGTCGCGGCATTCGACGTGGACGGACCCTGCGGTTTGACTGACGCACAACCGGCCAATACGACGACCGCTGCCGCTGCGAACCCGAGCGCCGCGCCACGCGGCGCCCGGGGAAAGGAAATCAGACGGGAAAGACGCATCAAAGATCGTTCACCTGAAGACGTTGGAGCGTTTTGACAAGCGTGTCGTTGTCCGGTTCGAGCTTGCGCGCATCGCGGAAAGCAGCGCGTGCCTGATCCTGATTGCCGGTTTTCCACAGCACTTCGCCGAGGTGCGCGCCGATTTCGGCGTTCGGCTGCATGTCGTACGCTTTGCGCAGCAGCTTGATCGCGTCCGATGTATCGCCCATCCGGTATTTGACCCAGCCGACGCTGTCCATGATGAACGCGTCGTTCGGCGCCAACGAGGATGCCTTCTCGACCAGCTTGTCCGCTTCGGCGAGGCGCTGATTGCGATCAGCCAGCGAGTAGCCGAGCGCGTTGTACGCTTGCGGATTGTCGGGCTGCGTCTGGATCAGCTTGCGCAACTGCGCTTCCATGACGTCGTAATGGCCGGTTTTTTCAGCGGACATCGCGTAGTCGTAGGTCAGATCGGGGTCGTCGGGGAATTGCGCCGTGGCTTGCTGCAGACGTGTTTCCGCCTCCGGGTAGCGCTTCGCGTCGAACAGGATCGCCGCGTCGGTGCGGGCGATCAGCGCCTGGTCGCGCGGGTCCGACGCGGGCAGGTTAGCCAGCAGCTTGCGCGCGTCATCGGTCTTGCCCTGCTTGGCGAGCAATTGCGCACGCGTGATCTGCGCCGGCACATATTGCTGGCTCGACGGCGAGATCTTGTTCAGCCAATCGCTCGCGGCCGCTTCGTTCTTCTGTTCGAGCGACAACTGCGCAAGGTAGATATACGCCTGGCCCGGATCGGCGCCCGGCGTTTTCTCCGCTTGCTGGGCGTACTGAGTCAGGTACGTTTGCGCGTCGCTGAAATTCTTCTGCTGAATCTTGATCAACGCGAGCGCCATGAGCGGCGTCAGTTCGTTCGCGTTGTTCTTATGCATGATCTCGAACTGCTTCTGCGCGTCGTCCAGACGGTCGCTCGCGAGATACATCTGCGCGAGCGCGAGACGCGCGTCATGCGATTTCGGATTCTGCTGCACGTACTTTTCGAGCGAGGCGATGCCTTCCTTGCGCTCTTCCGGGCCCATTTGCGACAGCATCAGCGCCGCCGGCAAATAGTCGGGCTTGAGCGTGAGCGCCTGTTCGAGCGACTTGCGCGCGCCCGGTGCGTCGTCCGACACGAGCTGCTGGCGTGCGATCGCCAGTTGCGCTTCGGGCCGGTTCATGTCGTTCTTGAGCAGATCCTGCAGCACGTGCAGGCCGCCGATCCGGTTCGGGCCGCGCGACAGCAGCAGTTGCAGTGCCAGAATCGCGCTGCCGCGATTGTCGGCGGGCACCCGTGCGAGTTCGCGGGCGAGGATCGGCGAAGCTTCGTCAGGTTTGCCGGACAGCACGAGCAGCGACGCGTCGAGTTGCGCGGCGCGTTCCGAGTTGGGCGCATACTGCTGCCACAATTGCGCGGCGGTCAAAGCGTCCGACGGGCTCTGCGCGGCCAGCGCGATCTCGGTGGCGCGCTGCGCCATGCGGGGATCATGCGTGTCGCGCGCGAGGGCGAGGTAGGTCTGATAGGCGGGCGCCGGCTGGTCGCGCTGCAGCGCGACTTCGGCGGCGAGCACCTGGAATACGATCTGGCTCGTCAGCGGCACGCCGGGCAGCGACTTCTGGTCTTCCGCCGAGGCCGGGCCGAGCGGATCCGGCAGGATGACCGAAGTGTCATCCGAGTCCGGCGATGGGTCCTGCGCGTGGGCGGGCACGGCAGCCAGCGCCCAGACGGCGAGCGCCGCCGCACCGAGCATCCGGCGAGCGGACACGGCGTGAGGTACGCGGAATGCGCTAGCCGGGCGCTTCAAAAACAGCTTCACGAAGGACAAGTTCATGGAAATCCGTTCAATGTTTCGGACGATTGTAACGCGCTCGCTACAATACGCGCACAACCACTCACGCAAGTTGCAGACCAGTTAGACATGCCAGAGTTGCCAGAAGTTGAGGTTACCCGACGGGGAATCGAACCGTATGTGTCCGGGCGCAAGGTTGAACGCGTCGATGTGCGCACGCCCGCATTGCGCTGGCCGATTCCGGCCGACCTTGCGAAAACCTTGCGCGGGCACGTCGTGCGCAAGGTCGAGCGGCGCGGCAAATATCTATTGTTCGAGATCGACGCGGGCTGGTTCATCGTGCATCTTGGCATGACTGGGACGCTACGGGTGCTACGCCATGTGCCGCATCCGCCGGCCGCGGCGAAACACGATCACATCGACTGGATTTTCGACGAGTTCATTTTGCGCTATCGCGACCCGCGGCGCTTCGGCGCGGTGCTGTGGCACCCGCGCGAAGCCGGCGACGTGCTCGAGCACCCCTTGCTCGCGAGCCTCGGCGTCGAACCGTTTTCGCCCGCGTTCTCCGGCGCGCTGATGCACCGGCTCACGCGGGGGCGCAAGGTCTCGGTGAAGCAGGCGCTGCTGGCCGGTGAAATCGTGGTCGGCGTGGGCAATATCTACGCGTCGGAGAGCCTGTTTCGCGCCGGCATCCGGCCGACCACCGCGGCGGGGCGCGTCTCGCTCGTGCGCTTCGAGTTGCTGGCGGACGCCGTGCGCGTGACGCTCGCCGCCGCCATCGAAAAGGGCGGCAGCACGTTGCGGGATTTCGTCGGCAGCAATGGCGAAAGCGGTTACTTCCAGCTCGACTATTTCGTCTATGATCGCGCCGGGCTGCCATGCCGTGTGTGTGGAACGCCGATCAAACAGATCGTGCAGGGGCAGCGTTCAACGTATTTCTGTCCCACCTGTCAGCGCTAAATCCCCAATGCCTTCTCGTTTAACTCCGCGTTCAACCCCGTCCGCCGCGCCTCGAGCGCCTGCTTTTCCGGTCATGTCTGATTTTTCCACGCGTCTGATCGCGTGGCAGCGTCAGCATGGCCGGCATGATTTGCCGTGGCAGAACACGCGCGATCCGTACCGCATCTGGTTGTCGGAAATCATGCTGCAGCAGACGCAGGTGTCGACGGTGATTCCGTATTACGCGAAATTTCTCGCGCGTTTTCCGACCGTTGCCGCGCTCGCCGCCGCGCCGTCTGACGACGTGATGGCGTTGTGGGCCGGCCTTGGCTACTACACGCGTGCCCGCAATCTGCATCGCTGCGCGCAAGTCGTGGTCGAGCAGCATGGCGGCGAGTTTCCGGCATCGGTCGAGGAGCTGGCGGAGCTGCCGGGCATCGGCCGTTCGACGGCGGCGGCGATCGCGTCTTTCGCGTTCGGCGCGCGCGCGACGATTCTTGACGGCAACGTGAAGCGCGTGCTGGCGCGCGTGTTCGGCGTGGAAGGTTTCCCGGGCGAAAAGAAAGTCGAAAACGCGATGTGGACGCTGGCGGAGTCGCTGCTTCCGTCGAACGCATCGGACGCCGAAGTCAGCGCGTACACACAAGGCTTGATGGATCTCGGCGCGACGCTGTGCGTGCGCGGCAAGCCCGACTGCCTGCGCTGCCCGTTCGCCGCCGACTGCGTCGCCAACGTGACCGGACGCCAGCGGTTGCTTCCCACGGCGCGTCCGAAGAAGACCGTGCCGACGCGCCGTACGTGGATGCTGGTGCTGCGCGACGGCAACGCGGTGATGCTGGAGAAGCGCCCGCCGTCCGGTATCTGGGGCGGCTTGTGGAGCTTGCCCGAAGCCGCCGATGAAGCCGCGCTCGCCGACCGCGCGCGCGCCTTCGGTGGCGACGGTGCGGTCTCGCCGCTTGCGCCGCTCACGCATGTGTTCACGCATTTCAAACTGGACATCGAGCCGCGGCTCGCGGAGCTGGATCGAGGCGTGGGCGCCTTGGCTGCGCTGGGCGACGCCGACACGGCGTGGGTCGCGCTCAGCGATCTCGATTCGTTCGGTGTGCCCGCGCCGGTGCGCAAGCTGCTGGAGAGTTTGCAGGGCTCGCTGATCTGATCAATCCGGCGGCCACGCGGCCGCCGTCACAGCAGCTGATGCTGCTGCATGTAGCGATGAACCACGTCGATCCGCGCGCCGGCGTCCAGCAACTCCATCAGTTTCTGGCGAGCACGCAGCGCAATCGGCAGCACTTCGGCAAGACGGTTCGACACCCATGACGGATCTTCGAGCCTGAACGGTTCCGCGAACGGCAGGCTTTCCGGATCGCGCTCGCGGATCGTCGCGATGATCCGTTCGAGCACCTCCGCGCATGCGCCGAACTTGGCCAGCTGCTCGTTGCCTTCGAGCGGCATATCCTCGCCGAGCGGCTCCGCCATGCCGACCAGCAAACCACTCGACTCGACGCGATGCGACAGCAGACGAAAACGCCGCGTGCCGCGTGCGCGAATCAGCAGCATGCCGAAGGCTTCGACATCGCACTCGTCGATTTCAGCGAGACAGCCGATTGCTTCGGGCACCGAAGGCTCTTCTTCGCGCGCCACTTCCGCACCGCTTTTCAGCAGGCACACGCCGAACGGCGTTTTTTCGCGCAGACAGTCGCGCGCCATGTCGAGGTAGCGCGCTTCGAAAATCTTCAGCGGCAGCAGTCCATCGGGAAACAGCACCGTATGCAGCGGAAACAGCGGCACATCGGCAAGCACAGTAGAAGAAGACATGGCGCAACGCTTCGAGTTGAGGCCGCGCGATGCGGCCGGTTAAGCCACTAACTTCGATGATTCGCCGGCTTCGACCGGCGCATCGCGGTGCCGCACAATGACATTCGCCGACGATGCGAGACGCGCGGCGAGCGTCTCCGCAATGAACACTGACCGGTGCTGGCCTCCCGTGCAACCGATCGCGACGGTCAGATAACTGCGGTTGTCGTCGCGGAAATGCGGGAGCCACTTGGCGAGAAAGTTCTCGATGTCGTCGATCATTTCATGCACGACCGGCAGCGCATCGAGAAAATCGATCACCGGTTTGTCGAGGCCCGTGAGCGGCCGCAATTCATGATCGTAGTACGGGTTCGGCAAGGTGCGGACGTCGAACACGAAATCCGCGTCGAGCGGCACACCGCGCTTGAAACCGAACGACTCGAACATCAGCACGAGTCCCGAATCTTTCTGCTCGATGAAACGCTTGACCCATGCGCGCAGCACATTCGCGCGCAGATTGCTGGTGTCGATCTGATGACCGAATTCGGCCAGACCCGCCACGAGTTCACGTTCGCGTTCGATCGCTTCGGCGAGCGAGGTGAGCAGGCCGACATCGGCGTCGTGCGAAGTGGAACCGGAGAGCGGATGGCGGCGGCGCGTTTCGGAGAAGCGTTGAATCAGCGACTGCGTGCTCGCGTTCAGGAACAGCACACGCACGTCGTGGGCGCGCGACAGGTCGCGGATCATGGCGGGCATTTCGTCGAGCGAGGCGCTCGAGCGCGCGTCGATAGCGACCGCGAGGCGGTCTTGCCCGTCCTCGGCGAGATAGGAGGCCAGTTGCGGCAGGAAACGCGGCGGCAGATTGTCGACGCAGTAATAGCCTGCGTCTTCAAGCGCGTTCAGGGCAACTGATTTGCCGGAGCCGGATATACCGGTGATCAGGATTATGCGCATGGAGTCGTCAAAACCGTACATTTCATCATAGCATCTGGTCTCCGTGCGTGTACCCGCGGCCTGCCGCCGGCTGCGGGCACCGCATTGTCTTGCGGCTCAGATCAGCTTGCCGGGGAACTGGCTGTCGGGGTCTTGCATCGCCAGGCGCTGGCGATCCATGAAGTCGCGCAGCGTGTCGATGCCGCGCAGTTGCAGGATCGTGTTGCGCACGGCGGCTTCGACCAGCACAGCGAGATTTCGGCCGGCAGCCACCTGAATCGTGACCTTGCTGATCGGCAGGCCAAGCACGTCGACGGTCTGGCTTTCCAGCGGCAGCCGCTGGAATTCGCCATCGGGACGGCGGACCAGTTGCACGATCAGCTTGAGCTTCATTTTCCGGCGCACCGCGGTTTCACCGAAAATCGTCTTGATATCGAGCAGGCCCAAGCCGCGCACTTCCAGCAGGTTTTGCAGCAGCGGCGGACAACGCCCTTCGACGAAGTCAGGACCGAGGCGCACGAAATCCACCGCGTCGTCGGCGACGAGACCGTGGCCGCGGCTGATCAGTTCCAGCCCGAGTTCACTCTTGCCGAGGCCCGAGTCGCCGGTGAGCAGCACGCCCATGCCGAGGATGTCGAGAAACACGCCGTGCAGCGTGGCGCGCGGCGCCAGAATGCGCGACATGTAGAGGCGCAGGCTGTCGATCACCGCGGCGGCGGACATCGGCGTGGTGAATAGCGGTGTGGACGAGCGCGTGCAGCGCAGGACCAGTTCCGGCGGCGCGGCGACGCCGCCCGCCACCACCAGAAACGGCGGTTCCAACGCGATTAGCTCGGCCATGTGGCGCGAGCGGTCTTCGTCGGTTTGGCGTTTGTAGTAGTCGATTTCGGCGTCGCCGAGCACCTGGATCCGGTTCGGGTGGATCAGGTTCAAGTGGCCGACGAGGTCGGCGCTCGACGTGGCATTGGCGACCGATTCCGAAGAAAAGCCGCGCTCCCAGCCTTCATGCCCCGTCAGCCAGCTGAGCTTCAGCATGGCGGCGTTGTCGTCGAAAATGCTTTGGGCGTTGATGCTGGACGTATCCATGAGTCAGTGACTCCAGTGTGGGCCGCTTGCCGGGCAAAGCAACGGCCGCGCTAGCGCGGGCCGCTTACCTTGCCAGACTGTATCCGCACGTGGGCGGATCACCGGCGTGCGGATAACCGCCGATGCATCAAGGTTGCCACTGAGTGAGCAGGCGATGCAATGATTCGCGGTCTTCTTCCGTATGCAGGCGCTCGCGGGCTTCGCGATCGGACAGCAACTGGGCGATTTCCGAAAGGATTTCGAGGTGCTGTTGAGTGGCCTGTTCGGGCACGAGCAGGAAGATGAGCAGCGAGACCGGCTGACCGTCGGGCGATTCGAAGGGGATGGGTTCGGCAAGACGGACGAACGCGGCGAGCGGTTGCTTCAAGCCTTTGATCCGGCCATGCGGAATCGCCACGCCTTCACCAAGGCCAGTCGATCCGAGGCGCTCGCGCGCGAACAGATTGTCAGTGACCGTGCTACGGGCGATGCCGTTCTGGTTCTCGAAGATCAGGCCCGCTTGCTCGAACACGCGTTTCTTGCTGGTGACCGATAGTCCGACGACGACGTTCTCGAGGGGAAGAAATTTGGCTAAACGATTCATGTTGACAGGCGGAAACGTGGCCTGGGTTCTCCTCGCTGGGGCGTTTGAGTGGCGTTCCATTCGTTTGATGCTCGCGGCGACGTGCGTGGGAGTCCGAAAGCGCAGGACTCCGGTCGACCGATTTCCGCTTGAGCTTACCTGACCCCGATGGTAACCGGAACATTATAGAACAGGGTAGCCACGGATGGTGCGGCGCGCCATCAATGCGTATTGAGTTCATTTGAAGCGCCGGCACTTGCTGCGACGCCGCGCGAAAAGCAGCGACCGGAAACAAAAAACCGCCCGGTTCCGGGCGGTTTCGCTGGTAAGAGAAAACGAAGGTCTATCGAAGAAAACCCTCTAATTTCCCCTATTGCGGCGGCACATCTAGTTGCGGCGCCGGTTGATACTTGATCGCCTCATGCGCATGGCCTTGCAGGCGGTCCTTATGGCGGATGACTTGCCGGTCAAGCTTGTCGATCATCAGATCGATCGCAGCGTACAGGTCGCTGTCACAGCTCTCGACAAAGATGTCCTTGCCCTTGAGATGCAGGTTGATTTCAACCTTTTGACGCTTTTCCTTTTCCTTGTGGTTGTCGACCGAGAGGACCACACTGCCGTCGATTACCTGATCGAAATGTCTTAGCACCCTATCCAGTTTGGTGATCACGTATTCGCGCAACGCAGGCGTTACTTCGAGGTGGTGTCCACTGATCTGCAGATTCATAGTGCTTCTCCAAGCTAATGGCCGCTTGGTCCGCACGATGACGAAGGTCCGGTCGATCTGTCGGCTTGCCTGAGTCGCCCCCCGGTGACTGACTTCTGGCAGGTCGCATCGGCCGGCCTTTCCGCCAACTGCGGAGCGGCCGGTAAATGCCCGCCACGGAAGGCGACGGGCTACAGAGACTTGCGCAGGTTGACTGCCGGGATCTTGAGCGCTTCGCGATACTTCGCAACGGTACGCCGTGCGACCACGAAGCCCTGTTCCGCCAGCAGTTCGGCTATGCGGCTGTCTGAAAGAGGAGATTTCGGGTTTTCCGCTCCTATCAGTTGCTTGATGAGCGCACGGATCGCCGTTGAGGACGCCGCGCCGCCCGTGTCAGTCGAAACGTGTGATCCGAAGAAGTACTTAAATTCAAGCGTCCCGAATGGGGTCAGCATGTATTTACCGGTTGTCACACGCGAGACAGTTGACTCGTGTAGGCCCAGCGTATCAGCAATTTCCCGCAAAACCAAGGGGCGCATGGCAATTTCGCCGTGGACAAAAAAGCTCTTCTGGCGTTCCACAATTGCCTGCGCCACGCGCAGAATCGTCTCGAAACGTTGCTGGATATTTTTGATCAGCCAGCGCGCTTCCTGCAGTTGCTGGCGCAACGAACCGCTGCCCGGATCGCCCCGGTTATTGCGCAGAATATTCGCGTACAGATGGTTAATCCGCAGCTTCGGCACCACTTCCGGGTTCAGTTCGGCCTGCCAGCCCTGTGCCGTTTTGCGCACCATGATGTCCGGCACGACGTAGTCCGCTTCGGCCTTGCCGTAGGCGGCGCCCGGAAACGGTTCGAGCGAGCGGATCAGCAGATGCGCATCGCGCAGATCGTCGTCGTTGGCCTTCAGATGCTTGCGCAGACGCGTGAAATCGCGCGCCGCGAGCAGTTCCAGATGGTGGGCGACGATGTCGAGGGCGAGCGTGCGCGTAGGCGATCCGTCGAGCCGCAACAATTGCAGCTTGAGACATTCCGACGCGGAGCGCGCGCCGACCCCGGCCGGGTCGAAGCTATGCAGCAGCGCCAGCGCGGCGTTCATTTCGTCGAGGTCGACTTCGAGCTCTTCGGGCAGATCGGCCAGCACTTCTTCGAGCGTGGCGGCCAGGTAGCCGTCGTCGTCGAGCGATTCGATCAGGAAAGTGATCAGCGCCCGGTCGCGCTGGCCCGCCTGGGTGACGCGCAATTGCGCCATCAGGTGGTCGCGCAGCGAGGTGCTCGATTCGTGGATTTGCAGCGGCGGCAGGTCGTCGTCGTCCGAGGCGTTGCCCGAGCGGCCGTAATCGTCGAGATTCCATTGCGACGCGTCGCCGTTACCGTCGCCGGCCATGCCGTTGTATTCGTCCACGCCCTGCGGCTCGCCGTTCTCGGCGCGCTCGTTGCTGCTGCTGGACGAGGACGACGTATTGCCGCCCATCTGGTCGGACGGTGCGGAAGAATTGGGCGCCTGGGCGATCAGCGAGCCGTCGGCCGCCACGCGCAACGGGCTCGCGATCCAGTCGTCCTCGTTTTCGAGGAGCGGATTTTGCGAGATCGCCATTGCGACTTCCTGCTGCAATTCGAGCGTAGACAACTGAAGCAGCCGGATGGACTGCTGCAGTTGCGGCGTCAGCGCAAGATGCTGCGATAGGCGGAGTTGGAGGCTGGCTTTCATGGCAAGTTGAGATTCATTGTAGAGAGTTTGCCACGACCGCGATACCTTGCGACATTCGCAATTACGCGCGCGCCTGTTTTAGGCGGCGATGGGCGCGAGACGGCCCAGGTCAAAAAACCGGGTGTGCAGTTGCCGCATAGGGGCCGGCGGGTGCGTGCTCGCACTGCCGGTAATCCCTCATGCGCTTACATGCGGAAATGCTCGCCCAGATAGACGCGCCGCACGCTTTCGTTTTCGATGATTTCGCTCGGCGCGCCGGCGGCCAGCACGCTGCCGTCGCTGATGATGTAGGCGTGATCGCAGATGCCGAGCGTTTCACGCACGTTGTGATCGGTGATCAGCACGCCGATATTGCGCTGCTTCAGAAATTTAACGATCTTCTGAATTTCCAGCACGGCGATCGGATCGACGCCGGCGAACGGTTCGTCGAGCAGAATAAAGCTCGGATTGGTGGCCAACGCCCGGGCGATTTCAACCCGGCGGCGCTCGCCGCCCGACAGCGACAGCGCCGGGTTTTCGCGCAAATGCGCAATCTGCAGTTCGTCGAGCAGGGCTTCCGTGCGGCTCGTGATGGTGTCCTTGCTGAGCCGCTTGCCGTTGTCTTCGTGCTGCAATTCCAGTACCGCACGAATGTTTTCTTCGACGCTGAGCTTGCGGAACACCGAAGCTTCCTGTGGCAGATACGACAAACCCAGCGAAGCGCGCTTGTGGATCGGCAGCAGGCTGATCGACTTGCCGTCCAGATCGATTTCACCCGCGTCGAGCGGCACGAGGCCGACGATCATATAGAACGAGGTGGTCTTGCCCGCGCCGTTGGGGCCGAGCAGACCGACCACTTCGCCGCTTTTCACGTCGAGCGACACGTCTTTGACGACCGTGCGCGAACCGTAACGCTTTTTCAGGTTGCGCACCGCCAGCGAACTGCTGGTGCCGGCCGGCTTGCGATTGGGGAGGGACGCTGAGGTGCTCACTGGTTCGGCGCTCCGGGAATCGTCGTGGACGGCGCGAGCGTGGCCGATGCGCCGTTCAGCGGCGCGGCGCCGCCGTTGCGCGGCGACAGCATGGCGCGCACGCGGCCAGTCGGGTTGCCCGGGCCGGCGACGTCCTTGCCTGCCTTCGCGGTGTAGAAGTCGTTCTGGCCGTCATACGTAATGACGCTGCCGTGCACCTGGTCCATCACCGTGGAGAGGCCTTGCAGGCGCTTCACGGTGGCGTTGGTGGTGAGCGTGGTCAGATCCTGCTTGCCGTCGTAGTCGATCCGGATGGCCGTGCCTTCGATGTATTCGTCGAGCCCTTCGCGTTTCTGGCGGAAATACGACAGATTGCCGCCGCTCGAGGTGCCGGTGGCGTACTGATAGCCTTGGGGGTCTTGCGTCACTTCGACACGGTCGGCCTTGATCACGATCGTGCCTTTGGTGGCGACCACATGGCCGGTAAAGATGTTGACCTGCTTGAGGTCGTCGTAAGTCATGTTGTCCGCTTCGATGTTCAGCGGCTTGTCCTTGTCGGCACGATCGGCGTGCGCGAGCGGCGCGAAGCCGGCGAGCGGCAACGCGACGATCAGCGCAGCGAGTCCGGCGCGGCACGCGGACAGGGTGCGCGTGCGGCCGGTATCAAAACGGGGGAACGATTCGTTCATGCAGTCACGCCTGGAATGGATTACCCGGGTTGCTTGGGCGAGCTGCCGCCTGCTTCGGACGGGGCGATGTTGCCTTTCACGTTACCGAACAGCTGCATCACCCGGGTGACGTTGTTGTAGTTCATGCCGCTGGCAGTCATCACCGACATGCCGCGCTGAAGTTTAACCGGCTTTTCTGTCTCGATCACATCGTCGTTGACCAGCACCCTAAAATGCTGCGAATCCGCCTGCATCTGCGGATCTCCGTAGCCGGGCGCCCGCACGATGCGCGCGTTGTCGTACAGATCGACGATCGACGCGTCGCCGTTCACCTTGCCGGTGTCGCCGGTTGCGGTGACGATCGGCTTGCCGGGCTGGAACGCGCGCATGGCCGGTTTGACCAGGTCGCTCAGCTCGTCGTCTTCGTAATGGATCAGCGACTGGGCGGTCAGCCGGTATTGCGTGGAGCCCGACTGATCGAGTTCGGAAACCGAGAAGTTGTCAGCGAAGTAGTCCGGCGTGTGCTCCTTGGGACGCACCACGCCTTCGTTCTGCCGGGGCAGGGTGGCTTGCAGCAGCCACCATGTGATACCGGCGAGCGCCGCCATGGCGACCAACGGAATCAGTGAAGTCAGGCGAAACTGATTCATCCGACGAGGCCCCGCTGTTCGCCGCTACAGGCGGCCGCGAGCAGCGCCTCGTACTTGTGCTGCGCGCGCAGCAGGGTGTCGCAGACTTCGCGCGCCGCGCCGTGGCCGCCGCGCGCCTCGCTGACCCAGTGGGCCCGCGCGATCACTTCAGGATGTGAATTGGCCGGCGCCGCCGCGAAGCCGACCTTCAGCATCACGCCGAGATCGACCCAGTCGTCGCCCATGTAGCCGCACTCTTCGGCCGTCATGCCGGTTTGCTGCAACAGGTCCGCGAACGCCTGAGGTTTGTCCTGCACGCCTTGATAGACGTGCGTGATGTTCATTTCCTTCGCCCGCGCCGCCACGATGCCCGACTTGCGCCCAGTGATGATCGCCGTTTCGATGCCGGCCTGGCGCAGCAGCTTCATGCCGTGGCCGTCCATCGAATTGAAGCCCTTCATCGTGTCGCCTTCCGCCGTGAACAGCAGACCGCCGTCGGTCAACACGCCGTCGACGTCGAAAATCATCAGCTTGACGCGGCTTGCGCGTTCGGTCGCGGTGGGAGGAGCGATGGCCATCAGATCACCTTCTTCGAGAACAGGTCGTGCATGTTGAGTGCGCCGATCAGCTTGCCTGCTTCGTCGACGACCAGCATCTGATTGATGCGGTAGCGCTCCATCAGTTCCACGGCTTCGACCGCGAGTTGATCCGGACCGATGGTGCGCGGGCCGGCCGTCATGACCGAGGCGATCGACAGTTCGCGGAAATCGCCGTCGCGTTCGAGCACGCGGCGCAGGTCGCCGTCGGTGAAGATGCCGGTCACGCGGTCGTCGTGATCGACGATCGCGGTCATGCCCATGCGCTTGGCGGTCAACTGGAACAGCGCGTCGCGCACGGTGGCGTCGGGCGTGACCTTCGGGACCTGGTCGCCGGTGCGCATCACGTCGCGTACATAAGTGAGCAGGCGCCGGCCGAGCGCGCCGCCCGGATGCGAGCGCGCGAAGTCGTCGCGGCCGAAGCCACGCGCGTCGAGCACCGCGACCGCGAGCGCGTCGCCGAGCGCGAGCGCGGCGGTGGTGCTGGCGGTCGGCGCAAGATTCATCGGGCAGGCTTCTTTCGACACACCGGAATTCAGGTGCACGTCGGCCAGTTGTGCGAGACTCGAAGACGGACGGCCCGTCATGGCGATCAGCTTCGCGCCGAGCCGCTTGATGAGCGGCAGGATCGCCACGAGTTCTTCGGTTTCACCGGAATTGGACAGCGCGAGGAACACGTCGTCGGCGGTGACCATGCCGAGGTCGCCATGACTGGCTTCCGCGGGATGCACGAAGAACGCCGGCGTGCCGGTGCTGGCGAGCGTGGCCGCGAGCTTGCGGGCCACATGGCCGGATTTGCCGATGCCGGAAACGACCACGCGCCCACGGCAACCCAGGATGAAGTCGACCGCCCCGACGAAACCATCGTCGAGTTGATCGCGAAGCGCGCGCACGGCGTCCGCTTCGATGTCGAGCACGTCGCGAGCGAGCGCGAGTGCCCGGTCGCCATTGATTTTCGCTATCATTCGCGAAGTATAGCAAAGGCGCTTGTTCGCCGCGCCGGGCCTGCTGTGCCAAGCCGCTGCCTCTATCGCTGCCTTTACCGGCCCCTCAACCTTGTCGCACGGCGTTTCGCGTGCGCGGTTCCGCTGACGAACGAGGACGCTTTGCCGATGCGTTTTTGCCGATGATTTCCCCCCTTGAAATGACGCTGTTCCTGCTGCTGGCATCAGTAGCGGGCGTGGTGGTCTTTCGCTTTCTGAATCTTCCGCCGATGCTCGGCTATCTGACGGTGGGCATCGTCGTCGGTCCGCATGCGTTCGGTCTGATTCCCGACTCGGCGGGCGCGCAGAACCTCGCCGAGTTCGGCGTAGTGTTCCTGATGTTTTCGATCGGGCTGGAGTTTTCGCTGGCCAAGCTGCGCTCCATGCGCCGGCTCGTGTTCGGCCTCGGCCTGTTGCAGGTGATCGGCACCATCGCAGTGGCGGTCACGCTCGGCTTCGTGCTGGAGCGCTGGGTGCACATCAGGTGGCAAGCGAGCGTGGCGCTGGGCGGCGCGCTTGCCATGTCGTCGACGGCGATCGTCAGCAAGATGCTGGCGGAGCGGCTCGAGATCGAGACCGAGCATGGCCGCAATATCTTCGGCGTGCTGCTGTTTCAGGATCTGGCGGTGGTGCCGCTGCTCATCGTCATCGCTGCGCTGGGCGGCAACTCCGAAGATCTCGTCAGCGCGCTTGGCGTGGCGGCCATCAAGATCGTCGTGGCTCTGTCGCTGCTCCTGATCGTGGGCCAGCGCTTCATGACGCGCTGGTTCAACGTGGTGGCGCGCCGCCGTTCGCAGGAACTGTTCATTCTCAATCTGTTGCTGGTGACGCTGGGTTGCGCGTTCATCACGGACAAGTTCGGTTTGTCGCTCGCGCTCGGCGCGTTCATCGCCGGTATGTTGATCGCCGAGACGCCGTACCGGCATCAGGTGGAAGAGGACATCAAGCCGTTTCGCGACGTGCTGCTCGGGCTCTTCTTCATCACCACCGGCATGCTGCTCAATCCGCGGGTGATCTGGGAGCATCCGCTGATCGTGCTCGGCTTTCTGATCGGGCCGATTCTGCTGAAGGCGGTCATGGTGACGGGCCTTTCGCGGCTGTTCGGTGCGTCGCCGGGCGTCGCGATGCGCACCGGTATCGGCCTCGCGCAAGCGGGCGAGTTCGGCTTCGTGCTGCTGAATCTGATTCTCGACAAGCATCTCGTCGACGCCACCATGCTGCAGGCGATTCTCGCGGCCATGCTGCTGTCGATGCTGGCCGCGCCGTTCATGATCCAGAACGCGGACCGGATCGTGCTGCGGCTGTCCTCGACTGAATGGATGATGCAGTCGTTGCAGATGACGCGTATAGCCACGCAGAGTCTCAAGCAAAGCGGCCACGTGATCATTTGCGGTTACGGTCGTGCAGGACAGAACCTGGCGCGCATGCTGGAGCACGAGGGCTTGTCGTACGTCGCGCTCGACCTGGATCCCGACCGTGTCGCGGCGGCCGCGGCGGCGGGCGAATCGGTCGTGTTCGGCGATGCAGGGCGGCGCGAGTCGCTGCTCGCCGCCGGTATCCATCGCGCGGCCACGATTGCGATCACGTATGCGAATACGCCGTCGGCATTGCGCGTGCTGCACAACATTCACGAACTGGAACCGACGCTGCCGGTGATCGTTCGTACCGTCGACGACGCCGATCTGGAAAAGCTGCTGGCCGCGGGCGCGACCGAGGTGATTCCGGAAATCGTCGAAGGCAGTCTGATGCTCGCCTCGCACACGCTCGTGGTGATGGGCGTGCCGATGCGGCGCGTGGTGCGCCGGGTCGAGGAAATGCGCGATGAACGCTACGCCCTTCTACGCGGCTATTTCCACGGCGCCGACGACGTGGACGACGACGACGGCCACGAACAGGTGCGGCTACAATCGGTGCCGGTCGACGAAAGCGCGGACGCGGTGGGCCGTACCCTCGCGGAACTCGGTCTGTTCGATCTGGGTGTCGAAGTGACGGCGATTCGCCGGCACGGTATTCGCGGCGTGGAGCCGGACCCGTCCACCAAGCTGCGCGCGAGCGACATCGTAGTGCTGCGCGGTCTGCCCGAACAGTTGGCGGAGGCCGAGGAACGGCTCTCGAAGCATCGGCGCGCGGGCGCCGCCGCGGCCTGACGCCTGCTCCTGGCAAGGTTCGCCTGCCGGGCCGCCGCTAGTTGAGTTTTTCATCGGACCTGTCGAGGTCCATCCGGAGACATCATGTCCAACGCGCTTGCGAGCGCGCCGCTCGATGCGGCCGATTACATCAAAAACCACATTCGCACGGTACCCGACTGGCCGCAGCCGGGCGTGCAGTTTCGCGATATCACGCCGCTCCTGCAGGAGCCGAAGTCGCTGCGCGTGCTGATCGATCTGTTCGTGCAACGGTATATCGACGCCAAGCTCGACTACATTGCCGGGCTGGACGCGCGCGGTTTCATCATCGGGCCGATTCTCGCGTACGAGCTGAACCTCGGCTTCATTCCGATCCGCAAGGCGGGCAAGCTGCCCTACAAGCGGGTCTCGCAATCGTATGAACTCGAATACGGCACCGCGACCGTCGAAATTCATGAGGATGCCTGCAAGCCGGGTGACCGCGTCGTGATCATCGACGATCTGATTGCGACGGGCGGCACGATGATGGCGGGCAAGATTCTGCTCGAGCGCCTCGGCGCGGTCGTGGTGGAAGGCGCGGCGATCATCGATCTGCCCGAACTAGGCGGCTCGAAGCTGCTGCGCGAGGGCGGCCTCGCACTCTATACGGTGACGGGATTCGACGGTCACTGATCAGTCGCAGCCAAGCCGCTATGAACTACTTTCCGGTCACAAGAAGGTAAGAACGATGCCCAACTTCCTGCTGTTTCTCGCCACCTCGATTGCTATCACCATGGCGCCCGGCCCGGACAATCTGCAAGTGCTCGCGCGCGGTATCTCGCAGGGCCGCGCGGCGGGGCTCGTCGCGGCGCTCGGTTTTGCAGCCGGCATCACGTTTCACACGACGTTGGCCGCGCTCGGCGTGGCCGCGTTGCTGCGCTCCTCGCCGGTTGCCTTTGAAGTCATCAAACTTGCCGGCGCCGCGTATCTGATCTGGATCGGCATCAAGGCACTGCGCAGCCAGGGTCTCGCGACCGCGCACGAACGCGCGCCGCAGCCGTTGATGGCGGTGTTTCGCCAGAGCGTGCTCGGCAATCTGCTGAATCCGAAGGTGACGTTGTTCTTCGTCGTATTCCTGCCGCAGTTCGTGCAGCCGCACGGCACGCAAAGCGTCACGCTGCAAATGCTCGAACTCGGCGTGCTGTTCATGTTGCAGACGGTGGTGGTGTTTTCGCTGTTCGGCGTGTGCGCGGGGATGATCGGCGGTTGGCTGAAGCGCCGGCCGCGCGTGGGCGTGTGGCTTGATCGCCTGGCCGGTGCCACGTTCATCGCAATCGGGATACGCGTCGCGTTGCGTGATTGATTGGATTGGGTCGATAAGACGCTCGGCGCTCATCGGCAGCGACCGCAGACAGTTAGCTTGGAGCTTTAAATGACTTTGCCTTGCATCACCGCCGCGCGCCGCTTCGACGTGCAGGCGCATGTGCCGTTCTGGATCGACGCCGAACAGGTCGGCTGGATCCGGACGAGCGATGTGCCGCTGCTCGCGCGCTGGCCCGATGTGTTCGCGATCGACCGCGCCCGTGTGACGCTCGCGCCCGCGTTCAATACCGTGGATTTACGCAGCGCGGCGCTCGGTTCCGTGATCGGCGCACTTGCCGCCGATGGCCGCATTCCGGGCTGGCGCAACGAGACCTACGCGATCCGTAATGCGTTCGACGCGCCGCCGCTTGCGTATATCGAACGCGCGGCGTCGCGCTTCTTCGGCACGATGACCTACGCGGTGCATCTGAACGGCGTCGTAGAATACGAGGATAGCGCCCCGCAATTGTGGATCGCGCGCCGCAGCGACACCAAGGCGACCGACCCGGGCATGCTCGACAATGTGGTCGCGGGCGGCATCGGCTGGGGCTTCGGCGTCGAGGCAACGATCATCAAGGAATGCTGGGAAGAAGCCGGCATTCCCGAGGAGATCGCCGCGCGCTCTGTGGCGGGCCGCACCGCGCATGTGCTGCAATCGTTGCCGGAAGGCACGCAGGCCGAACAGATTTTCATCTACGACCTCGCGCTGCCGGCCGATTTCGCGCCGCGCAATCAGGACGGCGAAGTGGGTGAACACCGGCTCGCGCGCATCGACGAAGCGGCGCGCTGGATCGAGGAGGGCGCGATGACCGTCGACGCGAGCCTGGCCACGCTGGATTGCCTGCTGCGCCGCCGCTGGATCGATGAAGACGCGTGCGCCGGCATCGAGGCCTTGTTCGTGCCACCGGTATTCGCCTGAGCGCCGCATCGGTGCGCGCGCAACGACCATGCCGAAACACGCTTCACCGAACCAGACATACCGAACAAACCACGCATTGAAGAAGGGAGTCACCCAGGTCATGTCGACCGATCACAGCTTTATCCTCAAACTGTCGTGCGCCGACCGGCCCGGCATCGTTCACGCCGTGTCGGGCTTTCTATTCGAGCGTGGCAGCAACATTCTCGACTCCGCGCAGTTCGGCGACAGCCGCACCGGCGAGTTCTTCATGCGCGTGCATTTCCAGCAGGTGGGCGGCGATCCGGGTCTGGAGGCGCTGCGCACGTCGTTCTCGGCGCTCGCCGAGCAGTTCGGCATGCGCTGGGAGTTGCACGATGCGTCGGTGAAGCCGCGCGTGGTGATCATGGTGTCGAAGATCGGCCATTGCCTGAACGATCTGCTGTTCCGCTACCGCACCGGCCAGCTGGGTATCGAGATTCCGGCGATCATCTCGAACCACAAGGAGTTCTACCAACTCGCCGCCAGCTACGACATTCCGTTCCATCATTTCCCGCTGCTGGGCGCCACGCCCGACGCGAAAGCCGCGCAGGAAGCGCGCGTGCTCGAAGTGATCGACGAACATCAGGCCGACCTGGTGGTGCTCGCGCGCTACATGCAGATTCTGTCGCCGAAGCTGTGCGAAGCGCTGGCTGGCCGCGCGATCAACATTCACCACTCGTTCCTGCCGAGCTTCAAGGGCGCGAAGCCGTATTACCAGGCGTTCGACCGCGGCGTGAAGCTGATCGGCGCGACCGCCCATTACGTGACGACGGATCTCGACGAAGGTCCGATCATCGAACAGGAAGTGGAGCGCGTGGACCACAGCATGACGCCGGAGCAGCTCACGGCGATCGGCCGCGATGTCGAGTGCGTGACGCTGGCGCGTGCGGTGAAGTGGCACGTGGAGCATCGCGTCGTGTTGAACGGCAGCAAGACGGTGGTGTTTCGCTAAGAGCCGTTGCTTGCAGGCTTGCGCAGTAGAGGGCGGTGGCCGGATGATCCCGGCGCCGCCTTTTTGTTTATTTGAGTCTATGAGCGCGCTGCGGACTGGCCCGCGTCGCGCGCCACATTGGCGTTTTGCGCCGAACGGCGGCGCGCGTTCAGCTTCTTCAGCCAGATCAGCAGCCCCGTGGCGCTCAGCACGGCGACCGCGACGCCGACTGCGCTGATCAGAATCCGTCCGCCGAGACCGAGGATGCGTCCCGAGTGCAGAGGGAATTGCACCTGCACGAAGATGTCGCCCGCCGTGCCCTTGCCGGGAATCTGCGCGCCGAGTTGCTTGCCGGTGGCCGCGTCCCAATACATCCACGGATTGCCGAGGCCGAGATCGCCGTGATCATTGCCGGTCGCGTAGAAACCGACGCCGTACGCATGCAGGAATTCCGCGTAGTAGATGCCGCCTGGCGCGACGCTGAGGTTTTGCGCCTTGCCGGCCTGCTCGGCCAGTTGCACGATGCGCTCGCGGCTCAATACTTTGTCGCCGGGTTGCGCGGCGCGCAGGATTTCAGGGTTGTTGATCGGATCCGGCGTGAGCTTCGAGAACAACGACACGATTGGGCGCACCACTGGCGCTGACAGATTCATCGACACCGACGTCAGCGCGACGATCATCAGCAAGCCCCAGATCCACACGCCGCCCGAGCGGTGCAAATCGAAAGTGAGCGCATAGCCGCCCCGCCCGAGGCGGAACGCGAACGACTTGCGCCACGCCTTGACGCTCGGAAACGAGAGCCACAGCGCGATCACGCTGTCGAACAGCCAGATGATGCCGACGATCCCCATCAACCACGTGCCGATATCGACGCCGCCCGTAAACGGCAGTTGCAGCGTGTAGTGGAGCTTGTAGATGAACGGGATCAGATTGAGCCGCGCGAGCGAGACGACGCCCCATTCGCGGCGTCCCTGGATCTCGCCGGTGGCGGGATCGACGGCGATCTGATTGAAATCGAGCGAGTAGGGCTTCTGCGTGGCCGGGTTGGTCCGCGGCAGCACCATCATTTGCAGCGTATGGCCAGGCTCGGCCGCCAGCGGCAGATACGTCACCTGGAGACGCGGATCGGCGGCTTCCACGCGGCGCGCCAACTCGAGGCCCGACAGTGCCGGGCCGGCGGTGCGGGCTTTGAAGAAAGATGGATTCAGCGCCGCATCGAGCTCATGGTCCCACGCGATGATCGCGCCAGTCAGACCGGCGACGAACAGAAACAGCGCCGTGGCGACACCGAACCAGCGATGCAGACGGACGAACTGGCGCCTCATGGGCGAGCCGTCGCGACGGAGCAGGACTTCGAAAGGGGTGTCACGACAGAGGCTTGGTGCAAATGGGAATTGTTCGCATCTTAAGGAATCATGCCACGCGCTGCAAGTTTGTCGTAAATGTGGCGTGGCTCGACAACAGCCGCCTGCTTGCGCGCGGCCCTGAGAGCACCATTCAGTAGGGGTTTCAGCCAACATGGCTGCAGCCTGTGCGACAAAATGTCGCATATTGAAGCTTACAATTAGCATAAATCTTCGGCATCATCGCGACCTTGTCGAATGGGAATCATTCTCATTTGGTGGGGAAAAACAAAAACTGCGGAATCAGGCGATGAGCGTAAGAAACGGGGTAGAAGAGCCGAAGAAAAAACTGACGATGCGGCCGCTGCATTTGACGGTGTGTCTGGCGCTGGCAATCAGCCACGCGGCATGGGCACAGCAGGCGTCGGGCACGGCAGCGTCCACGGATAACGGCGAAAAAGCGCTGCCGGCCGTCAAGGTCACGGCGGCGCAAGACACCGAGCAGCATCTGAAGGAAGACGTGAGCAGCGGCGCGCTCGGCACACGATCGCAACTCGACACGCCGTTCTCGACCACCGTGGTCACGAGTGAAGAGCTGCAGGATCGCCAGCCAACCAAGCTCGGCGATGTATTCGCCACCGATGCCTCCGTCTCCGACAACGGCAACGCCTACAACGCATGGGCCACGTATCTGACGGTGCGCGGCATGCAGCTCGACTGGCAGTCGGGCTTCAAGATCGACGGCATGCCGTTTAACAGCTACGGCGTCACGATGCCGTACGAGCAACTCGAGAAAGTGGAATTGCTCAAGGGGCTGACCGGTTTCATGTACGGCTTCGGCGCGCCGGGCGGCGTGGTCAACTACGTGACGAAAAAGCCGCCGGTCTCGACGACGCCCGTGCGCAGCGTCGACATCGGCTATTACACCGACGGCGTATGGACCGAGCATGCGGATCTCGGCGGCCGGGTCGGTCCGAACGGCATGTTCGGCTATCGCCTGAACGCCACGCACGAGGAAGGCAAGACTTATAACGACGGCAACGTGCGGCGCGACTCGGTGTCGGTCGCGCTCGATGCACGCATCACGCGCGACCTCAAGGCCACGTTCGGCGCGCTGTATCAGGAGCGCCATTCGAGCGGTATCACCGGCGCGATCTCGACGGCGGAATATCCGGGCACCGTCTTGCCGCATACGATGAGCGGCGGCACCAGCAACCTCTCCGGTCCCGACCAGCATCTGAACACGAACGTCCAGCTCTATACCGCGGGCGTGCAGTACAACCT
Source organism: Paraburkholderia sp. NPDC080076 (assembly GCF_050281145.1). Taxonomy (NCBI): domain Bacteria; kingdom Pseudomonadati; phylum Pseudomonadota; class Betaproteobacteria; order Burkholderiales; family Burkholderiaceae; genus Paraburkholderia; species Paraburkholderia sp. NPDC080076. The sequence goes on along the minus strand of NZ_JBNNWQ010000002.1, from coordinate 330,470 downwards.
GAGCCCGGACTGGACGCTGAACGCGACCTACAGCTACAGCAAAAGCTCGCGCGATCGCAACGAAAGCACCTATTACCTGCAGAACAGCGCCGGCGATTACACCGACAGCCGCTTCGCCGGCAAGGAAGGGCATCAGTTGAGCTTGTGGCAGGTGTCGGCGGAAGGCAGCGTGAAGACGGGGCCGTTGCAGCACCAGCTCGTGATCGGCGCGGCGTATCAGCGTCAAACGAACGACTACGGCGCGAACAGCTTCTTCGGCCAGATCGGCACCGGCAACCTCTACCAGCCGAACACCAATACGTTCTACAGCGCGTCGAACTACTACACCTACCGCGACAGCGACATTACGCAAAAAGCGTTGTTTGCGAACGATACGATCCAGTTGACGCAGCGCTGGTCGGTACTCGGCGGCGTGCGCTACACGAATTACGAGCAGCATGGCTACTCGACCACCGGTGCGACCACCTCGACCTATAGCCAGAACGGCGTCGTGACGCCGACGGTGGCGCTGATGTTCAAGCTCGCGCCGACCACGACGCTCTACACGAGCTACGTTGAGTCGCTGGAAGCGGGCACCGTGGTCGGCGACACCTACGCGAACCGCGGCGAACTCCTCAAGCCGTTGCGCAGCAAGCAATACGAAGTCGGGATCAAGAGCGAGCATGAGCGCTGGAGCGCGACGGCCGCGCTGTTCCGGATCGAGCGCGGCTCGGCCTACGCGAATAGCGCTAACGTCTACACGCAGGACGGCGAGTCGATCTTCCAGGGCGTGGAGTTCGGCGGCGACGTGCGCCTCGGCACGAGCTGGAACGTCGGCGGCGATCTCATGTGGATCAACACGAAGTACGAGAAGGGCTCGGCCAATAACGGCAATCGCGTGGCCGGCGCGCCGCAGTTCGTGGTAGCGGGCCATGCGACGTACTCGGTGCCGTATGTGCCGGGGCTGCGCATCGGCGCCGACGCGAAGTTCACGGGCAACACCAACGTGCGCCCGTCCGGCAATCTGGATACGCCGGGCTACATGCTGGTCAATCTCGGCGCGAGCTATGCGACGCGCATAGGCGGCTACGATGTGACGTTCCGCGCGGCGATCGACAACCTGCTCAATCGCCGCTACTGGGAGTACCAATACGCGGACTATGTGACGCCGGGTGACCCGCGCACGTTGTCACTGAATGCGCGCATCGACTTCTGAGCATGAAAAAAGCGGCACCGAAAGTGCCGCTTTTTCTTATCCGCCGACCCGCGTTCCAGACCGCTCGCCGCAGCCTCAAACCAACCGCAAGTAAATCAGTTCGCGCTTGATGTACGCATAAAAAATCGGCGCCGCGATCACGCCGGGAAGACCGAACGCGGCCTCCATGATGAGCATGGCGATCAGCAATTCCCACGCGCGCGCCTCGATCTGTCCGCCGACGATACGCGCGTTCAGGAAGTACTCGAGCTTGTGAATCAGGATCAGGAACACGAGCGACATGACCGCCGCCGGAAAGCTCACCGAGAGCGCCACCGCCACGATGATCGTGTTCGAGATCAGATTGCCGATCACCGGCAGCAAGCCGACGATAAACGTGACCAGCACCAGCGTCTTCGACAACGGCAGTGTGTCGTGGAAGATCGGCAGGATCACCAGCAGGAAGATGCCCGTGAAGACCGCATTGATCGCGGAAATCTTCACCTGGGCGAACACGATGCGGCGAAACGCATCGGCGAAACGTGTCACGCGTGTGACGAACGCCGTGGACAGCGGCAGCCGTTGCATATGCTTCTGCGCGCCGACCGCGATGATCGCGCCGATGATCATGCCGATCAGGATATGCGTGAACGCGCGCGCCGCGGTCTTGCCGCTTTGCTGCAGCATGTTGGCGTGCGTCTGCATCAGCTCCGCCGCCTTGGTCTTCATCTGTTCGGTGTCGACCGGCAGATAGTTGGCGACAAATTGAGGAATCCGGCCGCGCGCCTGGTCGATCAGCTGCATGGCCTGGTCGAGCAGCTTCTGCACGCTCGGCACGTCGTTCTCGAAATGCTCGATGATGCCGAGCGTGAGCCCCGTCAGCGCGCCCACGATCACCGTGGCCAGGATCACCACCGCGAGCCAGCGCGCCCGCTTGCTCGACATGTGGCGCTCGATGCGCGGCGCGATCGTGTGGACCAGTTGGAACACCAGCAGCCCGGCGAGCAACGCGCCGAGCAGACGAAGTTCGATGACCGCCCACATGCCGAACAGCATCACGATATAACTGCCGATTTCGACCGCCGACAGCTTCGGCAGGCTCATGTCGCTCGTCAGCCTGACCGGGCGTGGGCGTAGGTCCTGCACTTGCCCGTCGTCGCGCGCCTGATTCCGCTTGGCCATGGCTTATTCCGTCTCCAACCTGAGTTGTGCAGCGTTACTTTTTACTGGCCGCGCGTTTCAGCAGAGGCGCCAGGTACTTACCGGTAAAACTTGCCTTTGACTTCGCCACCTGCTCCGGCGTGCCCTGGGCAATGATCTGCCCGCCGCCGGCCCCGCCCTCGGGACCCAGGTCGATGACCCAGTCCGCAGTCTTAATTACATCGAGATTATGCTCGATGATCACGACGGTATTACCCTGGTCGCGTAATCGATGAATCACTTCGAGCAACAAAGCGATGTCATGAAAATGTAGGCCGGTGGTCGGCTCGTCAAGTATGTATAGCGTGCGACCGGTGTCACGCTTGCTCAGTTCCAAAGATAGTTTGACGCGCTGTGCCTCGCCGCCCGACAGCGTGGTGGCCGATTGACCCAGCCGGATATAGCCTAGACCCACGTCCAGCAAGGTTTTCAGCTTGCGCGCGACGACCGGCACCGGTTTGAAGAACTCGTAGGCGTTCTCCACCGTCATGTCGAGCACTTCGCTGATGTTCTTGCCTTTGTACTGCACGTCGAGCGTTTCGCGGTTGTAGCGCTTGCCGTGACAGACGTCGCAAGGCACGTACACGTCCGGCAAGAAGTGCATCTCGACCTTCAGTACGCCGTCGCCCTGGCAGGATTCGCAGCGTCCGCCCTTCACGTTGAACGAGAAGCGGCCGGCTTCGTAGCCGCGCTCTTTGGCCGCGGGCACGCCCGCGAACAGTTCGCGGATCGGCGTGAAGAGGCCCGTGTAGGTGGCCGGGTTCGAGCGCGGCGTGCGGCCGATCGGCGACTGGTCGACGTTGATGACCTTGTCGAAGTGCTCGAGGCCCTCGATCGATTCGTACGGCGCCGGCTCCGTAGCCGAGCCATACAGGTGATGCGCGACCGCATGGTAAAGCGTGTCGTTGATGAGCGTGGACTTGCCCGAGCCCGACACGCCGGTCACGCAGGTGAGCAAGCCAACCGGCAAGTCCAGCGACACGTGCTGCAGATTGTTGCCGTACGCCTCGACGATACGCAGGCGCTTTTCGTCGGGCTCTTTGCGCTCGTCCGGGAACTCGATGTTGCGCGCGCCGGACATGTATTGCCCGGTCATCGACGCCGCGTTCGCCTGCACCTGCTTGGGCGTGCCCTCGGCGATCACCATGCCGCCGTGTTCGCCCGCGCCCGGGCCCATGTCGACCACGTAGTCGGCCATGCGGATCATGTCTTCGTCGTGTTCGACGACGATCACCGAGTTGCCGAGGTCGCGCAGATGCTTGAGCGTGGCGATCAGCCGGTCGTTGTCGCGCTGATGCAGGCCGATGGACGGTTCGTCCAGCACGTACATTACGCCGGTCAGGCCCGAGCCGATCTGCGACGCGAGGCGAATCCGCTGCGCCTCACCGCCTGACAGCGTCTCCGCGCTGCGTTCGAGCGACAGATAATCCAGCCCGACGTTATTCAGGAACATCAGCCGCGCGACGATTTCCTTGACCACCTTGTCGGCGATCTCGCGCTTCGAGCCTTCCAGGCGCAGCGTCTGGAAATAGCCGAGCGCGTCGCGCAGCGGCCAGCCGCTGATTTCGAAGATGCCGCGCGCGTCGCCGTCCGCGCCGATCCGCACGAAGCGCGCTTCGCGGCGCAGCCGCGTGCCGGCGCAGGCCGGGCAGGGCTGGTTGTTCTGATACTTGGCGAGCTCTTCGCGCACCGCGACCGAATCGGTCTCGCGGTAACGCCGCTCCAGATTCGGAATGATCCCTTCGAATACATGCTCGCGCACCGAAGTGCGGCCACGTTCGTTGATGTACGAGAACGGGATCTCCTGCTTGCCCGAACCGAACAGCAGGATCTTGCGGACCTTCTCCGGCAAATCTTCGACCGCTGTGTCGATGTCGAACTCGTAGAACGCCGCGAGACTCTGCAGCATCTGGAAGTAGAACTGGTTGCGCCGGTCCCAGCCCTTCACCGCGCCCGCCGCGAGCGACAGCGAAGGATGCGCGACCACCCGCTTCGGATCGAAGAAAGTGATCTGGCCGAGGCCATCGCATTCCGGGCATGCGCCCATCGGATTGTTGAACGAGAAAAGACGCGGCTCCAGTTCCTGCAGCGAGTACGAGCAGATCGGGCAGGCGAACTTCGAGCTGAACAGATGCTCCTTGTCCGTGTCCATTTCGAGCGCGATCGCGCGGCCGTCGGCGAGACGCAGTGCCGTTTCGAACGATTCCGCGAGACGCTGCTTCATGTCGGGGCGCACTTTCAGGCGGTCCACGACCACGTCGATGGTGTGCTTGTCGTTCTTCTTCAGTTTCGGCAGCGAGTCGACTTCATAAATCTTCGCCACGCCTTCATTGGCGGTGCCGCCGCCCGAGCGCACGCGGAAACGGATAAAGCCTTGCGCCTGCATTTCCTCGAACAGTTCGACGTGTTCGCCTTTGCGGTTCGCCACGACGGGCGCGAGGATCATCAGCCTGGTTTCTTCCGGCAGCGCGAGCGCCGCGTCGACCATCTGCGAGACGCTTTGCGCTTCCAGCGGAATTTCGTGATCCGGACAGTAAGGCGTGCCGACCCGTGCGAACAATAGCCGCAGGTAGTCGTGAATCTCGGTGACGGTGCCAACCGTGGAGCGCGGATTGTGCGAGGTCGCTTTCTGTTCGATCGAGATTGCCGGCGACAGCCCTTCAATCAGATCGACGTCCGGCTTTTCCATCAATTGCAGGAACTGGCGTGCGTAGGCGGAGAGACTTTCGACATAACGCCGTTGTCCTTCCGCATAGAGCGTGTCGAACGCCAGCGACGATTTGCCCGAGCCTGAAAGGCCCGTGATAACGACGAGCTTGTGACGGGGTAGGTCGAGATTGACGTTCTTCAGGTTGTGGGTGCGAGCCCCACGAATACGGATTTGTTCCACGGATTTATTCCATGAACTGGCGGAAAGAGGAAGAGGCTAAACCTGCTACTATAACGACTTTTCAAGACCGCCGTTACGGCTTCCTGACAGCCTGAAGAGGCGTTGAGGCGAGCTGTAAGGCAGCGGTCCAGCGCCGCGGGGAAGAGGTCTAACTGGGGCCGTTTTCCGCGAGTACAAGGCAACCGCAAGACACCGCGAGGCGCCAGCGGGCATGCAGCAAGGCCGTCGGCTCGAACGCCGCGCCGCTGCCGGCCCGCCGTCTTGCGGTAAGCCGCGCGGTCGTGGCCGCTCCGCCGCTGTGCCCGCCCGCGGTGTGCCGCCCAGCTCAATCAACGAACGCTCCCGATGTCCAATCCGTCTGCCACCTCCTCACGCATGAGCGCGCCTGAACTGCGCGCGACCGTGTCGCTTGCCGCGATCTTCGCGCTGCGCATGCTCGGTCTCTTCATGATCATGCCGGTGTTCTCGATCTACGCGAAGACCATCCCCGGCGGCGATAACGTGCTGCTGGTGGGGATCGCGCTCGGCGCGTACGGCGTGACGCAATCCATGCTGTACATCTTTTATGGCTGGGTCTCCGACAAGGTCGGACGCAAACCGGTCATTGCGACCGGTCTGCTGATTTTCGCGCTCGGCAGCTTCGTGGCGGCGGGCGCGCACGACATGACGTGGATCATCGTCGGGCGGGTGATTCAGGGCATGGGTGCGGTGTCGTCGGCGGTGATCGCGTTTATCGCCGACCTGACCGCCGAGGAACATCGCACCAAGGCGATGGCGATGGTGGGCGGCAGCATCGGCGTGTCGTTCGCGGTGGCGATTGTCGGTGCGCCTATCGTGTTCCAGTGGGTCGGCATGAGCGGGCTGTTTACGCTCGTCGGCATCTTCTCGATTCTGGCGATCGGCGTGGTGCTGTGGATCGTGCCCGATGCGCCGAAGCCGGTGCACGTACGCGCGCCGTTCGCCGAAGTGCTGCACAACGTCGAGTTGCTGCGTCTTAACTTCGGCGTGCTGGTGCTGCATGCCACGCAAACCGCGCTGTTTCTCGTCGTGCCGCGCATTCTCGAAGCCGGCGGCCTGCCGGTCGCGTCGCACTGGAAAGTGTATTTGCCGGTCATGGGCCTCTCGTTCGTGATGATGGTGCCCGCGATCATCGCCGCCGAAAAGCGCGGCAAAATGAAGATCGTGCTGCTGTCCGCGATTGGCCTTATCCTGATCGGACAGTTGTTATTGGGCGTCGCTCCGCATACGATTCTGAGTGTGGCGGCGATTCTTTTTGTGTACTTTTTGGGCTTCAATATTCTTGAGGCTTCGCAGCCTTCGCTGGTGTCGAAACTGGCGCCCGGCACCCGCAAGGGCGCGGCCGCAGGCGTGTACAACACCACGCAGTCGATCGGTCTTGCGCTGGGCGGAGTGGTCGGCGGTTGGCTGCTGAAAGTGGATGGTCAGAGCGCTGTCTTTTTTACGTGTTCGGGGCTCGTCTTGTGCTGGCTTATAATCGCCGCACAGATGAAACAGCCGCCGCGCAAAGCGTAATACGGCGCATCCCGAACACACCCAGAACTCACCCGGCGGCGGGCAGAGGCGCAGTTCCGGTCTCGGGCCTGCCGGCCCTGAAACGCGAAAACGTGTATTGCCGCGCCGCCCGTAACGGAATCAACAGGAGAAACTCATGGCATCCGTGAACAAGGTCATTCTCGTCGGCAATCTCGGAGCCGATCCGGAAGTCCGTTATCTTCCGAGCGGCGACGCAGTGGCGAACATCCGCCTTGCAACGACGGATCGGTACAAGGACAAGGCGTCCGGCGAAATGAAGGAAGCGACCGAATGGCACCGCGTGTCGTTCTTCGGCCGCCTCGCGGAAATCGTGTCCGAATATCTGAAGAAGGGCTCGTCGGTCTATCTGGAAGGGCGCATCCGCACCCGTAAGTGGCAGGCGCAAGACGGCACCGACCGTTACTCGACGGAAATCGTCGCCGAGCAGATGCAGATGCTGGGTGGCCGTGGCGGTTCGATGGGCGGCGGTGGCGACGAAGGCGGCTACAGCCGTGGCGAACCGTCGGAGCGCAGCGGCGGTGGCGGTGGTGGCGGCCGCGCGGTGTCGGGCGGTGGTGCGCGTGGTGGCAGCGGTGGCGGCGGTGGTGGTGCAAGCCGTCCGAGCGCGCCGGCCGGCGGCGGGTTCGATGAGATGGATGACGATATTCCGTTTTAATCATCCGCACTCGCACCGAATCGATGCAAAAAACCCCGCTCAACCAGCGGGGTTTTTTATTGGCGCATCCATAAGACAGTTCAGCCGACAACACGTCGCGCCCCACCTCTGACCACAGGCCAGGGATAAACCTGGTCATGAGTCCTGGCGTGCCTCAGCGGCGCATTTGCCGCCAATCATCGGCCTTTCCAGGAATGTCGCCTTGACATTCACCCGTCCGCCGACAATACTCGAATCACACTTTGTACGGACAAAGTAACAAAGACCGATAAGTCACTCGGAAACCGCAACCAAGTTGCATGGGACCAGAGTAAGGCGCGAAAGCGCCAACTCTGGTCGACAGGAGACAGGCATGGAGTCCGACGTCGCAGTCAAAACGCGCATTCGCGCCAGCTACGGCCGCTACCTCGAAGATTTTCAGGTGGGCGATATCTACGAACACCGGCCAGGGCGCACTATTACCGAAGCCGACAACATCCACTTCTCGCTGCTGACGATGAATTTCCATCCGATGCACTGCGACGCCGCCTACGCGGCCAAAAGCGAGTTCGGCCGCCTGCTCGTCAATAGCGGTCTGACGGTTGCCGTGGTGCTGGGTCTGTCGGTGAACGACGTCAGCGGCAAGGCCATCGCCAATCTCGGCTGGAAAGAGATTCGTCTGACCGGCCCGGTGTTTTGCGGCGATACGATCTATGCGGAATCCGAAGTGCTCGAAAAGCGCGAATCGAAGTCGCGTCCGGGGCAGGGCATCGTCACCGTGCAAACCCGCGCGTTCAAGCAGGACGGCACGCCGATCATGGATTTCGTGCGCAGCGCCCTGGTGCCGGCACGTGGGCACGGTGTCGGCGATTGATTGACGCGTCGTCCGGCGCACACCGCCGCGTGTTCGGGTCGAAGACCCGCACACTCTGAGAACGACAAGCAGCAAAACAGCGCCCACCTGCCGTCAAGAGCAGCCAGCGCGCGGATTCCGGCGACGCCCGAACAGGCGTCACGATGCGGCGAGCGTTAGCGCGGCCGCATGCACACCAAGGAGACAAAGGTGGCTATCGGTATCGTCAACTCGGGCGCGCGACTCGATCGCCTGCCCATCGCGTCCTTTCACTGGAAGGTTCTCGGGCTCATCAGCGCGGGCGCCTTTCTCGACGCCTTCGACATCTATCTCGCCGCCGGCGCGCTCGGCGCGATGGTGAAAGCGGGCTTTTCGGATCTGAAGCTGAACGCGCTTTTCATCTCGGTGACGTTTCTCGGCATGCTGATCGGCGCGGGGTTTGCCGGCTATCTCGGCGACCGCTTCGGCCGCCGCTCGTCGTACCAGACCAACCTGCTGATCTTCGGCCTCGCGTCGATAGCCGCGTGCTTCGTGCCGAACATGATGTGGCTGATCGTGCTGCGGCTGATCATGGGCGTCGGCCTCGGCGCCGAACTGGTGGTCGCGGCGGGCACCCTGTGCGAATTCATCCCGCCCGCATCGCGCGGACGCTGGACCGCTCTGCTCGCGCTCATCATCAATTCCGGTTTGCTGGTCTCGACGGCGGTGGGCTACGTCGTGATTCCGCATCTGGGCTGGCGCTATATGTTCGCGATTGCCGGCGTCGGCGCGATCATCGTGTGGGTGCTGCGGCACCGGATGCCGGAGTCGCCGCGCTGGCTCGAATCGGTCGGACGCAGCGAAGAAGCCGAGGCCACTGTCGCCGCCATCGAGCACGAGGTCCAGCGTCAGAAAGGTCCGTTGCCGCCGGTCGAACGCACCGAAAGTCTCGAAGTGCCGAAAGCGCCGTTCTCCGCCCTGTTTTCACAGGCCATGCTCGGCCGCACGCTGGTCGCCATTCTCACGGCGGTCGCCGTGAATATTTCGGTGTACGGCTTTGTTGCGTGGCTGCCGACCTTCTTCGTCAAGGAAGGCCTCACCATCGTGCAATCGCTAGGCTTCACCACGCTGATGGCGTTCGGCGCGCCGGGCGGCGCATTGGTCGGCTTCTTCTGTGCGGACCGCATCGGCCGGGCGCGTGGCCTCGTGATTTTCGCGATCGCCACGATCGTGGTCGGCTTCATCTATCCGAACATGCATGCGGGCTGGGCGATCAGCAGCGTCGGGTTCGTGTTGATCACCTGCATCTACACGGTGACCACGCTTGGTCTGTTTGCCTATATCCCCGAACTCTTTCCGACCGAATTACGTCTGCGCGGCACCGGCACGGCAGGTGTATGTGGCCGTGCCGCCTCGATGACCACGCCGTATCTCGCGGTGCTGCTCTACAACTCGTTCGGCGTGTCCGGCGTGCTGGCCATGGTGAGCGGCATCCTCGCATTGCTGGTGTTCGGCATTCTGCTGCTGCGAGTGGAAACCAATCAGCATGCGCTCGAGCGGATCTCGCCGAGCCTCGACCCCAACTCTGATTCGCTACCCGCCACCCAGCAAGGTTAAAAACCCATGACTTCACTCGATTCCTCCGTCACGCTGTCCGATCAGTACGCGCACTTCGGCCTGGGCCTGCAATTGCGCGACGTGCCGCGCGCCGTGCAGACGCGCGCCAAGCATCTGATTCTCGACGCTGTCGGCATTGCGTTCGCGTCGCGTGGTTATCCGTATGCGGATGTCTCGCTCGCTGCTTTCTCCGAGCTCGGCAGCGGCGCCTCGCCGGTGATCGGTTACGGCCGGCGGCTCGCCTTGCGCGACTCGGCGATGATGAACGGCGTGCTGATTCACGGACTCGACTTCGACGACACGCATTCACGCGGCGTCATTCACTCGACCACCAGCGCATTGCCGTGCGTGCTCGCGCTCGCCGACCGCGACGGGCTGAACGGCGCGGACTTGCTGGCTGCGTACATCGTCGCAATGGAAGTGTCGACGCGCGTGGCATCGGCGGCCAAGGGCGGATTCCACGACGCCGGGTTTCATCCGACGGGTCTAGTCGGCGCGTTCGGTTGCGCGGTTGCCGCGTCGCGTTTGCTGCAACTCGACGAAGCCCGCATGGCGCACGCACAAGGCATCGTTCTGTCGATGGCGGCCGGCAGCCTCGAATTCCTCGAAGACGGCGCGTGGACCAAGCGCGCCCATCCCGGTTTCGCGGCGGCCTCGGGCATCACCGCCGCGACGCTCGCGAAGCACGGTTTCACCGGGCCGCGTTTGGCTTACGAAGGGCGCTTCGGTTTATACGCTAGCCACCTCGGCAAGCCGCTCGACGCGGCTGATCGTCAGCTCGCCACCGAAGGCCTCGGCAGTACGTGGCAGATCGACGAAGTCGCAATCAAACCGCTGCCGGCGTGTCACTTCACGCATGCAGTCGCCGACGCGGCGATCGCGCTGCATCGCGAGCATCGCTTCTCGGCAGAAAAGCTCGATTCGATCAAACGTGTGATCGCCAAAGTGCCGCGCGGCACGGTCGAGATCGTGTGCGAACCGGTCGACGCAAAGCGCAAACCTGTGACCGCCTACGACGCGCAATTCAGCGTGCCGTACATCGTCGCCACCGCGTTGCTCAAGGGCCGCTTCACGCTCGACGAACTCGAACCTGCCGCGCTTGCCGATCCGGCGGTCTTGGCACTCGCCAAAAAAGTCGATTACGAAATCGATCCCGACACGACATTCCCGCGCCACTACACCGGCGAGGTCGTGGTGGAACGCAGCGACGGCTCGCGCGTCGCGCATTGCGAGGCGATCAATCGCGGCTGCGCGGATCGGCCCGTCAGCAACGACGACATCGTCGCCAAGTTCTACGCGAACGCGCAGCGCAGCGTCTCGCGCAGCGCCGCCGAACAGATTGCCCAAGCCGTATTGCAACTCGACGAACGGCCGGCCCGCGCGTTCGCGGACACGCTTGCCGGACACACCGCATCCTAAGGACGTCATCATGACCGCAACCGAACTCGACACGCTGGAAAACGATCAACTGATTCTCGACATGCTGGACCGCTTTCTCGAAACCGAGGTGCGTCCTTACGTCCACAAGTTCGATCACGACGATATCTACCCGGCGGAGATCGTCGAGAAGATGAAGGAGATGGGGCTATTCGGCTGCATCATCGATCCCGAGTATGGCGGGTTGGGTCTGTCGACCCGGACCTACGCGCAGATCATTGCGCGCATCTCGCGGGTGTGGATGTCGGTGAGCGGCATCATCAATTCGCATCTGATTCTCGCGATGCTGGTGCAACGCAACGGCACGCCCGAGCAGAAAAGCAAATATCTGCCGAAGTTCGCCACCGGCGAATGGCGCGGCGGCATCGGTCTCACCGAGCCCGATTGCGGCACCGATCTGCAGGCCATTCGCACGACCGCCAAACGCGTCGGCGACGAGTATGTCGTGAACGGCAACAAGACGTGGATCACCAACAGCAAGCACGGCAACACGCTGGCGCTGCTGGTGAAGACGGATACGACCGCGCAGCCGCGTCATCGTGGGATGAGTTTGTTGCTGGTGCAGAAAGGGCCGGGGTTCGAGGTCAGCCGGCAACTCGAAAAGCTCGGCTACAAAGGCATCGATACCTGTGAGTTGTCGTTCAATGACTTTCACGTATCGACGGATGCATTGATTGGCGGCGTGGAAGGAAAGGGCCTGCAGCAGATACTCGGCGGGCTCGAACTCGGCCGCATCAACGTCGCTGCGCGCGGCGTCGGCGTCGCCCAAGCCGCGCTCGATGAATCGGTCAGCTACTCGCAGCAGCGCAAAACCTTCGGCAAGCCGATCTGTGAGCACCAGGCGATCCAGTTGAAGCTTGGCGAGATGGCGACGCGTGTCGAAGCGGGCCGCCTGCTGGTCGACGCCGCCGCGAAGAAGTACGACCGCGGCGAACGCTGCGACATGGAGGCGGGCATGGCGAAATACTTCGCGACCGAAGCCGCGTTGGAAAACAGCATCGAGGCCATGCGCATTCACGGCGCGTACGGCTACTCGAAGGAATACAACGTCGAGCGCCTGTATCGCGACGCACCGCTTCTCACGATCGGCGAAGGCACTAACGAGATGCAACGCATCATCATCGCCAAACAGTTGATCGAAAGGAGTCCGGTATGAGCTTGCCCCTTACCGGTGTGCGCGTGCTCGCCATCGAACAATATGGCGCCGGGCCTTTCGCCACCCAGCATCTCGCGGACCTCGGCGCGGAGATCATCAAGATCGAGCATCCGAGCAACGGCGGCGACGTCGGCCGCGCGGTCGGCCCATATTTCTTCGGCGAAGGGGATAGTCACTTCTTCGAAGCCTTCAATCGCAACAAGTGCAGTCTGACGCTCGACCTGAAGAAGCCCGAAGCGCGCGCGGTGCTGCTGGACCTCGTCGCGAAGAGCGACGCCGTGTTCAACAATCTGCGCGGCGATCTGCCAGCGAAACTCGGGCTCACTTACGCGCAGCTTTGCGAGGCGAATCCGAAGATCGTGTGCGGGCATCTGTCCGCGTACGGACGCAGCGGCAGCCGCGCGGCATGGCCGGGCTACGACTATCTGATGCAAGCCGAGGCCGGCTATCTGTCGGTCACGGGCGAGCCTGATAGCCCGCCGGCGCGCTTCGGCTTGTCGATCATCGACTTGATGACCGGCACGACCGCGGCGATGGCGCTGCTCGCCGGTCTCGTGGATGCGAAGACCTCGGGCAAAGGACGCGATATCGACGTGAGTCTCTTCGACGTCGCGCTGCATAACCTCGCCTATGTCGCGACGTGGTATCTGAACGGCGGCGTGGTGACGGGGCGCGAGAACCGCTCGTCGCATCCGTCGCTCACGCCGAGTCAGTTGTACAAGACGCAGGACGGCTGGATCTTCCTGATGTGCAACAAAGAGAAGTTCTGGGGCGTGCTCGCCGAAGTGATCGACAAACCATCGTGGGTAACCGATCCGCGCTTTTGCAACTTCCAGGCGCGCCTCGCGAATCGCGAGCTGGTGCAGACCGAACTCGACGCAGTACTCTCGACCGCCACCACGGCGCAATGGCTCGAACGCTTCGGCGGCCGCGTGCCGGCCGCGCCGGTGTTCAACGTCAAGGAGGCGCTGGAGAATCCCTTCGTCGCCGAACGCGAATGCGTGGTGGACGCCGAGCACCCGCGCTTCGGCAAGGTACGCGGCGTGGCCGCGCCGGTGCGGATCGACGAGCCCCTGCCGACGCGCGCCGCGCCGGATCTCGGGCAGGACACGCAGCGTTTGCTCGACGAACTGGGCTACGGCGCGGAAAGGATCGCTTTGCTGAGGGAGGCGGGTGTGGTGCAATAAGGCCGGGCGGGCAACCGTCCGCCCTTTCACTTTTTTGCACATCCAGATGGCCACGACAGTCCTCGGGCAACAGCCGCGCTACATGCAACTGGCACAGACGCTCCTGAACGAGATTCAGGGCGGGCAGTTTCCCATCGGCACGTTGCTGCCGACCGAGTTCGAGCTGTGCGAGCAGTTCGGCGCGAGCCGCTTCACGGTGCGGCAGGCGATCAAGCAACTCGAGCAGCGTGGTCTGGTGGACCGGCGGCCCGGCATCGGCACCCGCGTGAAAGCCACGCAAAGCGAAACCGCGTACCGTCAGGTGATGGAGCGCCTGAGCGATCTGCACCGTTATACGACCGACACGGAATTGGAGATCGCGTCGACGCAGACTGTCGAGATCGACGACCCGGATCTGATCGAGCGGCTCGGCGCAAAGCCGGGCGAAACCTGGCTGCTGGCCGAGGGTATTCGCCTGTCGCCGGAGAGTGTCGAACCGATCTGCCACACCGAGGTGTATATCCACCCCGCGTTTCGCTCATTGACGGGCCTGAGCGGCCGGACGCACGTGCCGATCTACACGATGATCGAAAAGCAGTTCGGTGAGCAGATCGCCGAAGTGCAGCAGGAAATCCGCGCGGTCGCGTTGCCGGCGAAGCTGGCGCAGCGTTTGAACGCGAAGCCGCGCTCGCCCGCGCTGTGGTTGTGCCGCCGCTATCTGAACCGGCGTGCGCAGGTGGTCGAGCTGACCATCAGCGTGCATCCGGCGGATCGCTACAGCTATTCCGAAACGTTTCAACGCGACTGGCACGCGAACTAGCATCATCGCGAAGCGTGCCGTTCAGGAGAACAGGATGGACGCACGCAGTTATCTGTTCGTGCCGGGCGACCGCCCCGAGCGCTTCACGAAGGCGCTCGACAGCGGCGCCGACGCGGTGGTGATCGATCTCGAAGACGCGGTCGCGCCGGCGGCCAAGCAAGCCGCGCGCGAGGGCCTGCAACGCTGGCTGTCGACCGCGGACCCTGCGCGGCTGATGGTCCGCGTGAATGCGGTGGGCACGCCGTGGCATGTCGACGACGTCGACATGGTGCGCGCGTCCGGCGTTTGCTCGATGATGCTGCCGAAGTCGGACAGCGCGCAGCAACTCGCCGATGTCGCCGCGCGGCTGCCGTCGCGGATCCGAATCGTGGCGCTCATCGAAACCGTGGCGGGCGTGGTGGCGATGCGGGAGATTGCCGGCGCGCCGTCGGTCATGCGGCTCGCCTTCGGCACGGTGGATTTTTGCGGCGATGCCGGCATCGAAGGACTCGGCGTCGAACTGGACTACGTGCGCTCGCAGATGGTGATCGAATCGCGCTATGCGGGCCTGCCCGCGCCGATCGACGGGGTGACACTGGAGCTCGACGATCTCGCGCGCCTGGCCGGGCATGTGGCCACCGCGCGGCGCTTCGGCTTTGGCGGCAAGCTGTGCATTCATCCGAGACAGGTGGAACCGGTCAACAGCGGCTTCGCACCGAGCGAGGACGAGCGCCGCTGGGCGGCGCGCGTTTTGGCGGCTTCTCGCGAGCATCCGGAAGGGGCGTTCGCGGTGGATGGCAAACTGGTCGACCGGCCGGTCATCGAGCGGGCGAAGCGGATTGCGGAGTTCGACGCGCGCATCCGGTGATGCTGTGTGGTGTTCACCGTCTCAAATGGTCCAGAGCATCCCGCATAGGCGCACTGGAGATGACAATCGGGCCCGTAAACGGCGTATCCAGATCGACGATCACATAGATCGCTGAAGCAATCGACACCGCGCCCAGCGAAATCGTGACCAGCGCCAGCGCGTTGCGCGGCGCGATCAAGCCGAAACTCAGAAAGATCACACCCAGCCAGAACGTCAGCGTCTTGAAGAACGGCTGGGAAATCGAGCTGTGCGCTTCCTCGATGATCTTCCACCGCGCGTCCACGACGCGCCGGTATTGTTTCAACCCGTCATCGAGCGCGCGTTGCTGTAACGGATCGTGCGCCCGCAGTGTCCGCAATTCACGGCCCACGGCGGTCAGCATGTCGCCGAGCCGCACGTTCTCCAGTTTCTGCGAGTTGTCCTGCGTTCCGATGTCCTTCGGATATGCGCCGGTGGGCGGCGTTTCGGCGGGCCACGTCGATGCAATCGCCGCAGCGGTGTACTGGCTCAACAGGTGCCGGGCTGAATCGGTGTCCGTACCGTATTCCCGCAGGGTCGTGTCGAACTCGATCAGATCGGCCGCGTAGGTGCGCAAATCGTTCGAGACCGTGTCGAAGCTGGACTTCGCGGACGCCGTCATCAAGCCGAGTACCAACGCGGCGAACGTCACCAGCATGCCGATCACCAGCTGGATCAACTGCACCGTCTCATGCGCCTTGTGCTCTTCAGGCAGCAGCGGGCGCACCCACACGCCGACTCCGGTCGCGGCGAGCAATAGAACGAATACCAGCAGAGCCGAGCCCACTTCCGACATCGCAATGCTCCGTAGACACATCCCCGACACTTTCCATCAACGGCAGCCCGCCGAGAACCCGGGTAGTCCCGCAACGCCCGGCGCTAATCACCCTTCATATGCGCTCGTATGTTGATGTATCGCAAGCACATGCGCCATCAACCATAAAGTTTTTCGTTATTAAGCCGTAGTCCTTATATGTGGCGTTCGCTTAAATTTATACAAGAGTTGCGGACCTGGCCGAACGGGCTTGGGCGCAGCACGCGTGGCCGAGGCTTTCACTGAACATTCGGTCAGGCAGCCCAACGGAGACAAGCCCGATGTTGAAAAATCTGTCGATTCGCACCTGCCTTACCCTGATGATCCTGTTCTTCGGCGTCGTGCTGCTGTTCGGCGCCGCCGCCGGCTTGCTGTCGCTGCGCTCGAGCAACGCTTCGCTGCAACAGATGTACACCGTCGATACGCCGGCTGTCGCCGACCTCGAAGGCAGCGCCGGACAGTTGCTGCGCCTGCGCCTCGCGCTGGCGACGTACGCATCGCTCGTCGATCTGAACGACCAGGACGGCGCGAATGCCGTGCTCAAGCGTTTTGATCAGTACCAGAAAGCTTCCAATGACCGTCTTGCCCACTATGTGAGCCGCGCGAGCGCGGACGCCGACGAACAGCGTCTCATCAAGGACATGCAGGACAAGCGCGACACCTTCCTGCACGAAGGCGTCGATCCGGCTCTCGCCGCGCTCAAGTCCGGCGACAAGACGACCTTCCAGCAATTGCAGGCTCACAAGCTGCCGTCGCTCTACAGCGCGTACGAAAAGGCGATGCTCGCGCTCGAACAGTTGCAGCTCGATCACGGCGCGCAACGCTATCAGGACGCGCAGGATCTGTTCTATGCGATCTGCATCGCGGTGGCGATCGGCATTGTCGCGTCGCTGCTGGGAGCGTGGATCGGCCGCGCGGTGCTGGTGCGCGCGATCGTCCGTCCGGTCGACGCCACCATCGCGCAGTTTCAGCGCATCGCCAACGGCGACCTGACCGGCCAGATCGTCGTGGCCAGCAATAACGAAATGGGCCGTCTCGCGGCCGCGTTGCGCAAGATGCAGGAATCGCTGATTACGACGGTGAACTCGGTGCGTCAAGGCACGGAATCCATCGACACCGGCGTGAGCGAGATCGCCGCAGGCAACACCGATCTGTCGCAACGTACCGAGGAACAGGCCGCGTCGCTCGAAGAAACGGCGGCGAGCATCGAACAGCTCACCTCGACGGTCAAGCAAACGGCGGACAACGCGAAACAGGCCAGCTCGCTCGCGCAGGGCGCATCCACCCTTGCGGCACAAGGCGGCGATCTGACGGAGCAGGTGGTGGGCACGATGCATGGCATCGTCGACGATTCGCGGCGGATTGCCGACATTGTCGGCGTGATCGAAGGCATCGCGTTTCAGACCAATATTCTGGCGCTGAACGCGGCAGTCGAAGCCGCGCGCGCCGGTGAGCAGGGCCGCGGTTTCGCAGTGGTGGCGAGCGAAGTGCGCTCGCTCGCGCAACGCAGCGCGGCAGCGGCCAAGGAGATCAAGGGCTTGATCGACGAGTCGACCGCGCGGGTGCAGGCCGGCTCGCAACTGGTTCAACGCTCGGGCTCGACAATGACCGAGATCGTGGACGCGATTGCGCGTGTGAGTGCGATCATGGGTGAAATCGCGGCGGCCGCGCTCGAGCAGAGTACGGGCATCGATCAGGTCAATCTCGCGGTCGCGCAGATGGACGAGGTGACGCAGCAAAACGCCGCGCTGGTGGAGCAGGCCGCGGCGGCCGCGAGTTCGCTGGAAGAGCAGGCGCGGCGGCTGACGTCCGCGGTGTCGGTGTTCCAGACGGGGAGCGATGCAGCGTCTTCGTCTTCGTTTGCCGGGCGGCGTAGCGGTTCGATCGCCGCACCGAAGACGGCCGATGCCAACGGGTTTGCAACGGCTTGATATCGGCGGATGTTTCGCACGGTGGCGCGCTGACTCTTCGGGACAAACGGCGCCGCGCTGACAAAGCGGCCGTTACTGCATGGCCGCATAGTATTTGGCGACGCTGTCGATCTCGGCCGGCGTCATTTGCCGCGCCACGTTGCGCATCTGCTCATTGATGTCGTTATGCCGCGCGCCGGAAGCAAAGGCGCGCATCTGCGCCGCGAGATAAATCGACGACTGTCCGCCCAGCCACGGCGCCGCGCCCTTGCGATCGAGTTGCCCGTGACAGGCGGCGCAAGGCGCGATATTGCGCTGCGGATCGCCCTGCATGGCAAGCTTCACCGCATTCGCATCCGGTCCCACGCCGGTGGGCAGCGTCTCCGCCGCGGGCGCTCTCGGCAGCGACGCGTAGTAAGCCGCCAGATCATGCAGATCCTGATCGCTGCGCGCGGCGATGATCGGCTGCATGATCGCGTTCTGACGCACGCCGTTCTGGTAGTCGCGCAACTCTTTATAGATCACGTCGGCATATTGCCCGGCCAACGCGGGCGCCGTGACCTGCACCGTGCCGAGTACGCCGTGACACATCGAGCAATTTTGCGTCGCGATCGTCGCGCCGCGGCCGATCGAATTCGCGTCGGCCCGCGCGCGCCGTAACGGCGGCAAGACCACCACGTCGCTAGGCGCCGGACCAGTGAGATTGGCGCCGCCGTACCAGCTCGACGGCGCACCGGCGGCGCTGCAGATCGTCGCCCACAAGCCGCGTCCGGCGAACGCGCTGTTCGCCGAAGGCAGCCAGATGAAGCCGATCAGTATCGATACGACGGCAATCGCAATGATGCCGCCCACGCTCACCGTGAACCAAGGGTTGCGCAAGCTGAAGACGCGTTCCTGATTCATCGCTGCGCTCCGACGACGACTGCCGGCACGGACGTCTGCGGCAATCTGAGCAACTGCACGATCGGCACACTGTAGTTGACGACCGTGAGTCCGATCATCAGCGCCACCCATAACCCGAAGCTATTGAGCGCGGCCGGCACGCGCACCACCGGCTGCGCCGCGCTCGCAAAGCGGAAGCTTTGTTGCTCAACCACCGGACCGAATTGCGACTTCGCCAGGATGTAGATGAACAGCACGCCGGACACCACGAGGATCAATCCGCCGACCGCCGACATGCCGACCCAGAACGCCTGCGACTGCAAGCCGAGAGCGTTGTAATCGTAATAGGCCATGCGGCGCGGCGCACCGAGCAGGCCGACGTAGTGCCACGGCAGCGTCACCACCATCATGCCGATGAACCATAGCCACAGTTGCCAGCGCACCAGCTTCACCGATGTAATCGCGCGGCCAGTCAGTTGCGGCCACAGTTCATAGGCGATCGCGAAGTACATGATGACGATCGCGCCACCGAAGATCAGATGGAAATGCCCCGTCACCCACTGGGTGTTGTGCACGGTCGAGTTCAACTGGTAACTCATGTTGATCAATCCACCCGCGCCGCCGAGACCGAGCATTACGAACGAAAACGCGATCACGAGCATCATCGGGTTCTGCCAGGGCAGGGCGGTGAGCCAGCCGAACGCGCCCTTGCCGCCGCGCAATCTGCCGGCGATTTCGACCGACGCGCAAATCGTGAACACCGTCAGCAGCGTCGGCACCGACACCATGCCGGTGAACACCGCATGCAGGAACTTGAAGCCGGAGCCGACCTGCGGATCGGCGAACAGATGGTGGATGCCGATCGGCATCGCGAAGACGAGGAACAGGATGAAGGACACGCGCGCCATCGAATCGCTATAGAGCCGTCCGCCGATCGCGCGCGGCACCAGCGTGTAGTAGGCGATATAAGCGGGAATCAGCCAGAAATAGACGATCGCGTGCAGCGTCCACGAGAACAGGATGCGCGAGAGGCCGGCGTCGATCGTGTTGGTGAGGCCGAACGCGACCGGCAGGATCTGGAACAGGATCTCCAGCGCCGCGCCGACGGCGGTCCATGCCCACAGATACGCGCCCGCCACGTTGGCGAACATCGCGAGCGGCACCGGCTTGCCGGGATTGGCGCGCTTCCAGATGCGCAGGTTCACGTGCATCAGCGCGACCCAGATCCACGAGCCGACCACCACCAGCACCACGCCGAGGTAATAGAACGGACTACCGATCATCGGCGGATAGAAGGTGTAGAGCACCGATGCCTGGCCCAGCGCCACCGGCACCATCGCCATCACCGCGCCGACCGCCAGCATGATGAACGCGGCCCATGCCCATTTGAGACCGACGAGACGCTGCGCGAGCGCGAGTTCGACGATCGCGTAGCCGAAGCCCATCGACACCAGCGTGGGCAGTACGTACGCCATCACCGAGCCGTGCGCGGTCACCGAACGATAGTAGAGCTCGGGGTCGCCGACCCATGGCACGAGCGGGCTGCGCACCAGCATCTGCCAGGCGCCGAGCAGCAGCGCGATCAGAAACGCAATGAAGGCGAGCCAGAAATGCGCGAGAACGAGTCGCTTAGCGTGAAACACAGCTCAGCCTCCGTGATTGTCGGGCTTGCTCGAAGAAGGTGGCTTTGTCGATGACTTTCACGTGCGCCCACATGGTCTGGTGGCCGAAGCCGCAGAACTCGTGGCACGGCATGGTGTGATCGGCGGGCGTGTCGAAACGCGTATTGAGCGTGGCGACATAGCCGGGCACGACCATCGTGTTGATGTTGGTGTCGGTGACGAGCAGGCCGTGCACGACATCGGCGCTGGTGGTGCGGATCGTGATCGGCGTGTCGGCGGGCACCAGCAGACATTGCGGCGTGAACGAGTACTGTTGCGCGATGAAGCGCACCACCACCGAGCCGTCCGGTTCGACCGCGCTGCCGAGATTGTCTTCGACGAATTCGCCTGACAGCTGCAGGCGCGACGGATCGATTGTCTCGACGCGCGAGGGCGGCATCATCGCCCAATGCAGCCCGGAGAACACGATGACCGCCAGCATCAGCACGATCAGCGCGACGGCGAAGATGGCCCAGCGTCGCTCGGCGCGTAGCGCGACCGCGTGGCCGCCGCCCGGTTGATGATTGGAATCGGTCGACATGATCAGTGAACGACGCCGCGCGGCAGAAACACGACGAAGTAGAAGCCGAACCAGATCGCCATCACGATCAGCGTGGCGACACCGGCCACGGCGATCGCGCCGTGCGGGCCGGCCGCGACGACGCGTTCCACTTCGTCATCCGTAGGCGGGGTCGCGCTGCGGGTATCGTTCGCTTCCATCTAGAAGTTCTCCAGTGCGGCGTTTCAGTGCAGCGGCGCCTTGCGCAACTCGTTGACCTCGCGGGATGTCACGGGCTGGCCGTGATTGCCCCACGCAGTGCGGATATAGGTAACCACGGCAGCGGCGTCGGTGTCGTTCAGTTCCTGGCCGAAAGGCGGCATGCCGTACGGTTCCGGATTGCGCATGGTGCCCGGCGGGAATCCGCCGTTGAGCACGATGCGGATCGGGTTGACCGCGGAGTCCATTTCGATCGACTGGTTGCCCGCGAGCGGCGGGTAATGCTGCAACTTTCCTTCGCCCTTCGCGCCGTGGCAGAGCGCGCACTTGTCGGCGTAGATTTTTTCGCCGAGCGCGAACACGTTGGTGTTGGTCGGCGCAGACGGCCCGGACTTGCGGCCGCTCTTGTCCGGCAAGGTCTTCAGATAGACGGCCATTGCCTTGACGTCTTCTTCCGTCATGTACTGGAGGCTGTGATACGTGACTTCGGCCATCGGACCGTACACTGCACCGCGATCGGAAATGCCCGCTTGCAGCAGATCGACGATGTCCTTGATGCTCCAGTCGCCGAGGCCGCCGTCCTTGTCCGAGGTCAGCGACGGCGCGTACCAGTTCTGCACCGGAATCAGGCCGCCCGCGAACTGCTCGCTCTGCGACGAGCCGCCGAGCATGTTGATCTTGGTGTGGCACATGGTGCAGTGCCCGAGCCCTTCGACCAGATATGCGCCGCGGTTCCATTCGACCGATTTGGTCGGATCGGGCTGGAACTCGCCCTCGCGGAAATACAGCGTGCGCCAGCCGTACAGCAGCTTGCGCTGGTTGAACGGGAAGCGCAGCGTGTGTTTGTGATTCGGCTCACGTACCGGCGCGACCGTCTTCAGATAGGCGAAGATCGCATCCGAGTCTTCGCGCGTGACCTTCGTGTATTGCGCGATCGGCATCGCAGGGTAGATCAGTGTGCCGTCCGGCGTGCGGCCGGTGCGCATCATGTTGAAGAACGCCTCCTGACTCCAGGTGCCGATGCCATACTGGGCGTCCGGTGTGATGTTCGGCGAATACAGCGTGCCGAACGGCGTTTCCATCGCGAGGCCGCCGGCGAACAGTTTGCCGCGCGGCGCCGTGTGACAGGCGACGCAGTCGCCGGCGCGCGCCAGATACTCGCCGCGTTTGACGATGTCGGGACGCGTGTCGGCGCCCGGCGCGGACGCCGTGGTGGTTTCAGCGGCGCGTGCTTCGGCGATCAGCAGGGGCGTGGGCGATGCGCGCAGAAGCGCCGCGCTGCCGGCCACGATCAGGCCGCCAATCAGCAGACTGGATACGAGCGACGCCGGCACGCGACGGCCCTTCATCGCGAGGATCAAAGCGGCGCGCACTGCGCGGAAGTAGCCCAAAGTGCGAAGTGTCGGCTTCATTGCGGTTGGCTCCCGCAGGCGAGAGGCAGCCGCTCCGTGGAGGCCGGCGCGGGCCGCGGATCGGCCGGACGTGGTTGGCGCGCGAGCCAGTTCGATACCGCGGTGATGTCCTTGTCGGTCAGCTTGACCGCGATCGAGTGCATGCAGTCCGGCGCGAGCGCGTGCCGCGTGCCCGAACGCCAGGTGCCCATCTGCCCGGCGATATAACTCGCGTGCAGACCGAGCAGGCCGGGAATGCCCGGCTGCGTGCCGGTCATGCGCGCGCCATGGCAAGCGATGCACGCCGGTATCTTGCGGGCGGGGTCGCCCTGTGTGACGAGGCGCTGTCCGGCGGCGAGCACGGCGGGTGCGACGTTGCTTTGATCGGCGTTGGGGTAGGGCGGTTGCAGATCGGCGAAATACTGGCTGATCTTGCGCAGATAGTCGTCGGGCAGGAAGGCGAGGAGGTAACCCATCGGCGGATAGGTGCGGCCGCCGTCGCGGAACGCGGTCAACTGATTGAACAGGTAGTCGGCCGGTTTGCCGGCAATCCGCGGAAAGTAATCGTTGTTCAGGCCCTGGCCCTGCACGCCATGACATGAGGTGCAGGCGCGCACGCGCTCGTCCATGGCCGAGGGCATGGCGCCGGACGCCTCGGTGGCGGCAAGCGCCGCACCGCTCCACATGACGTAAAGCACAAACAGAACCGACGATCCGATAGTTCGACGATGCACGCCAGGCCTCGATTGGGAACGTTCTTTGTTCTCGATTATCTCTCGCGCATTCTCACGTGGATTCGCTTATGAAGCCGACGGATGACGCATGTCAACTCTGCCGGTTTTTCTTGTGTAACGACTGCAAGAACAGCAAATCGAAACGGACTTATTCTGGATGGCGAGTGATGATTCGCTACGGCGATGCGATTGCTTTGCTAAAACAATGATCGGCCTGAATGCGCCTGCGGGTGGCGGTTTCGGGCTGCGGGAATTGACGCTTGAAACGTTCAGCAGCGTGTACGAGGTTGCAGGAAATTAGTCGACGCGTCAATAGCAAACAAAAGCTCATTCGACGGGACACCTGATCATGATAGGCGTCGACCAAGGGGCTTTCAACATTTCCATTGCGAATCGCCTCGTGTGTCGACGCTATCGCGCGAATGTGATCTTTTGATGATCAGCCTCGGGCTTCCATGAGACGGCGTGAGCCCATCTTCCATGAGTCAACTGAAGAGCCGCATCAAGGCCGTGCGAGCGTTGCTGACCAGTTCGGTTTCGCCGATTCGCCCAGGCAAGAGATGAAATTCCACGGCGGGCAACGCGGGCAAACCGACGCTTGCGGGACAGGCCACGACACCGCCGCCAATCGACGATTCGTTCAGGCAGGAAATACCCAGCCCGGCCTTCAGCGCGAGTTGCAGGCCGGCTACGCCGGAAGCGGAATGCGACACCACATACGGTACCTTGTGCTCGTCCAGCAGCTTCACGACGAAACGCTGCAACTGGCAGCTCGACGGCAGCAATACGAGTGGATAGGGCGTGGCCGGCCGTGGACTTGAATCGGCCGCGCTGACCCACAGCAGTTTTTCGCGGCGCACAACCGTGCTTTGCGCGCCGGTGCGCCGGCTCGCGGCGCGCGTGTTGTCCGTGACGAGCCGCAGCGAGAGACCGATGTCGAACGACGCATCGTCGCCCGCATTGCTGTCGATCACCGCGCTCGGCAGCACGGTGACGTGCAGCTTCAGACGTGGGTGCTGTTCCGAGAACGTCTTGAGAATGCGCGCGATGTCGTGCGGGCGGTAGTAGTCCGTGATGGCGATGCGCAACTCGCCGTCGAGCGAGCGGCCTTGCAGGTCTTCGAACGCGGCTTCGCTCATCGCGATGATGCGCCGCGCGTGCTCGAGCAGCCGGCTGCCGGCGGGCGTGGCGCTCACGCCCTGCTTGCTGCGCACGAAAAGCGGCTGGCCGGCGCGCTCCTCCAGTTTCTTCAACTGTTCGCTGACCGAGGACTGCGACAGGAACACGCGCTCGGCGCCCGCCGAGACGCTGCCCGATTCGGCGACGGCGACGAAGGTCCGCAACTGCGTCAGGTCAAATCCGCGTTGGCTCATGATTCGGCATATCCGATGGAAGTCATCTACTTTTCCGGCTTTTCCGATGGAAGCCTCAGCCGTAGGATACCCCTAGATTCTTTGCGGAGGGTGTCATGGGAAGCGAATCAATTGCGGGCTTAGGGTTATCCGGCGGCCGAACGGCAAGTCATCGGTGGAAGGTGTTGGGAGTCGGGTTCGCCGCCAACGCGAGTTTTTCGGCGGCGTTCTCCGGGATTCCGACGACGGCGGTGTTCTTGCGCTCCGGCTATCACCTGGGCAATGACGGGCTAGGCCTCGTGCTCGGCATGCTCGGCCTCGGCATCGCGGTCAGCGAATTGCCGTGGGGGCTGCTGACCGACCGCTGGGGCGACCGGCGCGTCTTGCTGCTCGGACTGCTTTCGACCGCGGCCGCGCTGGCCGGTCTGGCGCTGTTCGTCGTGCCGTCCGGTGCGCATGTCCCGAGCGTGACGATGCTCGCGCTCGGCCTGTTGCTGGTGGGGTTGCTCGGCGGCAGCGTGAACGGATCGAGCGGCCGTGCGGTGATGGCCTGGTTTCGCGAGGGTGAGCGCGGTCTGGCCATGAGTATTCGCCAGACCGCGGTGCCCGCAGGCGGCGGCCTTGGCGCATTGCTGCTGCCGGTGCTCGCGTCGCGTTTCGGCTTTGCGAGCGCCTATACCGTGCTGGCGCTAGCGTGCGCGATCACCGCGGTGTTCGCGTGGCGCTGGTTGCACGAACCTTCCCATATCGAGGCGGACGGCGCGCGTGAGGTGCGCGACACGGCGGCTGCGAGCGGCGTGCCCGCCAGGGTCTCGCCGTTGCGTGACATCGGCATCTGGCGCGTGGCGCTCGGCGCCGGCGCGCTGTGCGTGCCACAACTTGCCGTTGTGACGTTCGGCACGGTGTTTCTTCACGACTTCAGCCGCGCCGGCGTGCTGGCGATCAGCGTGACCATGGCCGCGGTGCAAACGGGTGCCGCGATCGCGCGGGTCTGGAGCGGCGGTTGGACTGACCGGCGCGGCAATCGCCGGGCTTACATGCGCGCCTGTAGTCTGCTGACCGCGGTACTGTTCGCATCGCTCGCGTTGCTGACGGGTCTCGCCGGCATGCATCACGCGGCGATGACCGCGGTGTTCGCACTAATGGTCGTGGTGGGCGGCGTGAGCGCGTCGGCCTGGCACGGCGTGGCCTTCACGGAACTCGCCACGCTGGCAGGGACGAGCCGCGCGGGCACTGCGCTGGCGATCGGCAACACCTGTGTGTTTCTTACGCTGTTCCTGACGCCGCTGGCGATTCCGCCGCTGTTGTCGGTCGGTTCGTGGCCGATGGTGTGGGCCGTGGCCAGCGTGTGCGCATTGATCGCATTGCCGGTGTTTCCGCGCGCGGCGCGTGAAGGCAAGGTGAGCGCCGCGCGCGCTTGCGATGCAACTTGATATGGATCACGGTGCCCGTTGTCGACGATGCTGCGGGCGATACGGCGCACCGTGCCGAAACTTCTGCGATGAATGGTCGAGTCGTTGAGTTTCCGGCGAAAATGCGCCGCTCGAGAAACTCGACAATATCCATTCCGCGTAATTATGTTTTCTATTTCTAATCAATCCGCAATGGACTATTAGTTTCTCTGTAGGATTCGGAGCGCTCCGATTTTCGTGAAGTTGTGGCGGTGATTTTATGGGCGCCTTGGCACATTGAGCGTTGCCGAGGGGCCGTTAAAGCATGTGCAGAGTGGTTCAGATTTTTCTGCGTATGCGCATTCACTCCTACAACAAACGAGAGACAATCCCAGTGAATCTTCGAATTATCCTGGCGGACGATCATCCCTTCGTTATCCTTGGCATCCGCGCCGCGCTGGAAATGCATGCCGGCGTGACTGTCGTCGACGAGGCGACGAATCCCTTTTCGCTAATAGAACGCCTGCGGAGCACGCCCTGCGATGTGCTCGTCACCGATCTCGCGATGCCGGAACACTCATTCGCCATCGACGACGGCCTGAACCTCGTGCGACGAATCCGAACCGGCTGGCCGCAATTGCGCGTCGTGGTGATGACAACTCTGGCAAACGCCGCGATTCTTCGCGCGATTGTGTCGGACGGCGCCGTGAGCATGGTCGGCAAGGCGGAGTCGATGGACGAGCTCTGGCAAGCGATTCTCGCAGCTCGGCACGGAGAAACCTATCTCGGCCGTTCCATCATCGAAGCGCTGGCGCAACCACAAGATCCCGAGTGCGAACAACCGCCGGTGCCACGTTTAACCGGCAAACAGGCCGCAGTCGTCAGGCTGCTGGTAAGTGGCCAGTCGATATCGGACATTGCTGCGGTGCTCGGCTGCGATCGTCGCACGGTCACGCGGCAAAAACGCGAAGCGATGGCCAAACTCGGTGTCACCAACGATC
Source organism: Paraburkholderia sp. NPDC080076 (assembly GCF_050281145.1). NCBI lineage: Bacteria > Pseudomonadati > Pseudomonadota > Betaproteobacteria > Burkholderiales > Burkholderiaceae > Paraburkholderia > Paraburkholderia sp. NPDC080076. The sequence continues at coordinate 303,271 of NZ_JBNNWQ010000002.1, read as the reverse complement.
CCGGTCTTTTCTCTTATGTGCGCGCTTATGGGATTCTTAATTTTGAATCGCATATCTAAGCAATTTACTTTTTGAATTGACTGAGGTTGTTTCGGACCGATCTTATGTTTATTCTCGCGAAAATATTTAATCATCGTGACAGGAGCAGGGTTGACGAAAGAGGGCGGCAATCATTCAAGGTACGGAGGAGAAGTAGAAGATGCGCGACACCGCTGAGGTAAGCACACCCGTTCGCGCGATCATCGCGGACGATCATCCACTGGTGCTGCTGGCAATCGAAAACCTGATAAGCGGCTATCCGAATATGGAGATCGTCGGCCGTGCAGCCGACGCCACCGAACTCTTCGCAGAAGTCGATCGCGGTTCATGCGACCTCGTGCTCATGGACCTCTACATGCCGGGCGGTTCGGATGGCAGCGGACTGGAAGTCGTCAGGCAGTTCAAGACGCGCTACCCCGACATCGCGCTCGTCGTGCTCACCATGGAAACCGAGGCGGCCGAACTTCAAAAGGTCATTTCGCTCGGCGTCGAGGGGCTGGTGAGCAAGCGGGACCGGATCGACCTGATCCATGTGGCCGTCATCACGGCGCTGGCACGCGAGTGCTATGTCGGGCCGGCGGTGCGCGCATTGATCGCCGACGCATCGGCGACCCAGCGGCTCGATTACGTCCGGAAGATTCTCTCGCGCCGCGAACTCGAAGTGTTCACCCAATATGCGTCAGGGTATGGCGTCACCGAGATCGCCGCGCGTCTGGAACGCAGCGTCAAAACGATCAGCGCGCAGAAGTGCACGGCTATGCGCAAGCTGGCCCTGCACAGCGACGCGGAACTGTTTCGCTTCGCCGTGGAGTACGGTGTGATTCCTGAGGAGCGCGTGCCGAAGCGGCAATGAGCCGGTGATAAGTCGGCCACGTGTCGCGCCGTCGCGCCGTCGCGCGACGAATAGAAGATGTATTGGCATGCCCGGGGAAGCACATCGTGTGCAGGGCATACCAATCGATAAGACAATAGAAAATGAGACAGAAGATCCGCGTCATCATCGCAGACGATCACGACTGCGTTCGCGTCGGCGTCAAGCGCGTGTTGCAAGCCGCGCCGCACATCGAATGTGTCGGCGAGGCGGCCGACACTCACGGACTGGCGGAACTACTCGACGCCTGCGCGTGCGACGTCGTCGTTTCCGATATCAACATGCCCGGCATTCATGGCGGCAGCAACGCGGTGTCGTTTCTGCGCCGTCTGTTGCGGGGCCAGTCGCGTCCTTGCGTCGTCGTCCTCACCATGATCTGCCACGCTCACATGCTGTCCGGTCTTCTGCATATCGGCGTGGGCGGCATCGTCGATAAACGCGAGACCGTCACGGCGTTGATCGATGCGATCGAGGCAGCGTTTGCCGGGCGCGTCTATCTGTCGCAACACGCGCGTGTTGCGATGGAGGCGGCCGACACGCCGTTGCAGTTGCGCGCCGGCATGCTGAGCGCGCGCGAGTGGGAAGTCTTTCAGCTTTATGTGCAAGGCCTTGCCGTCCATGAAATCGCGGTACGTTTGCAGCGCAGCGGCAAGACCATCAGTACCCAGAAACGTAGTGCGATGCGCAAGCTCGGGCTGGAAACGGAAGCTGACCTGATCGGCTATGCGCGGCAGATCGGATTGGCCTGACAGCTGGCGAGCAATATTGCATTGCGCCGTCGGCGGATGATTTTGGCGAACCAGAAATTTAGGAGTCTTCTGATTGGTTGCGGGACGTTGGCGTCTCATAGTTCTGAATTCACTACGGCTTATTCCGTACTCTCCTGACGAAATCGATCATTTCGTCAAGCTGAGCGATTCCCGGGCCGAGAGAATTCAGGCAGATGTCTGATGGCAATCGTGCGATGCCGTCTGCCTGGGAGCAGATTCAGGAGGCGGCATGGATGCGTTAGGTAAGCGGTTGTTGGTCGAGGGTGTTGGAACGGCGTGGCTCGTGTTCGTCGGCTGCGGCAGCATTGTGTTGAACGTCGGTGCGGTCCAGCAGGCAGGTGGCGTGCTGGAGGTGGCGTTGGCGTTCGGTCTCGCGCTCGCCACGGCCACTTACTGTTTCGGCGGCGTGTCCGGCGGTCATTTCAATCCCGCTGTCACAGTGGGCTTCACTGTCGCGCAACGTTTTCCGGTCAGGGATCTGCTTCCCTACATTGCCTCGCAGATTCTCGGCGCGATCGCGGCCGCCGCGCTACTTCTTTACGTGGCGGGCGGCCGTCCCGGGTTCGATCTTGGCGCGAGCGAGTTCGCGGCAAATGGCTTCGGCGACCATTCTCCGGCCGACTATCAGATGCATTCAGCGCTGGCCATCGAGTTCGTGCTGTCCTTCGGCTTCGTCACGGCCAGCCTGTTGATCGCCCGCCGGCAAGACATGGCGTCGATCGCGCCGCTGGTAGTCGGTGCCTGTCTGGTGCTGGTCTATCTCGTGTCGATCCCGGTTACCAATGGCTCGGTGAATCCCGCCCGCTCCACGGCCCAGGCATTGCTCGTCGGCGATTGGGCGCTGGACCAGCTGTGGCTGTTCTGGGCTGCGCCTCTGTCAGGCGGGGTGATGGCCGGTGTGCTGTTCTCGTTTCTGCACGGCAAGGCCGACCACGCTGCCGCGACGCTCGCCGGCGGGCGTGGCGAAGTTGCCTGAGCGTCGCCGGGTGCCATTACCGTGTCTGCCGTCAATTTCATGCCAGGCGTTGCAATGAGGCGTGCGCTTGAACGCCTCTCGCTGGGTCTGCTCGCAGGGCTCTTATTTTTCGCCGCACAAACAACAGCGTTTGCTCAATCGTTCGACAATCGCTCGAACACTGAGGTTGTTGCCAGTTTCCCCGCGAAACTGACCGTCGGCGTGCTCGCCAACAGTTGGCTGCCGTTCGACGCTCTGCAAGACGGCCAGCTCACCGGCATGAGTGTCGACTATCTGCGTGCACTCGTCGGGCCGAACGTCGTCATCGAAGCCAAAGCGTTCCCGGACCTGCCGCAACTGCTTGTCGCAGCATGCGCCGGAAATGTCGATCTGCTGATGAGCTTTGCCCGCACGCCCGAGCGCGAGCGGTGCTTGAGTTTCACCGCGCCTTATTTCCGCTCTTCCACGTCTGTCGTGGTACGCCGGGACAGTAACAGTTATGGAAGTCCCGCCCAGTTGGCTGGAGCGCGTATCGCGCTGGAGAAAGGTTTTGCGCTCGAGCGTGTGACACGCGAACGCTTCCCACACGCCCAGATCACCACGTTCACCGCGACGCACGCCGCACTCGCCGCAGTGATCCAGGGCGACGCCGATGTTTATCTCGGCTCCACTGCTGTCGTGCAATATGCATTGTCCACCGACGAGTTTCGCGGCTTGCGAGTGGCCTTCGAGGAGAACAGCAAAACCTCCAATTTGCGCTTCGCGGTGCCCCGCAAACAGACTGCATTGCGGGACCAGCTCGACCAGGCGCTCGCGTCGATGAACCCGGCCGACGAAGTGGCGATTCGCATGCGCTGGCTATCCGGCAACTTCGACGCGAAGCCTGTGCCCGCCGCGCCGAGTCTCGCGCTGACGCCGCAAGAGCAGGCCTGGCTTCGTTCGCTGCCACCATTGCAGGTTGGTTTCGATAATCGCTGGCCGCCCTTCAGCTACGTCGACAACTCCGGCCGACCTGCGGGCATCGCCGCCGATTATCTGGCGTATCTGAGCCGCACTCTAGGCGTCGTCTTCAACCGGGCCCAAACCGCCGATTGGCCGGCCACGATCGAAGCTTTCCAGCGCGGCGAACTGGCAATTCTCGCCACAGCTTCCAGTCACGATCCACGCCTCACGAAGGCGCGGCATACCAGCGCATACGAGAGCTATCCGCTGGTGATCGTCGGGCGTGAGGACGAACCGGCTGCTCGCTCGCTGAATGATTTCGCGTCGCGCCGCATCGTCGTTTCGTCGCATGTCGCCGGTTCGGTCACGCTCGCATTCCAGCGAATTCCGGCGGACCACGTCGCGGTCGCGCCCAGTCTCGACGACGCGCTCAAGATGGTGGAGTCCGGCGAGGCGGACGTTCTGGTGGGCAACGTGGCCGCCGTGGATATCCTGCTCAAGCAACGGTACGACGGCGTCCTCAAGATCCTTGGCACGGTGGGCGACTCCGACGCGCTCGACTTCGCTGTACGCCCGGACCTGAGCCCACTCGCTGGGCTGATCGACCGTGCGCTGCTGGCTATGCCGCCCGCGGAAAAGCAGCGCATCCGGCAGAAATGGGTCACCGGCAACGCGCCGGAGTCGGGCATGTGGAGCGTGACCGCGGTACGTCTGCTGCCGGTGCTGATCGGCATCGGCGTCGCGCTGCTGATTACCCTGCGCGCCTATCTGTTGCTGCAGCGGGAAGTCAGGTTGCGCAAGAAAACCGAGCGTGAACTGGAGCTGCAACTGAACTTCCAGGAAACCTTGATGAAGACGGTGCCCTATCCGCTCGTCGCCAAGGACCTCGATGGCCGGTATATCGCCGTCAACGAGGCCTATGAGCAAGCCTGCGGGTTGGGCCGCGAGGCGATCATCGGACGAAGCACCATCGAAGTGCGGACATGGGGCGAGGCCAATAGCCGCATCCTGGACGACATCACACGCGAGATGCTGAACGGCGGCGAGACCGCGGAGGTGGAGTTGCAGTTCGAGCGCGGCGCGGGCAATGTGCGGCATGGCCTTTTCTGGACCCGCATCTGCCGCGGCAGTGACGGTCAGCCCGTTTGCGTGCTCGGCACGGTAGTCGATATCACCGATATCCGGCGCGCCGAAATGCTCGCGCGCGAAACCGAGCGACGCCTCTTCGACGTGACGCGATCGCTGCCGGCGGTGGTGTTTCAACTGCGCCGCACTGCGGATGGCGTGTATTCGTTTCCGTATATCGGTGGCGACACGCGTCATCTGCTGGGCGTGCGAGACGGTTCGCAGAGCAGCAGCGATCACGTCGATTTCCAGCGCGTGTGCGAAGAGGATAGGGCGTTCGTGCTGGCTGAACTCGAGCGCTCGGCGCACTGCGAAACGCCGGTGGACATGGAGTTCCGTTTCGCAGGCGATGAGGACATCAAGTGGGCGCGTGCCGAATTGGTACCGCATCGCGAATCGGATGGCAGCGTCGTCTGGAGCGGGTACTGGGTGGACGCCAGCGTGGAGCACGCGCGCTCCGACGAGCTTGCGCGCGCGCGTGACCTGGCCGAAGCGGCCTCGCGCGCCAAAGACGACTTCTTCGCCATGATGAGCCATGAAATCCGCACGCCAATGAATGGCGTGCTCGGTCTCGTGGAAGTGTTGGAGCGCACGCCGCTCAACGCGGACCAAGGCGAAATGCTGGGCATGATCCACGAGTCGGCCGGCGCGTTGCTGCAGATTCTCGACGACTTGCTGGATTATTCGAAAATCGAAGCGGGACGGCTGACCATCGAGGCCGAATCCATCGACATACGTGACCTGGTGGACAACGCTGTCGGCCTGTTGGCCGGCCGCGCCCATGAAAAGGGTCTCAAAGTGCGCGTGGATATCGGCTCGGACGTCGCCGCCACGCTGCGCGGCGATAGCGTCCGATTGCGGCAGATTCTCTTTAATCTGCTCGGCAATGCCATCAAGTTCACACCGCAAGGCAAGGTCGACGTGTGCGTGTCGGTCGTCGCGCAGAGCGACGGCATTCAGACGCTCGAAATGATCGTCGAGGACACTGGCATCGGCATCGCGCCGGAGGTGCAGGTCAAGCTCTTCGAGCCGTTCGTGCAGGCGGAATCGTCCACCACGCGCCGGTTCGGCGGCACGGGCCTTGGCTTGACGATCTGCCGCAAGCTGATTGACCTCATGAACGGCTCGCTCACGTTGCACAGCGAACCGGGTAGCGGCACGCGCATGACCGTGCGGCTTGCCATGCCGTTCGAGACTCAGCACTATTCCGTGAACGGCTTGCGTGGCAAGCGCGGAATCGTGGCAACCGGCGACGCGCGTATCGCCCAGGCGCTGATGCACTTCGGCGAAGCGCTCGGCCTCGAATTGCGCCGCGTTTCACCTGGCGCACCCGAACTGCACGATCGCACCGCACTGGCCGACGTGGATTTGCTGTTCGTGAATGAAGACGTGGACTTGCCCGCGGACATCAGGCCGCGCACGCGTGTCATCTGTCTGACCGAAAAGCCGAAGCCGACGGGCTACCGCATTCTCGACGACAACGTGCGCGTCAGCATCAATCCCATTTCGTGGCGCGGCCTCGGCGCCGCGTGCGCTGCCGCGATGACCGGGCTGCCTTCGGTGACGCTGCGATCGGCAGGTATCTCGCGTACGCCCGAGGGCGCCACTCCGCCTCCGGACCGCGAGCGGGCCATCGCCAGTGGCCGGCTGATCCTCGTCGCTGAAGATCATCCGGTCAATCAGGAGTTGATCCGTCACCAGCTCGCGTTGCTCGGCTTCGCGTGCGACGTCACCAACGATGGCGCCGAGGCGCTGGCCGCGCTGGAACATACGAGCTACGGGTGTCTGATCACGGATTGCCACATGCCAAAGGTGTCCGGTTACGAACTCACGCGGCGCATTCGTGAAAGCGAGCAGGGCGGCGCTTATCGCCTGCCCATTCTGGGTATCACGGCGAACACCGCGCCCGAAGACCTGAATCTGTGCCGCGACGCCGGCATGGACGACAGCCTCGTGAAGCCCACACGGCTCGCCACGTTGCGTGATTATCTGAGCCGTTGGTTCGGCACCGACAGCGCGTGGCAAGCCGCGCCTTCGGAGGCCGTCAACACGCCGGCAGTCGCCGTGCCGGATGTTCATGGCGGCGCCGAGCCGTTCGTCCCGGTCGATCTCGGGCACATGACACAACTGTGGGGTAGTGAATCGACCGTCAAGGCGTTGCTCGACTCGTTCGTGTCGTCCGTTCGCGAGGACGTGCAGTCGTTGTCGCCGTTGCTCGAGCGCGTCGAGTCAGAGCGTATCGAGGTGGACCGCGTGCGCGAGTGGCTTCATCGCGTGGCGGGGGCGGCGAGCGTCCTGCAATATCCACCGCTGCTCAAGGCACTTGAAGACTATCGCCGCGAAATCACGGTCAAGCCGCCGGAACGGGTGCGCGACGATGGGATGGTTTTAATCGACAAGTGCAATGCCATGCTGGACGGAATCGAACAGCAGGCCGCGTTGCTCGTGTAAAAAACCGCTTTCGCAGATGCGACCGCATCAAAGCGCTACAGCGCCTGTGTGAGCGGGGGCGCGACAAAAAGACGAAAAAAAACGCGGCCGAAGCCGCGTTAAAGATTTGGAGACTTCCCTCGATGAAGGAGTCACTTCTCGCAAGAAGAAGCATAACCGGGATATTGCCGGTCATTCATTACAAAATGCGCAATTAACTGTTTGAGGAAATCGATTAAAACGCCGTCGAGGCGCTTTCGGAGCGATATCGCGAGCCCGTTCGTGCGTCGGAAAAACGCACGGGATCACTACGGACAACTACAAAGTGCCACACGTTTCGGTTGCCGCAAACGCGGTGCAGTGCGCGAAAGTGACTGACTAAAAAGGCGCGATGGCCTCGCGCTCCCCAGCTAAAACAGGTTCGGCGGATTTGCACTAGTATGTGGTGGCTTCGCGCGCGGCCGAGTGTCGGTGCGGCGGTGCATCAAGTCCGGAGAAGACCATGATTGCGCTTCGAAAACTGAATCTTGCCGTGGTGCTGTGGGCGTTGGCGTCGGGCGTTGCCTTCGCGGACACGGTGGCGTTGAAGGCGGATCTCGAGCCTTCGAGCGAAGTGCCGCCTCGCGTGAGCCACGGGCACGGCATGTTGGACGCCACGTTCGACACGTCGACAAAATCCCTGCAATGGACAGTCAGCTACGAAGGCTTGAGCGGCCCGGCAACCGCCGCGCATTTCCACGGCCCCGCGCCGGTGGGCCAGAACGCCAAGATTCAGGTGCCGATCGACAAGGGCGCGCTCGCCAGCCCGATCAAAGGCTCGGCGGCGCTGACCGAACAGCAGGTGACGGATCTGATGGCGGGGCAGTGGTACTTCAACGTCCATACCGCACAGAACCCGATGGGTGAAATTCGCGGGCAGGTTTTGCCGGCGAACTAGGTGACCGGAAAGCATTACCGCGGCGACGCGGGCGCTTTTGAGATTAGAAGCGGCCATCCACCGGCGTAGTAGCGAACGCACGTAACATGACAGGACACAATCGAAGGAGCGTGTCCCGTTGAGTTGGCAAAGTGCACTCGCGTGCTGGTATCTGCGTAGACAGTTTCGACCGGAGACCCTCAAGCCACGCATCGATGTCGAAAGAGCGCGCGCGCTGACCGCCAAGCGCGTCTGGTCGCCGCGGGTGCCGGGCGGGTGGCGTCTGCGTGAGCTGTACGGCGCGGACGATACGCCGTTGCGTGGCGAGTGGATCGAGCGCGCCGACGGTGCGCCAGCCGCAAACGCCGGGCCGACCGTGCTGTATTGCCACGGCGGCGGCTACTACTTCTGTTCACCGCGTACCCATCGTTCGATCGTGTTCGGTCTCGCGACGCGCGCCGATGCGCCGGTTTTTTCCCTCGACTACCGTCTCGCGCCAGAGCATCGCTTCCCGGCGGCGCTCGACGACGCGACAGCGGCGTACCGTCAGTTAATCGCCGGGGGCATCGCGCCCGAGTCGATCGTGATCTCGGGCGATTCAGCGGGCGGCGGTCTTGCGCTCGCCACGCTGGTGGCGTTGCGCGACGCCGGCGATCCCATGCCGGCAGGCGGGCTGCTATTTTCGCCGTGGACCAATCTGGCCGCGACCGGCGCCAGCATCCGCACCAACGACGGTCTCGATCCGATGTTCAGCGGCTCGGCGATTGCCCTAGCGGGAAAGGTCTACCTCGGCGACACGCCAGCAACGCATCCCTACGCTTCTCCGGTTTATGCCGATCTGCGCGGCTTGCCGCCGCTCTTCATCATGGCGGGCAGCACCGAGGTGTTGCTCGACGATTCGCGGCGCGTGGCCGACAACGCGCGGGCGGCGGGTGTCGACTGCGAACTCGAAGTGTGGAACAAGATGCCGCACGTCTGGCCGATCTTCGCGCCGTTCATCCCCGAAGGAAATCGCGCGCTCGACCGCGCCGCGGCCTTCGTGCGGCGCGTGACGAGCCGCGCGGCTCAGCCGTCGAGCGCAATGTCGATCGCCTGATAGGCGGCTTCGACCGTTTCCTGGCCGTACTGCCGTTCCAACCGACGCACGGTGAAGTGACCGTGCGCGACCTGCTGGAAGTGGTCGATGAAAACCGTATTGACCATCGCGCCGAGCACCGCGCCGATCGCTGGGATGGATTTGGCGGCGATCTGTTCGCTCACCTGCACGGAGAAGCGCGCGGCGATCGTGTTGAGCAGGCGCAGCAAGGCTGCGGAGCCGTGCGCAGTGAAGCCTTTGGTCGCGATTTCAGACGACGCTTTCGACACCGCCTGCGCGAGCGCGCCGCGCATGATGAAGTAGCCGAAGTCGGCGTCGTCGTCGGAACTCGAGGTGCCGCCCATACCGAGCACCGTCAGACATTGCAGCTGCGTGTCGATCGACGTCAGATCCTCGCCCTCGCTGCGCGCAATGTCGCAGATCGAGCGGAACATCAGCGTGGTCGTGACCGGCAACTCGACGGGTAGCGCGAACAGCCCGAATGCGCCGCCGGCCGCGCCGGTAGTCGCCACGGCGAACTTGTGCAGCAAGTTGCTCGGCTTGTCGGGCACCACCAGCGGCGTCGCGCCGTCCTGCCGCCCCAGTGTGCGCAGCGCGATCGACAGGCACTTGCGCAAGGCCAGCTCCGTCGCGTCGGTGACTTTTTCGTTGGCGAACGCCGGCATGCGCGAGAGCAGTTTCTCCAGCGGCGCGCCGACGATGCTCGCCAGCTTCATCGCCAGAGCGGGGCTCTCCAGTTCATGTTTTGCGCGGCGCAGCGCTTTCAGGTCGTCGTCCGATAACGATTGTGTTGCGAGCGAACTCGGCTCCATGTGCCTCCCTGGCGTCATGTGATATCCATTCTTCAGTCGACTGCCGATGCGGCGAACCGCGACGGCTTGTCCCGCTTAGAGCGTCGCAGCGTGGTATGATTCCCAATCGTTTGACGTGTCAACTGTTGCTCCATCAAAAATGGCTGTCCATACCGCGGCCCACCACTCGAGTGGGCAAGTTTTACCGTTCCGTGAATCGCTACTGGCGATGCTCGGCATCTCCTTCGTTACGATGCTGGTCGCGCTCGACCAGACCGTGGTCGGCACCGCGTTGCCCACGATCGTCGCCGAACTCAAGGGTTTCGAGCTGTACGCGTGGGTCGCCACGTCGTATCTGCTGACCTCGGTGATCACCGTGCCGATTTTCGGCCGGCTTGGCGATTACTACGGGCGCAAGCCGTTCGTGATCGCGTCGATCGTCGTGTTCACGGGCGCGTCGGTGCTGTGCGGCGCGGCCAACAACATGCTCTTCCTCGTGCTCGCGCGCGGGCTGCAAGGCATCGGCGGCGGCATGCTGGTCGGCACCGCATTCGCCTGCATTCCTGATCTGTTTCCCGACTCGGTCGTGCGTCTGCGCTGGCAAGTGCTGATGAGTTCGGCGTTCGGTATCGCGAACGCGGTGGGACCGTCGCTCGGCGGTTTCCTCACGCAGTATTACGGCTGGCGCTCGGTTTTCTATGTGAATCTGCCTGTCGGCCTGCTGTCGCTGTTCTTTGTCTGGCGCTTCCTGCCGCATCTGCGTCATGTCGAACACGAAGGCAAGATGCGCCTCGATTGGCCCGGCGCCGTGTTGATCGCCGTGGCGCTCGGCTCGCTGCAACTGTTCGTCGAATTGCTGCCGAAGCATGGCGTGACCTTGAGCGCGTTGGCGTTGCTCATCTTGAGTGTCGCGTCGGCTTACGCGTTGTGGCAATGGGAAAAGCGCTGCCCGACGGCGATCCTGCCGGTCGACATGTTCCGCAACCGCAGTCTCGCCGCGCTCTTCACGCTGGCCGTGCTGGGCGGCTTTTCGATGTTCTCGCTGCTGTTCTACGCGCCGTTGCTGTTCCAGGGCGGCTTCGGCATGTCGCCGAAAGAAGCAGGCCTCGTCATTACGCCGCTGGTCGTGTTCATCACGATCGGCAGTATCGCCAATGGGCGCATCGTCTCGCGCGTGCGCAATCCGAATCTGATGCTGTATATCGGCTTTACGCTGCTCGCGCTGGCGTGCCTCGGCGTGGTCGTCGCGACGCGCGCCATGCCGCAATGGCTGTTGATGTCGTTCATGATCGTCGGCGGCTTGGGGCTCGGTTTCGTCATGCCGAACCTGACGATCTTCGCGCAGCAAACGGCCGGCCGCGAACACCTCGGTATCGCGACGGCGCTGCTGCAGTCGCTGCGGATGATCGGCGGCATGATCGGCACGGCGCTGACCGGCACGCTGGTCAGCCATATGTATGCGAGCGGCGTGCGCAGCGCGTTGGACAACGACCATGCGTCGCACTGGTTCGCGGATCTCGGCGACCCGCAAATCCTCATCAATCGCGATGCGCAAGCCACTTTGCTCAGCCAGTTGACGCATGCGGGCCACAACGGCGCGATGCTGCTCGAGAGCGCGCGAGAAGCGCTCGTGTCAGCGATTCATCTGGGTCTCGCCATGGCGGCGATCATCGCCGTGGTGTCGGTCTGGCAAAGCCGCCGCGTGCCGCCGATCAAACTCCAGCGCAAGCTCGAACCCGTGATTCACGCGGACTGATTTTTCGACTCACCGTTTTACAGACAGATCATGGAAGAACAGGACCGCGTCGCCGTCATGCAGCAATTCGGCCGCACATATCGGGCGTTCATGTCGGCTTTCGAGGCGCACGTCGGCCATCCGTTGCCGCGCTGGCGCATTCTGCTCGCGCTGCACGAGCAGGCTGGCGAGTCGTCGCAGAAGCGGCTGGTGGAGCGCTTGCGCGTCGATCCGGGCGCGTTGACACGGCAACTGAAAACGCTGGAAGGTATGGGCTGGATCGCTCGAAGCATGGATACGCGCGATAACCGCGTGACCAACGTGCGCCTGACCGAAGCGGGCCAGTCGGCGACGGAAGCCAGCTTGCCGCGTCGCAACGCGTTTATGCATGACACGATAGCCGTGTTGCCGGACGACGCGCTGAACGCGCTGTCGGGTGCGCTGAAAATGCTCGAGGCAAGGATCAGCGAAGTGGCGGCGACGGCCAGCGCAGTTGAGGCTGTCGCTCAAACATCCGAGACAGTGGGCAGTGAAGCGCCACGCCAGTCTTGATTTGCCGGACGGGCACGGTTAAACAAAGTCACCTCGCCGGAGCGGCGCGAAAAACCCGCCCTTACGCAACACCACGAAAGGCGCGCCTCGTTGCCCGAGAACGCGCCGTTCGCAAAACCCATCAGAAGAACGTTTCAATCACTTCCGTGACGCGATACGCCGGATCGACCACCAGCACCTGACGCCATTTGTCGAACGTCAGACACGGATGCGAGATGTCGAACGCGATCATGTCGCCCACTTTCAGGTCAGCGCCTGCGGGAATCCGCAGATACGCGTGCTGGTCCATCAAGCCGAAAATCTCCCAGCCTTCGCTCGCCGCGATATCACGCGGGGCTTCGTTGCCCGGACGATAGTGGCGCGCCGGTTCCGGCATGCCGGCGTCGAACGCGGAATCGCGTTTGCCGAGACCGATGATCGCGCGATCCGGTTCGGGAATCGACTGTACATACGCCCACAATTGCAGCGCGGGAAGCAGCCCTTCGCCCATTTTCTTCGCGACTGGATTGCGCGCGAAAATTTCCGTCTGCGCCTTGCGATAGATGCCGACGTCGTGCGTCAGATAGCAGCCGGGACGCAGTACGACCTCGACCTTGCCGGTCTCCGACGCCTTCACGAATTCTTCCGCGACCACGTCGTACCAGGCCGAACCCGCGCCCGAGAGCACCGCCGGCGTACGCGCAAAACGGCCTTGCTCGACGAGTTCGCGCGTGACCGCGACCGCGCTTTGCAGAAACTCGCGCACTTCGTGTTCTTCCTTGAGCACGCCTTCATACAACTCGACGCCGGCGAGCTTCAGCGTGTTCGGATAGCGTGCAATCGCCTCGAGCACTGCGTTGCGCTGCGCCGCGTCGCGCACGCCCGTGCGCCCACCCGGCACGCCGAGTTCGAGCAGCACTTGCAACTGCTTGTTCACCGACTTGAAAAACTCGCCCAACTGCTCGACGCCTTCAACCGAATCGACGAGACAGAAGAATTCGAAATCCGAATCGCTCAGCAACTCGGCAACCATCATCATGTTGTGACGGCCGACCAGCTGGTTGGCCATGAGAACACGCGAAACGCCGCCGTGGTAAGCCGCGCGCACCTGATGCGCGGTGGCGAGCGTGATGCCCCACGCGCCGTTTTCGAGCTGACGGCGAAACAGCTGCGGCGCCATGGTGGTCTTGCCGTGCGGCGCGAGCTTGACGCCGTATTCCGCGACGAATGCCTGCATCCACTTGAGGTTGTGCTCCACGCGGTCCGCGTACAGCACGGCGGCCGGCAGGCTCACGTCTTCGTTCAGCAGGTTCCACTCGAGGCGCGCGGCATCCGTGAGTTGGATACTGGTGCCCGGAACCATGCCCAAGCCCTTGCTATGAGGATCAATCGTTGCGCCCTGATAGTTTGTAACTTTCATGTCTCCCTGCTCCATCGTCCAGTTAAATTGAATCAAAGTTGACTTTACCATGTTACCGAAAGTACGATGGATGAAGAAATGTTATTTAGTACCACGGTTGGGCGGAGGCGGGTTATAAGCCTTCGCGCGGCCTCCCACAGTCTGCAATGAACTTAACCGCCGAACCGCTGGCTTTCGACATCGTCGCGCGCATTGCCGAATGCGCGCCGGAACTGCGCTCGGCTGAACGCAAGGTCGCCGCGCTGATTCTCGACGATCTGACCGGCGCCTCGCGCGCCAGCATCGGCGCGCTCGCGCAGCAGGCGGAGGTGAGCGTCGCAACCGTGACGCGCTTTGCCAAGGCGGTCGGCTGCCGCGACGTGCGCGAGCTCAAACTGCGGCTCGCGCAGGCGGCCGCCGTTGGGCAGCGTTTCCTGAAGGCCGGCGGTCCGAACGACGCGCCCGAGCCGATCGCGACCCGCGTGTTCGACGAATTGCAAACCGCGCTGGCGCACAACCATCAATTGCTGCGCCAGGCGCCGCTCGGCGACGCGGCCGCCGCCTTGCGCGGCGCGCGCATGATCTACGTGTTCGGCATGGGCGGCGGCTCGACCGCGCTCGCCGACGAGATGCGCTTCCGGCTCGTGCGTCTCGGGCGGCCCGTGGCGACCTATCAGGACGGCTTGCTGCAACGCATGGTGGCGAGCACCGTGTCGCGCGAATGCGTGGTGATCGCGCTCTCCACCACCGGGCGCGTGCCCGAGATGGTCGAGAACTGCAAGATCGCGCGCAGCTACGGCGCAACCGTGATCGCGCTGACCGCGCCGGCGTCGCCATTGGCGCGACTCGCCGATTGGGTGATTCCGATCGTGGCCTTTGAAACTGATTTCATTTACAAGCCGTCGTCGTCGCGCTACGCGATGATGATGGCGCTCGATGTGCTCGTCACCGAACTTGCCGTCAGTCAGGGTGACGAGAGCCGCGAATTGCTGCGCCGCATGAAACATGCACTCGACACGCACCGCGGCGGCGGCGATCGACAACCGTTAGGAGACTGATCCATGCACTCGCATCCCGAAGCCGCCGACACGCTGATCGTCGGCGCGCAACTGTATGACGGCACGGGCGCGCCGCCTGTCGAACGCGACGTCGCGGTTCGTGACGGCCGCATCGTCGCGATCGGCAATCTGTCGAACTGGCTCGCCGAAGAAGTGATCGAGGCCGAAGGCCGCGCGCTGGCGCCGGGCTTCATCGACGTTCACACGCACGACGACACGCACGTGATCCGCTCGCCGCAAATGCTGCCGAAGATCACGCAAGGCGTGACGACGGTGATCGTCGGCAATTGCGGCATCAGCGCGTCGCCGGTTGCGCTGAAGGGCGATCCGCCCGATCCGATGAACCTGCTCGGCGAGCGCGACGCATTCCAGTATCCGACCTTCGCCGCGTATGTCGAAGCGGTGAACGCGGCGCGGCCGGCGGTGAACGTCGGCGCGTTGATCGGGCACACGGCGTTGCGTAGCAACCAGATGGACCGGCTCGACCGCGCGGCCACGCCGCAGGAAATCGACGGCATGCGCGCGCAGCTCGAAGAAGCGTTGGCCAACGGCGCGCTGGGTCTGAGTTCAGGGCTCGCATACGGCTCGGCGTTTTCGGCGCCGACTGAAGAAGTGATGGCCTTGGCCGAACCGCTCGCCGCGGCCGGCGCGTTGTACACCACGCACATGCGCACCGAATTCGACGCGATTCTCGACGCCATGGACGAGGCTTATCGCGTGGGCCGTCACGCGCACGTGCCGGTGGTGATTTCGCATCTGAAGTGCGCGGGTCCGTCGAACTGGGGACGCAGCGAGGAAGTGCTGAATTCGCTCGAAGGCGCGCGCCGTCTGCAGCCGATCGGTTGCGATTGCTATCCGTACAACCGCAGTTCGTCGACGCTCGACGTGAAGCAGGTGACGGGCGACATCGACATCACGATTACGTGGTCGGAGCCGCATCCGGAGATGGCGGGCAAGCTCGTGAAGGAGATCGCGGCGGAGTGGGGCGTTTCGCAGCAGGAAGCCGGCAAGCGGCTGCAACCGGCGGGCGCGGTGTATCACAACATGTCCGAAGAGGACGTGCGGCGCATCCTCTCGCATCCCGCGACCATGGTCGGCTCAGACGGGCTGCCGAACGATCCGCTGCCGCATCCGCGCTTGTGGGGCGCGTTTCCGCGCGTGCTCGGCCACTACGCGCGCGACGCGGGCTTGCTGCCGCTCGAAGAGGCGGTGCGCAAGATGACCAGCTTGTCGGCGCGTCGCTTTGGTCTGGCGCAGCGCGGCGAGGTGCACATCGGCTATCACGCCGACCTGGTGCTGTTCGACCCGGCCAAGGTGCGCGACGCGGCGACGTTCGAGAACCCGGAGCAGGCCGCCGACGGCATCGACGCGGTGTGGGTGAACGGCGTCTTGACGTATCGCAATGGCGAAGTGACGGGCGAGCGCGCCGGGCACTTCGTGGCGCGCGGCGCGGCATCGAAGGGTGACGCGCACGGCGCGTTCTGATTATTTGCCCGATTGCATGATTAATTGATTGATTGCGGCGCGCGCGGCGATTCTGCCGGACGCGTGCCGGACTTTTTGAGGAGTGTGATGATGAAGCGATATGGTGTTGAAGGCGGGAAGGGAACGGGCGGTCAGCATATGCCGTTTGCGCGTGCAGTCGAAGCGGACGGCTGGCTGTTCGTGTCTGGACAGACGCCGATGGAAAACGGCGAAGTGATCAATGGCGGCATCGTCGAGCAATCGCACAAGGCGATTCAGAACGTGTTCGCGATCCTGAAGGAAGCCGGCTATGGCGCGGAGCATGTGGTCCGCTGCGGCGTGTGGCTGGATGACCCGCGCGACTTCGCGTCGTTCAACAAGGTGTTCCGCGAGTATTTCGGCGAGAACCCGCCGGCGCGCGCCTGTGTCGTTTCTTCGATGGTGATCGACTGTCGCGTTGAAGTGGACTGTGTGGCTTATAAGAAGCCCACGGCCTAACTCTGAATACTTAGCCAGTTTCATTCGCCGCGGAATCGCATCGGATTCCGCGGCGAACAAGCTGCTATTTACTGCCGCGCCAGCCGCATATTGTCAGGCATCGGCAAGTTGTAATTCGTGCGGAACGGATTGATATCCAACCCGCCGCGCCGCGTATAACGCGCATACACCGCGAGCTTCACCGGCTTGCAGGCCTTCAGCACATCGATAAAAATCCGCTCGACACACTGCTCGTGAAAACCAGTGTGATTCCGATACGAGATGATGTAGCGCAGCAAGCCCGCGTGATCGATCTGCGGGCCCACGTAATGAATCTGCACGCTGCCCCAATCGGGCTGCCCGGTCACCGGACAATTCGATTTCAGCAAGTTGGAGAACAGCGTTTCTTCGACCGGTGCCTCATCCAGCGCCGCTTTCATCAAGGACGCGTCCGGCTGATAAACGTCGGTATCGAGATCCAACCGATCCAGCGACAAACCCTCGAATTCTTCCATCTGCAATTTGCCGAACTCATACGGCGCGGCCAGATGAACGGACACGCTCGCACCGCACGACGCGGACACATCGCGCTTGATCGTGTCGCGCACCGCCTCCATCGACCCGAACGCGGTCTGCGCGAATGAGCCGAGGTAGAGCTTGAACGATTTCGACTCGACGATATTCGGCGAATCCGCCGGCACGAAGAACGTTGCCACCGCGATTTGCGGTTTGCCGCGCGCATTCAGCCACGACAACTCGTACGCATTCCAGATGTCCGTGCCGAAGAACGGCAACTGCGCGCCGATGCCGATCGCCTCGCGCGCATTTTTTCGCGCGATCGGAAACAGCAAAGAAGCGTCGTATTGTTCGGTGTAAGTGGAGGCCTTACCCAGCGGTGATTGTTCGGGTGTCATGATGCGTTCACGATGCCACTCAGCACGTGCCCCGTCGCCGTCACGACGCGGGCCGATTCGCAGTGGCCAATTTGGTCGTCGAAGAAAAAGTCCGGCTCGAACTCGCGCAGGAATGCGCTCTTGTCGAGGCCGCCGAGGAACATCGCTTCGTCGATTTCGATGTTCCACGCCATCAAGGTGCGGATTGCGCGCTCGTGCGCGGGCGCTGAGCGCGCCGTCACCAATGCCGTACGAATATGCATCGGCGCGGCTTCATCCGCGAGTTTTTGCAGCCGGTGCAGCGCTTCGAGCAATGGCTTCAAGGGGCCATCCGCGAGCGGCAGATCCTTGTTGTGAATCTCGTGGCCGACGAATGCGCGCAAGCCGTCCTTCTGGAATACGCGCTCGGCTTCGTCGGAAAACAGCACCGCGTCGCCGTCGAAGGCAATGCGGATTTCGTCCGGATACTTGCTCGCCATTCTCGCCGATTCGGGCAAGACTCGCGCGGCGGGAAATCCGGCGGCCAGCGCGTCGCGCACGTCCTGCTGATTCGCGGACAGAAACAGCGACGCGTTCAACGGCTTCAGATAGCCGAACGGCGCGCGTCCGCGCGTAAACACTCCGCGCTCGATGGCGAGCCCATGCTCGCGGCACGAGTGGAACGCGCGCAGTCCGCTGATCGGATCGCTGCGCGAAAGAATCACCACTTCGACGCGATGACCGCTGGTGTTCAAGGCCAGCAGCTTGCGGATCAGCGGAAACGCCACACCCGGTTTGGCGGGCACGGTCAGGCGGTCGCGCTGCAACGCTTCATAGGCCTGCAGGTTGCCTTCCTCGTACACGCGGTTCTCTTCCTCGAAGTCGAACAGCGCGCGCGACGAGATTGCCACCACCAGTTTGTCGACAAGCGAAAGAGCCATCTGCGCGTTTCAGTCCTAAGTAATCAAGCGAGGAACAGGCGATACACCGGATTCTGCGTCTCTTCCCAGTTCGGATAGCCGAGCGTGGCGAGAAACTTGTTGAACGCTTCATTCTCGCTGTCCGGCACCTGGATGCCGACCAGAATCGAACTGTAGTCCGCGCCCTGGTTGCGATAGTGGAACAGGCTGATGTTCCAGTTCGGCGCCATCGACGAGAGGAATTTCATCAGCGCGCCCGGGCGCTCGGGAAACTCGAAACGGAACAGACGTTCGTCGTGTGCCAACGGCGAGCGCCCGCCGACCATGTAGCGGATGTGCTGCTTGGAGAGTTCGTCGAACGTCAGGTCGACTGTGGCGAAGCCGTGCGCTTCAAACGCGCCCGCGATCTGCGCCGACTCGCTGCGATTCCTGATCTGCACGCCCACGAAGATATGGGCGGAGTTCGCGTCCGCAATGCGGTAATTGAATTCGGTGACGCTGCGCGTGCCGACCAGTTCGCAAAAACGGCGGAAACTGCCACGCTCCTCGGGAATCGTCACGGCGAACACCGCTTCGCGCGCTTCACCGACTTCGGCGCGCTCGGCCACGAAGCGCATGCGGTCGAAGTTCATGTTCGCGCCCGACGTGATCGCAATCAGCGTCTGGTTCTCGATGCCTTCGCGTTCCGCATACTGCTTGGCACCAGCCACTGCGAGCGAGCCGGCGGGTTCCAGCACGCTGCGGGTGTCCTGGAAGACGTCCTTGATCGCGGCGCATAGCGCGTCGGTATTCACGAGCAGCACGTCGTCGAGATATTCGCTGCACAGGCGGAAGGTCTCTTCACCGACCAGTTTCACCGCCGTGCCGTCCGAGAACAGACCCACTTCGTTCAGCGTGACCCGCTCACCGGCTTTCAGCGACGCCGCCATCGCGCACGAATCATCGGTCTGCACGCCGATCACCTTGATCTCCGGGCGCACCGACTTCACGTACGCGGCGACGCCCGCCGCCAGTCCACCGCCACCGATCGGCACGAAGATCGCGTGAATCGGGCCCTGATGCTGGCTGAGAATTTCCATCGCGACGGTGCCCTGGCCGGCGATCACATACGGATCGTCGAACGGATGCACGAAGGTCAGACCGCGCTCTTCCTGCAGTTTCACTGCGTGTCCGTAGGCGTCGCTATACGATTCGCCGAACTGCACGACTTCGACAGTGGGACCGCCGTGCGCGCGCACCGCATCGACCTTCACCTGCGGGGTCGTGACAGGCACCACGATGATCGCCTTCACGCCCATGCGCGCCGCCGACAGCGCCACGCCCTGCGCATGATTGCCCGCCGACGCTGTAATCACGCCGCGTTCCAACGCTTCGGAAGGAATATGCGCCATCTTGTTGTACGCGCCGCGCACCTTGAACGAGAACACCGGCTGGTTGTCCTCGCGCTTCAGATAGACCGGGTTGCGCAGACGCGCCGACAGATTCGGCGCGCGTTCGAGTTCGGTCTCGCGGGCCACGTCGTAGACGCGCGCGGTCAGGGTTTTTTTCAGGTAGTCGTGGGAAGCCATGCGGGTGGCGCGGAGCGCTTGGTGAGACGGGAAAGGGTCAATGATAGCGCCAACGGTGTACGCTCAGGCCCTCGGCTGATGCACTGGCGCCGCGCCGTACAGCGCCGCCCGACCGTTCGGTTGGTCAATCCGGCAGGTGGGCGCCACCTTACGATTCGCCACGAAAGTGCCCAAACCCCCGCCGCTGTTCCGATTTCAGCCGTCAACGCGTGGCGGGATCATGCGGTAGAATTCCATTTTGGAATAAGGATCGGAAGATGCACTGGCAGCCTCGGATCGCCCACTTGATGCCCGCCCCGCGTGAGTCTTGCCCCGCGGCGGAGCGTCACGTCCGCCACGCACGATCGTGTAGTTATATCTGAGCGCCGCGAAGCGACCGGTGTGGGTTTGGCCGTCGGTCGTGCTTCGCTCCCAAGAAGATTTCCAGCATTGCGCGCCACGCGCACCGTCAGCCGACGCGTCATCGATGAGCGCGCCGGGTTGACCTACCGAGTCGTCCGAACATGAACGCACCTCAAGTTTTCGATCCGCACGGGGCCGCCGCGGTGGCCACCGATCCCGAAGCGCGTCTGCGCGAAATTCCCTACAACTACACGTCGTTTTCCGATCGCGAAATCGTCATCCGTCTGCTCGGCGACGAAGCCTGGGCCGTGCTTGCCGAATTGCGTGCGGAACGCCGCACCGGCCGCTCGGCACGCATGCTGTACGAAGTGCTCGGCGACATCTGGGTAGTGCGCCGCAATCCTTACCTGCAAGACGACCTGCTCGACAATCCGAAGCGCCGCGCGATGCTGATCGAAGCGCTGCATCACCGTTTGAGCGAGATCGAAAAGCGCCGCCGCGCCGATCTGACCGAACACGGCGATGAAGCGGGCATCGACCGCGCCGCTCGCGTGGAAACGCTGGTGCAGGCCGCGCGCCGCGCCGTCGACGAATTCGCCAGCGAATTCCAGAAGACCTACGATCTGCGCAAGCGTGCGACCAAGGTTCTGGGCAAGGTCACGGAAAAGGACAACATCAAGTTCGACGGCCTATCGCGCGTCTCGCACGTGACCGACGCGACCGACTGGCGCGTCGAATACCCGTTCGTCGTGCTCACGCCGGATACCGAAGCCGAGATCGCCGGCATGATCAAGGCGTGTTTCGAACTCGGTCTGACCGTGATTCCACGCGGAGGCGGCACGGGCTACACGGGCGGCGCGGTGCCGCTCACGCCGTTCTCGGCCGTCATCAACACTGAAAAGCTCGAACAACTCGGCGCGGTCGAAATGACCGAATTGCCGGGCGTCGACCGTAAAGTCGCGACAATTTTCTCCGGCGCGGGCGTGGTTACGCGCCGCGTGACCGAAGCGGCCGAGCAGGCCGGCTTCGTGTTCGCCGTCGATCCGACCTCGCTGGATGCGTCCTGCGTGGGCGGCAACGTCGCGATGAACGCGGGCGGCAAGAAGGCGGTGTTGTGGGGCACGGCGCTCGACAATCTCGCCTGGTGGCGCATGGTCGACCCGGAAGGGAACTGGCTCGAAGTCACGCGCCTCGAGCACAACATGGGCAAGATTCACGACATCGAAGTCGCGCGTTTCGAGCTCAAATGGTTCGACGGCAACTACGCGCCGGGCGAAAAACTGCTGCGCACGGAAGCGCTCGACATCAAGGGTCGCGTGTTCCGTAAGGAAGGTCTCGGCAAGGACGTCACGGACAAGTTCCTCGCCGGTCTGCCGGGCGTGCAGAAGGAAGGCTGCGACGGGCTCATCACCTCCGCGCGCTGGGTGCTGCACAAGATGCCGGCGCACACGCGCACCGTCTGCCTCGAATTCTTCGGCCAGGCACGCGACGCGATTCCGAGCATCGTCGAAATCAAGGACTATCTGTTCGAAACGTCGAAGCAGGGCGGCGCGATTCTCGCCGGCCTCGAGCATCTGGACGAGCGCTATTTGCGCGCGGTCGGCTACGCGACCAAGAGCAAGCGCAACGCGTTTCCGAAGATGGTGCTGATCGGCGACATCGTGGGCAACGACGCGGACGCGGTCGCGCAAGCCACCTCGGAAGTCGTGCGCATGGCCAACGGCAAGAGCGGCGAAGGTTTCGTCGCGGTCAACGCCGAGGCGCGCAAGCGTTTCTGGCTCGACCGCAGCCGCACGGCCGCGATCGCCAAGCACACCAACGCGTTCAAGATCAACGAAGACGTGGTGATCCCGCTCGATCGCATGGGCGAGTACACGGACGGTATCGAGCGCATCAACATCGAGTTGTCGATCAAGAACAAGCTGCAATTGGTCGACGCGCTCGAAGCGTTCTTCCAGGCCGGCAAGCTGCCGCTCGGCAAGAGCGACGACGCCAACGAAATTCCGAGCGCCGAACTGCTCGAAGACCGCGTGCAGCAGGCGCTCGATCTGCTCAAGCGCGTGCGCACGCGCTGGGAATTCCTGCGCGACAAGCTCGACCTGTCGCTGCGTGAGGCGCAGCACTATCTGGTCGGTCTCGGCTACGAAGCGCTGGCGGAGAAGTTCGCCGACCGCGCGGATGCGCAGCCCGACGCCACCGTGTTCCATGTCACGCAGGACCGTACGATCCGCGTGTCGTGGAAGCAGGAGATCCGTGCCGAACTGCGGCAGATCTTCAACGGCGGCGAGTTCAAGCCGATCCTCGACGAAGCCCAGGCGATCCACAAGCAGGTGCTGCGCGGCCGCGTGTTCGTCGCACTGCACATGCACGCGGGCGACGGCAACGTCCACACGAACCTGCCGGTCAACTCCGACAACTACGAGATGCTGCAGGACGCCCACACGGCAGTCGCACGCATCATGAAGCTGGCGCGTTCGCTCGACGGCGTGATCTCCGGCGAGCACGGCATCGGCATCACCAAGCTCGAATTCCTCACCGACGAGGAGATCAGCGAATTCCGCGCCTACAAGCAGCGCGTCGATCCGCATGGCCGCTTCAATGCGGGCAAGCTGCTCGAAGGCGCCGACCTGCGCAACGCCTACACGCCGAGCTTCGGCCTGATGGGCTATGAATCGCTGATCATGCAGCAGTCCGATATCGGCGCGATTTCCGAGTCGATCAAGGACTGCTTGCGCTGCGGCAAGTGCAAGCCGGTGTGCGCGACCCACGTGCCGCGCGCGAACCTGCTGTACAGCCCGCGCAACAAGATTCTCGCCACTTCGCTGCTGGTTGAGGCGTTCCTGTACGAAGAGCAGACCCGCCGCGGCGTGTCGATCAAGCACTGGGACGAGTTCAACGACGTCGCCGATCACTGCACTGTCTGTCACAAATGCGTGACGCCGTGTCCGGTGAAGATCGACTTCGGCGACGTGACCATGAACATGCGCAACCTGCTGCGCAAGATGGGCAAGAAGAAGTTCAACGCGGGCAACGCGGCCGGCATGTTTTTCCTCAACGCGACCAACCCGCAGACCATCAACCTCGCGCGCACCGCGATGATGGGCATCGGCTACAAGGCGCAGCGCCTCGGCAACGACGTGCTGAAGAAGTTCGCGAAGAAGCAGACGGCGCACCCGCCGGCAACCGTCGGCAAGCCGCCGGTCACGCAGCAGGTGATCCATTTCATGAACAAGAAGATGCCGGGCAACCTGCCGAAGAAGACCGCGCGCGCGTTGCTCGACATCGAGGACAACAAGATCGTCCCGATCATCCGCAATCCGAAGACGACCACCGCCGACACGGAAGCGGTGTTCTACTTCCCGGGCTGCGGCTCGGAGCGGCTGTTCTCGCAGGTCGGTCTCGCCACCCAGGCCATGCTGTGGGAAGCGGGCGTGCAAACGGTGCTGCCGCCGGGTTACCTGTGCTGCGGCTATCCGCAACGCGGTTCGGGCCAGTACGACAAGGCCGAGCAGATCGTCACGGACAACCGCGTGCTGTTCCACCGCGTCGCCAATACGCTGAACTACCTCGACATCAAGACGGTGGTGGTGTCGTGCGGCACGTGCTACGACCAGCTCGCCGGGTACGAATTCGAGAAGATCTTCCCGGGTTGCCGGATCATCGACATTCACGAGTTTCTGCTGGAGAAAGGCATGAAGCTCGACGGCGTGAACGGCGTGCGCTACATGTACCACGACCCGTGCCACACGCCGATCAAGACGATGGACCCGGTCAAGCTCGTCAATCAGCTGATGGGCTCGGAGAAGGACGGCTACCAGATCGAGAAGAACGATCGCTGCTGTGGCGAATCCGGCACACTCGCAGTCACGCGTCCGGATATTTCGACGCAGGTCCGCTTCCGCAAGGAAGAGGAGATCCGCAAGGGCGCGGCGAAGCTGCGCGGCATTCCGCTCGTTGCTGAAGCGGGCGCGAACGGGATCAATCCGGCCAATGCATCGGCCGGCTCGGCGGGTGCGCCGAACGGCTCCGTGCTCAAGGCCGGCGACGGCCCGCAGCCGAAGGGCGCCACCGACGTGAAGATCCTCACGAGCTGCCCGTCTTGCCTGCAAGGTCTGTCGCGTTACAACGAAGATGCGGGCATCGAGGCGGATTACATCGTCGTCGAGATGGCACGTCACGTGCTCGGTGAAGACTGGATGGTCGACTACGTGCAGCGTGCGAACAATGGCGGAATCGAGCGCGTGCTGGTTTAATGGCACGACCGACGATTTTTGCCTGAGGACGACGATGGATTGCGTTTTTTGCCGTGAAGATGGCGGCGATGTGCTGTGGCACGACGACACCTTGCGTGTCGTCCTCACCGACGAACACGATTACCCGGGCTTTTGCCGGGTCATCTGGAACGAGCATGTGGCCGAGTTTTCCGACCTCGACGGAAACGACCGCGATCGCGTGATGAAGGCCGTGTATGCGGTCGAGCGCGCGATCCGGCGCATCCTGCAGCCGGTCAAGGTCAACCTGGCGAGCCTCGGCAACCAGGTTCCCCACGTGCACTGGCACGTGATTCCGCGTTTTTCGAACGACGCCCATTTTCCGCTGCCCATCTGGGCGCCGCGCCAGCGCACGGTGTCCGAAGCCATGCTGTCGTCGCGCCGCGCGCAAGCCACCTTGCTGCGCGAAGCGGTGCGGCAGGAAATCGAACAGGCGCTGGGTTGAGCGACCGCGCACCTATCGTGTCGTGCGTTTGCGGCCGAGGGAGCAGGGAAACTTGAGACGGCGTTTTCTATGAGGTCAATATGAGTGGACTGACTCCCGATACTCCGGTGCCGACCGGCGTGGTCGTGCATTCCAAATCGCGTGTGCTCGAATTGCAGTACGCAAACGGCGAATCGTATCGCCTGCCGTTCGAACTGCTGCGCGTGTATTCGCCGTCGGCGGAAGTGATGGGCCACGGGCCCGGCCAGGAAACCCTGCAGACCGGCAAGCGCGACGTGACGATCACGATGATCGAGGGCGTCGGCAACTATGCCCTGCAGCCGACTTTCTCCGACGGACACGCCACCGGCATCTATTCGTGGGACCTGCTGTACGACATGGCCGTGCGCCAGGATGAACTCTGGCGCGACTATCTCGCCAAACTTCAGGCGGCCGGCGTCGACCGCGATACGCCTATGGTTCAAGCCGGCGCTGCGCACGGGCACTGTCACTGATACGATTCGCCCCGATCGCCGCACTGATGCGGCGCAACATTCAGAATACGCGAAAGGACAAGCGCGATGAGCAAAACCCACTTCGGCTTTCAATCGGTCGACGAACAGGACAAGGCGCAGAAGGTGGCGGGCGTGTTCCACTCGGTTGCCGCCAACTACGACTTGATGAACGACCTGATGTCGGGCGGGTTGCACCGGGCGTGGAAGATGTTCACGATCGCCCAGGCCAACGTGCGGCCGGGCTACAAGGTGCTCGATATCGCGGGCGGCACGGGCGATCTGTCGAAGGCCTTCGCGAAGCAGGCGGGCGAAACCGGCGAAGTCTGGCATACCGACATCAATGAATCGATGCTGCGCGTGGGGCGCGACCGCTTGCTGGACAAGGGCGTGATCACGCCGGCGCTGCTTTGCGACGCAGAGAAAATCCCCTTTCCGGACAATTACTTCGATGTGGTCACGGTGGCATTCGGCCTGCGCAACATGACGCACAAGGACGTCGCGCTGGCGGAAATGCGGCGCGTGCTGAAACCGGCGGGGCGTCTGCTGGTGCTGGAATTTTCGAAGGTATGGGATCCGCTCAAAAAGGTCTACGACGTCTATTCTTTTAAGGTGTTGCCGTGGTTGGGCGAACGCTTTGCGAAAGATGCCGAGAGCTACCAGTACCTCGCGGAATCGATCCGGATGCATCCGGACCAGGAAACTTTGAAAACAATGATGGAACAAGCAGGCCTGGACGGCGTCAAATATTACAATTTGTCAGCTGGCGTGGTAGCTTTACATGTGGGGACCAAATACTAGGGTTCCTAACCCATCGATTTTTAAAGGAAAGTACGAAAATGTCCGATTCAGGTGTGTTATCTCCCCGTAAGGTTGGGCGGTCGCTGGTGAGAAGAATCGGACTGATCGCGATGGTCGGCCTGATCATGGCCGGCTCCCTCGCTTCGCTCGATGCGGAAGCTCGCCGCATGGGCGGTGGCCGTAGCATCGGCCGTCAGTCGAATAGCGTGACGCAGCAGTCCGCGCCGTCGCAACCTTCCCAAGGCAATCAGGCCATGCAGCAGCGTGCGCAGCCGGCACCGGCGCCCGCGCCGACACCCGCCGCGCAACCTAACCGTTCGCGCTGGCTCGGGCCGATCGCCGGTTTGGCGGCCGGTCTCGGCATCGCCGCGTTGCTGTCGCACTTTGGCCTGGGCGGCGCGTTCGCCGGCGCCATGGCCAATATCATCGTGATTGCGATTATCGCGATGATCGGTATCTGGCTGATCCGCCGCTTCATGGGCCGCAAGCGCGACTCGGCGCAGCCGGCGTACGCGGGCAGTTCGCCGTCGCTCAACTCGGGCGGTACGGGCTACTCGCAGGAACCCCGGTATAACGCGCCGCCCACCGGCTCGTATCTCGAACCGCAAGGCAATCCGCTGAGCACGCCGACCATCAACGCCGTGCCTGTGGTGCCGGCCGGCTTCGACTCGGAAGCGTTCCTGCGTAATGCCAAGGTCTACTTCGTGCGTCTGCAAGCCGCATGGGACGTCGGCAACATGGACGACATCCGCGAATTCACCACGCCGGAAATGTTCGCCGAGGTGAAGGTCGATCTGTCGTCGCGCGGTGCGCAGACGAATCAGACGGACGTGGTGCAACTGAATGCCGAGTTGCTCGGCGTGGAAGAGCGCGCGAACGAATACTTCGCCAGCGTCCGCTTCTCGGGCCTGATTCGCGAAGCGCCGGGCGCGGCGGCCGAGCCGTTCGTCGAAGTCTGGAACCTGTCCAAGGCGAACCGTGCCGGCGAAGGCTGGCTGCTGGCCGGCATCCAGCAGGTCACGCAGCACTGAAACAGGCGGTGCGATAGAGGCCGCGCGACGGATCAGCGCGTTCTTGAATCGCACCTGGCGTTGGCCGTTCGGCATAGCAAGCCGCAAAGCGAACGGACGTTACAATAGGAACCCGCGCGGGCACCTCGCTCGCGCGGGTTTTTTCTTGCCACTTTCAATGACCCTCGCCGCCAAGCCCTTCGCTGCTGCTGTCAATCATCTGCTCGCCCGCGAATCGTGGGCTCGTGAGCGCCTCGCCCCCTACGCGGGCAAGACCGCGAGACTGTCATGTCCGCCGGTCGTGTTGATGCTGCTGGTGCAACCGGACGGCTATCTGAGCGCGGTTGCCGCCACCGAGGCGCAACAGTTCGACGTGACCATCTCGGTGCCCTCCGACGCGTTGCCCGCTTTCGTGCAAGGCGGCCAGGCGGCGGTGATGAAGCACGTGAAGATCGAAGGCGACGCCGAATTTGCCACCGTGATCGCCAAGCTCGCCGAACATCTGCGCTGGGAGCCGGAAGAAGATCTGGCCAAGCTTATCGGCGACGGCCCGGCGTGGCGGGTGGCGTCGGTCGTGCGCACGGTCGGCGAACATGTGCAGCGCACCGGGCGCAATCTGCTCGACACCGCCGCCGAGTATCTGCTCGACGAGAATCCGCAACTGGTGCGCCGCGCCGCGCTCGAGGATTTCAACGTTGAACTGGCCCGCGCGCGCGACGCACTGGCGCGCGTGGAAAAACGCCTTGAGCGTCTTGAACAGAAGGTCGAAGCCCGCGGCGCCGATGCGCCGGGCGGCGCCGCCACGTCGCGCGGCACGCGCTAGTCACCGGGCACAACTATGCGTTTTCTGCGTTTCCTCAAGATTTTTTTCACGGTCATCCGCTTCGGTCTCGATGAGATGATGCTCAGCCGCATCAACGACCGGCGCGTGCGTCTGCTGCTGCGTATCACCACCATCGGGCGCAAGTTCGATGCGCCGCCGGGCGTGCGTTTGCGGCTCGCGCTGGAAAGCCTCGGGCCGATCTTCGTCAAGTTCGGGCAGGTGTTGTCCACGCGGCGCGATCTGTTGCCGGTGGATATCGCCAACGAGTTGGCGAAGCTCCAGGATCAGGTGCCGCCGTTCGATTCGGCGGTGGCGATCGGGCTGGTCGAGAAGTCGCTCGGCGCGCCGGTCGACGTGCTGTTCGACGACTTCGAGCGAGTGCCGGTGGCGAGCGCCTCGATCGCGCAGGTGCACTTCGCCACGGTGAAAGCGGGCCAGCACGCCGGCAAGGCCGTCGCCGTGAAGGTGCTGCGCCCGAACATGCTGCCGGTGATCGATTCCGACCTCGCCTTGCTGCGCGACATCGCCGTATGGGCCGAGCGTCTGTGGGCCGACGGCAAGCGCCTGAAGCCGCGTGAGGTGGTGGCCGAATTCGACAAATATCTGCACGACGAACTCGACCTGATGCGCGAGGCGGCCAACGGCAGCCAGTTGCGGCGCAACTTTGCCGGGCTCGACCTGCTGCTGGTGCCGGAGATGTATTGGGAGTTTTGCACGCCCACGGTGCTGGTCATGGAGCGTATGGTCGGCGTGCCGATCAGCCAAGTGGAAACGCTGCGCGCGGCCGGCGTCGATATTCCGAAGCTGGCGCGCGAAGGCGTCGAGATTTTCTTCACCCAGGTGTTCCGCGACGGCTTTTTCCACGCCGACATGCACCCGGGCAACATTCAGGTGAGTCTCGATCCGGCCCACTTCGGCCGCTATATCGCGCTCGATTTCGGCATCATCGGCGCGCTGTCGGACTTCGATAAGAACTACCTCGCGCAGAACTTCCTCGCGTTCTTCAAGCGCGACTACCATCGCGTCGCCACGCTGCATCTGGAGTCGGGCTGGGTGCCGCCGACTACCCGCGTCGAAGAACTCGAGAGCGCGATCCGTGCCGTGTGCGAGCCGTACTTCGACCGCGCGCTGAAAGACATTTCGCTCGGCCAGGTTCTAATGCGCCTGTTCTCGACCTCGCGCCGCTTCAACGTCGAAATCCAGCCGCAACTGGTGCTGCTGCAAAAAACCATGCTGAACGTGGAAGGCCTCGGCCGCTCGCTCGATCCCGAACTGGATCTGTGGAAGACGGCCAAGCCTTATCTCGAACGCTGGATGAACGAACAGATCGGCGTGCGCGGCTGGTACGAGCGCCTGAAGATCGAGGCGCCGCAGTGGAGCAAGACGCTGCCGCAGTTGCCGCGCCTGATTCATCACGTGCTGGCCGAGCGCCACGACAACAAGCGCGGCACGAACGACGACATGATTCGCCAGATTCTGCTCGAGCAGAAACGCACCAACCGGCTGTTGCAAAGCCTGCTGCTGTTCGGCGTGGCGGTCGGTGTCGGCGCGGTGCTGGCGCGGGCGTTTCTGGTGCTCGCTTACGGCGGTTGATTGCAATCCCTGCGAGGTAACCAATGAGCGACCCGACCCAACCCTCCGCGCCCGACTTCGAGAACCGCGACCCCAACTCGCCCGAGTTCTGGAACGAGCGTTTCGAGCGCGGGTTCATGCCGTGGGATCAGGCGGGCGTGCCGTCCGCGTTTCAGTCGTTTGCCGCTCGCCACAGCGGCGCGGCCGTGTTGATTCCAGGTTGCGGCAGTGCGTACGAAGCGGTCTGGCTGGCCGGGCAGGGCAATCCAGTCCGCGCGATCGACTTTTCACCGGCCGCCGTCGCGGCGGCGCATGAGCAGTTGGGCGCGCAGCACGCGCAACTGGTGGAACAGGCGGATTTCTTCACGTATGAGCCGCCTTTCACGCCGGCCTGGATTTACGAGCGCGCATTCTTCTGCGCGCTGCCGCTCGCGCGCCGCGCCGACTATGCACGACGGATGGCCGAGCTGCTGCCCGACGGCGCGTTGCTCGCGGGCCTCTTTTTCATCGGCGCGACGCCGAAAGGGCCGCCGTTCGGCATCGAGCGCGCGGATCTCGACGCGCTGCTCACGCCGTATTTCGAGCTGATTGAAGACGAAGCGGTGCATGATTCGATTGCCATTTTCGCGGGACGTGAGCGCTGGCTAACTTGGCGCCGCCGCGCCTGACGATGCGGCTGCGGCGCTCCACGGCAACGCGCGCCGTACTTGATTCGGCCGCGGCCGCCCCCACTTAAGCGAGCGGCGGCTGCGTCGAGCGCTTGTCCCCAAAATCCGGGGGAGGGGAATCGTTTGCGGCTATAATTCAAGGCTTTGCAAGCGTTTACTAGATTTCAGTAGGGAAAAAGATCATGCCGATCTACGCTTATCGTTGCGAATCGTGCGGCTTCGGGAAGGACGTGCTTCAGAAGATCAGCGACCCCCAGTTGACGCAGTGTCCCGAGTGCGGGAAAGACACATATCGCAAGCAGGTCACGGCTGCCGGCTTCCAGTTGAAGGGCTCCGGCTGGTACGTGACCGATTTTCGCGGCGGTAATGGCGGCAAGAGCGCGCCTGCCAAGCCCGACGCCAACGGCGCCTCGAATGGCGCTTCGGGCGAGAACGCGGGCGCCAATAGCGGCGCCGCGCAATCCGACGCGGCGCCGGCCAGCAGCACGGCTGCAACGCCGTCCGCGCCTGCTGCCGCACCGGCCGCTTCGGCGAGTTCGAGCGATTCCGGCAGCGCCTAGCAGGACTGCCGCCCTTCGGGGCGGCGCACACGCCGCACGTTGGGCTTCGGCCCGCGCGGCTTTCTGGCGGTACACATGACGACGAAAAAAACGACGCTCAAATCGGTGTTCCTGACTGGCCTGCTGGTGCTGGTGCCTTTGGCCATCACACTGTGGGTGCTCGGTCTGATCATCGGCACGATGGACCAGACGCTGTTGCTGTTGCCGCGCGCGTGGCAGCCGGAGCGCCTGTTCGGCTTTCGCCTGCCCGGCCTCGGCGCAGTGCTCACGCTCGCCTTCATCTTTGTCGTTGGACTGTTGACGCAGAACTTCATTGGGCAGAAGCTCGTGAAGTGGTGGGAAGTCGTGGTCGCTCACATTCCGGTGGTCGGCCCGATCTACACCAGCGTCAAGCAGGTGTCCGATACCCTGCTGTCGAGCAGCGGCAACGCGTTTCGCAAGGCGCTCCTGATCGAGTACCCGCGCCGCGGCTCCTATACGATTGCGTTTCTGACCGGCATTCCGGGCGGCGACGTCATCAACCACCTGAAAGAAGATCACGTCAGCGTGTATGTGCCGACTACGCCGAATCCAACTTCCGGCTTCTTCCTGATGGTGCCCAAGAGCGAAGTGATCGAACTCGACATGACGGTCGACGCCGCGCTCAAGTACATCGTCTCGATGGGCGTCGTGGCGCCGTCCGCGCCGCCGGCGCCGGTGCGCCGCACGACAGTCGAGCCTCCGCTGTAACGCGGCACGTAGCGTTTTAATGCCACGCGCCGTTCAACCAATGCAAAACGAAAGACAAACATCATGTCGATGAGATCTCAATACTGCGGTCTGGTGACCGAAGAACTGCTGGGCCAATCCGTCTCGCTGTGCGGCTGGGTGAGTCGCCGCCGCGACCATGGCGGCGTCATCTTCATCGACCTGCGCGATCGCGAAGGCCTCGTTCAGGTCGTCTGCGACCCGGACCGCGCGGAGATGTTCAAGGCGGCCGAAGGCGTGCGCAACGAGTTCTGCCTGCAGATCAAGGGCGTGGTTCGTGCCCGTCCGGAAGGCACCACGAACGCGGCGCTCAAGAGCGGCAAGATCGAAGTGCTGTGCCACGAGCTGATCGTGCTGAACCCGTCCATCACGCCGCCGTTCCAGCTCGACGACGACAACCTGTCGGAAACCACGCGTCTCACGCACCGCGTGCTGGACCTGCGCCGTCCGCAGATGCAGCACAACCTGCGTCTGCGTTACCGCGTCGCGATCGAGGCGCGCAAGTACCTCGACTCGCTGGGCTTCATCGACATCGAAACGCCGATGCTGACCAAGAGCACGCCGGAAGGCGCGCGCGACTACCTCGTGCCGTCGCGCACGAACCCGGGCCAGTTCTTCGCGCTGCCGCAGTCGCCGCAGTTGTTCAAGCAACTGCTGATGGTGGCGAACTTCGATCGCTACTATCAGATCGTCAAGTGTTTCCGCGACGAAGACCTGCGCGCCGACCGTCAGCCGGAATTCACGCAGATCGACTGCGAAACCTCGTTCCTGTCGGAACAGGAAATTCGCGATCTGTTCGAAGACATGATCCGTCATGTGTTCAAAGAAACGATCGGCGTCGCGCTCGACGAGAAATTCCCGGTCATGCTGTATTCGGAAGCCATGCGCCGCTTCGGTTCGGACAAGCCGGACCTGCGCGTGAAGCTCGAATTCACGGACCTCACGGATGCGGTCCGCGACGTCGACTTCAAGGTGTTCAGCACGCCGGCCAACACGAAAGACGGCCGTGTCGCGGCAATTCGCGTGCCGAAGGGCGGCGAGCTCTCGCGTGGCGACATCGACAGCTATACGGAATTCGTGCGCATCTACGGCGCGAAGGGCCTCGCGTGGATCAAGGTCAACGAAGTGGCGAAGGGCCGTGACGGTCTGCAAAGCCCGATCGTCAAGAACCTGCACGACGAAGCGGTCAAGGCGATCATCGAGCGCACCGGCGCGCAAGACGGCGACATCATCTTCTTCGCGGCGGATCGCGCGAAGGTGGTGAACGACAGTCTCGGCGCACTGCGTCTGAAGATCGGCCATTCGGAATTCGGCAAGGCCAATGGTCTCGTCGAGTCCGGCTGGAAGCCGCTGTGGGTGGTCGACTTCCCGATGTTCGAATACGACGAGGAAGACAACCGCTACGTCGCCGCGCATCACCCGTTCACTAGCCCGAAGGACGAGCACCTCGAGTATCTGGAAACGGATCCGGCGCGCTGCCTTGCGAAGGCCTACGACATGGTGCTGAACGGCTGGGAAATCGGCGGCGGCTCGGTGCGTATTCACCGTGAAGAAGTGCAGAGCAAGGTGTTCCGCGCGCTGAAGATCAACGCGGAAGAAGCGCAAGCCAAGTTCGGCTTCCTGCTCGACGCGCTGCAATACGGCGCGCCGCCGCACGGCGGTATCGCGTTCGGTCTGGACCGCATCGTCACGATGATGGCCGGCGCCGATTCGATCCGCGACGTGATCGCGTTCCCGAAGACGCAACGCGCACAGTGTCTGCTCACGCAGGCACCGAGCGAAGTGGACGAGCGCCAGTTGCGCGAGTTGCACATCCGTCTGCGTCAGCCGGAACCGAAGGTGTAACGCCCTGAAGCCAGTCAGTGCTGTCTGAAAAACGACAGCGGAAGCAATCGAAAAAGGCGCGTCATGCGCCTTTTTCGTTTTTTGCGTTACAGTCGATGCAACTGCGTTCGACCGTTTCCTGGACCAATCTCCGACATGTACCGCGCAAGCGTTGCGCCCAGTTTTCACGCCATGCCGAAACCGCCGAAGATTCCGCAATCCGTACTCGTCATCATCCATACGCCCGCGCTCGACGTGCTGCTGATCGAGCGCGCCGATCACGCCGGTTTCTGGCAGTCGGTCACGGGCTCCAAAGACCGGCTCGATGAGCCGCTCGCCGAGACGGCGACGCGCGAGGTCGGCGAAGAGACCGGCATCGTGGTGGGCAGCGCGCAAGTGCCGCATAGCGCGTTGTTCGATTGGCAATATTCGATCGAATACGAGATCTACCCGGAGTTCCGCTATCGCTATGCCGAAGGCGTGATCCACAACACCGAGCACTGGTTCAGCCTGCAAGTGCCGGAGCAACTCGAGGTCACGCTGGCGCCGCGCGAGCACACCGCATTTCTGTGGCTGCCGTATGACGAGGCGGCGTCGCGCTGCTTTTCGTCGTCGAATGCCGATGCGATCCTGCAGTTGCCTAAAAGGCTGCATGAGCGGTTCAGTGGGCGTGCTGACGTTGGGCATCCCACGGAGCGTGGCCGGTGAGCGTCGGCGGCGCGCGCCGCTTCGCCCGACTGCGGCAATCGCTGCTCGGCCGCCGCTATTGGCAGCGTTACCGCTTCACCAGCGGCAACGACGTCAAGCTGCTGCGTTCCGGCGATGAGTTCTTCAGTGCGCTGATCGCGCGTGTGGATGCCGCGCAGAGCGACGTGGTGCTCGAAACGTATATCTTCTGCTACGACAACGCCGGGCAGGCGGTCAGCGCCGCGTTGCTGCGCGCCGCCGCGCGCGGCGTCAAGGTGCGCGTGATCACCGACGGCATCGGCACCGAGCGTTTGCCGATGTTCAACGAGTGGCCCGTCGCCGGCATCGACCATCGCATCTACAACCCGCACCTGTTCGGCCGCTTCGGCTTCTCGCGCACGCATCGCAAACTGGCGGTGATCGACGATCAGTTCGCGTACTGCGGCGGGATCAATATCGTCGACGATTACGAGAACAATGGCGAGAAGCTGCCGTACCGGCGCTGGGACTTCGCGGTCGAATTGCACGGGCCGGTGGTCGCCGATATCCGCCAGGCGTTCGAGGTGCAGTGGCGGCGGATTCGACTTGGGCATCGGCCGATCGAGTCCATGGAGCCGGACCTCGGGCCGAAGACCACGGCCTCGCTCGGCAGCCTGCGGCGCAGGCGCCGGCGTCGCAACGAAGAATTGTGGGCGGGCGGCCAACCTTGTGTAGCGTTCGTCGCGCGCGACAACCTGATCAACCGGCGCGCTATCGAGAAAGCGTATCTGGCGGCGATCGGCCAGG
Organism: Paraburkholderia sp. NPDC080076; assembly: GCF_050281145.1. NCBI lineage: Bacteria > Pseudomonadati > Pseudomonadota > Betaproteobacteria > Burkholderiales > Burkholderiaceae > Paraburkholderia > Paraburkholderia sp. NPDC080076. The sequence continues at coordinate 268,285 of NZ_JBNNWQ010000002.1, read as the reverse complement.
CGCGCAACGAAGTGCTGCTCGCCAATCCGTATTTCATGCCGGGGCGCAAGCTGCGGCGCGCGCTGGTGTTCGCGGCGCGACGCGGTGTGGTGGTGAAGCTCATCATCGGACGCAAGGAATTCAAGGCGCTCGATTACGCGGTGCCGTTTCTCTATCGCGCGTTGCTCAAGGCCGGCGTGCAGATCGCCGAGTACGAGAAAACGCTGCTGCACGGCAAGGTCGCGGTGGTGGATTCGAACTGGGCGACGGTCGGCTCGTCGAACCTCGACGCGCTGAGCCTGATGCTCAACAACGAAGCCAATGTGGTGCTGGTGAACGACCCGTCGATCGACGCGTTGCGTGAAGCGATCCTCGTCGCCTTCAAGGACTCGCGCCGTATCGACGAAGCGCGCTACGACGCCCGGCCGGCCGGTGAGCGCGCGCTCAACTGGCTCGCCTACACGACCTACCGGGCCGTGATGAAGTTGCTGACGGTGGGTGGCTACGACTGACTCGCGGCAATGCGTTTGCGACCAACGCCTAGTAGGCACGAAGCGGCTCGAGCGCAATGCTTGGGCCGCTTTGCTTTGCATCGAAGGACGGCGGGCCGCAGTGATCGCCGTCGATACGTCGGCAGCCCATCTTGCCGCGGCGATGGGTAAAGCCCCGGTCTAGCTGCTCAACCGTTTCGCGGGAAGCTGGCGCTGGCTGTATGGCGGGGACGACAGCCCGTGGTATCCCGGATTGCGTCTTTTCACCCGGATGCGGCGTGGTGACTGGAACGACGTGCTGACGCGGGCTGCCGCGGCGCCTACGCAAACTTTCCCAGCGCACGACAACGCGTCCTGACGCGATCTTCTTTCATTCTCCATGTTCCGATCGAGCAAGCCTGACACGGCGGCAACGCCACGTCAGGCCTGCGTCTAACGAAACTATCGACGGCATTCCACCCGGCAATCCCGGCACCGCGTCGTCCTTCCAATACCCGCGATACGTCAAACGCTTCTGCATTCGCACCGACTTGCTGCATCATGTCGGCCGGCTGCGTTAATCAGAAGAAAGCGTGCACTTAGGCGGGCAACCCTGTCTCAAGGCAAACTTCAGGCAAACGCCTCTAAAAAATCTCATTCCTCTGATTGACGGATGCCGCAGAATTGAAACCAGGTTAGAAACCGGTTTCTAATAAAGTCCTTGTTTCGCGGACGGCGGCACTCAATAATAGTACGGCCGTTCGATTTTTCTTTCGGTCACATTAGAACGGTAAAAAGCTATGCGAAAAGGCGAACAGACGCGAGCCGCAATTCTCGACGCAGCACTTGACCTGGCAAGCCGCGACGGACTGGAAGGTCTGACGATCGGGCTGCTGGCTGAGCGCATGCAGATGAGCAAAAGCGGGGTGTTCGCGCATTTCGGGTCGCGCGAGGACTTGCAGGTCGAAGTCGTGCGCGAATATCACCGTCGTTTCGAAGACGAGGTGTTTTTCCCGAGTTTGCGCGAGCCTCGTGGATTGCCGCGCTTGCGCGCGATGATTTCCCGCTGGATCGAGAAGCGCATTCAGGAAGTCACCACCGGTTGCATCTACATCAGCGGCGCCGTCGAGTACGACGACCGCGCGGATAACCCGGTGCGTGAGCAACTGGTGTCGAGCGTGACGGTCTGGCGTGCGGCGCTCACGCGCGCGATTTCGCAGGCAATGGAAGAAGGGCATCTGCGTGCCGACACCGATCCGCAACTGATGCTGTTCGAACTGTACAGCTTCACGCTCGGTCTGCATCACGACGCGCGCTTCCTGCACTTGCCGGATGCGGTGCGTCTCACGTGGGCCGCGCTGGAAAAATTGATTGTTTCGTATCAAAGCGAAAGCCGTTAGCAGCGCCGCCGCCAATCAGGCGGATTCAGCGGCGCAGAAAGCTCCGATCCACGGACTCGGCTAACGGCCTGGCTTCTTGTCAAACTTGGGAGAGAGTCATGGGACAGTACGCCGCGCCGCTGCGCGACATGCAATTCGTGTTGCACGAACTGCTTAACGTCGAAGCCGAAATCAAGCAGATGCCGAAGCACGCGGATCTCGATGCCGACACCATCAATGCGGTGCTCGAGGAAGCCGGCAAGTTCTGCTCGGAAGTACTGTTCCCGCTCAACCACAGCGGCGATCAGGAAGGCTGCACGTACGCCGGCGACGGCGTCGTGACCACGCCGAAGGGCTTCAAGGAAGCCTACAAACAATACGTCGAAGCCGGCTGGCCCGCACTGGGTTGCGATCCGGCATATGGCGGCCAGGGCCTGCCCGCGTTCGTCAACAACGCGCTGTATGAAATGCTGAACTCGGCGAATCAGGCGTGGACCATGTACCCGGGCCTCTCGCACGGCGCGTACGAATGTCTGCACGCGCACGGCACGCCGGAGCTGCAACAGCGCTATTTGCCGAAGCTGGTCGCGGGCGTCTGGACCGGCACGATGTGTCTGACCGAGCCGCATTGCGGCACCGACCTCGGCATTCTGCGCACCAAGGCCGAGCCGAACAGCGACGGCTCCTACGCGATCAGCGGCACGAAGATCTTCATCTCCAGCGGCGAACACGATCTCGCGGAGAACATCGTTCACCTGGTGCTCGCGCGTCTGCCGGATGCGCCCAAGGGCACCAAGGGCATTTCGCTTTTCATCGTGCCGAAGTTCGTGCCCAACGATGCGGGCGAACCGGGTGAGCGCAACGGCGTGAAGTGCGGCTCCATCGAACACAAGATGGGCATTCACGGCAACGCCACCTGCGTGATCAATCTCGACAACGCCAAGGGCTGGCTCGTCGGCGAGCCGAACAAGGGCTTGAACGCGATGTTCGTGATGATGAACGCCGCGCGCCTGGGCGTCGGCATGCAGAGCCTCGGCCTGACCGAAATCGGTTACCAGAACTCGCTGACGTACGCGAAAGAGCGTCTGCAAATGCGTTCGCTGACCGGCCCGAAGGCGCCCGAAAAGGCGGCCGACCCGATCATCGTGCACCCGGACGTGCGCCGCATGCTGCTCACGCAGAAGGCCTACGCCGAAGCCGCGCGCGCCTTCTCGTACTGGTCCGCGCTGCATATCGACAAGGAACTGTCGCACGCTGACGAATCGGTGCGCAAGGAAGCCGCCGACCTCGTCGCGCTGCTGACGCCGATCCTGAAGGCGTTCCTGTCGGACAACGCGTTCGAGAGCACCAATCACGCCATGCAGATCTACGGCGGCCACGGCTTTATCGCCGAGTGGGGCATGGAGCAGTACGTGCGCGACGCGCGCATCAACATGATCTACGAAGGCACCAACGCGATCCAGGCGCTCGACCTGCTCGGCCGCAAGATCCTCGGCGACATGGGCGCGAAGATGAAGAAGTTCGGCAAGCTGGTGTCGGATTTCGTCGAAGCGGAAGGCGTGAAGCCGGAGATGCAGGAGTTCATCAACCCGCTCGCCGACATCGGCGAAAAGGTGCAGAAGCTGACGATGGAAATCGGCATGAAGGCCATGCAGAACCCGGACGAAGTGGGCGCCGCCGCCGTGCCGTATCTGCGCACCGTCGGCCATCTGGTGTTCTCGTATTTCTGGGCCCGCATGGCACGCGTCGCGCTCGACAAGGAAGCCTCGGGCGATCCGTTCTACAAGGCGAAGCTCGCCACGGCTCGCTTCTACTTCGCCAAGCTGCTGCCGGAAACGGCGATGACGATCCGTCAGGCACGCGCCGGCTCGAAGTCGATGATGGACCTCGAAGAAGCGCTGTTCTAAGCCGCTGCTTTCAAGCGCCAGGCAAACACATCAAGGCAGGCGTCGCGCGTGTCCAACCCGCGGCGCCTGCCGTCAGCCACACATCGCGAAGTCCCATGAAGCTTCGCAACATCGCATAACTCCCCGGAGGAACGACGTGAGCAATCTGATCATTCGCAAGGTAGCCGTGCTCGGCGCCGGCGTGATGGGCGCGCAGATCGCCGCGCACCTGATCAACGCCAAGGTGCCCGTGCTGCTGTTCGATCTGCCTGCAAAAGAAGGCCCGAAGAACGCGATCGCGCTGAAGGCGATCGAGAATCTGAAGAAGTTGTCGCCGGCGCCCTTCGGCGTGAAGGACGACGCGCAATACATCCAGCCCGCGAACTACGACGACGACATCGAAAAGCTCGCCGAATGCGACCTCGTGATCGAAGCGATCGCCGAACGCATGGACTGGAAGCACGACCTGTACAAGAAGGTCGCGCCGCATCTCGCGCCGAACGCGATTTTCGCGACCAACACGTCGGGTCTGTCGATCACCGCGCTCTCCGATGGCTTCTCGGATGAACTGAAGGCGCGCTTCTGCGGCGTGCACTTCTTCAATCCGCCGCGCTACATGCACCTGGTCGAACTGATCCCGACCGCGACCACGCGCCCGGAAATCCTCGATCAACTCGAGTCGTTCCTGACCAGCGTGGTCGGCAAGGGCGTCGTGCGCGCGAAAGACACGCCGAACTTCATCGCCAATCGCGTCGGGATTTTCTCGATCCTCGCCGTCGTGACCGAAGCCGCCAAATTCGGCCTGCGTTTCGACGAAGTGGACGACCTGACGGGAGCGCGTCTGGGCCGCGCGAAGTCGGCCACGTTCCGTACCGCCGACGTGGTCGGTCTGGACACGATGGCGCACGTCATCAAGACGATGCAGGACACGCTGAAGGACGACCCGTTCTTCCCGGTCTACGAAACGCCGGCCGTGCTGGCCGAACTCGTGAAGAAGGGCGCGCTGGGTCAGAAGACCGGCGGCGGCTTCTACAAGAAGGAAGGCAAGGCGATCAAGGTGCTCGATCCGAAGACGGGCGAGTACGTCGACGGCGGCGCCAAGGCGGACGAACTGGTCGGCCGCATTCTGAAGCGCCCGCCGGCGGAACGTCTGAAGCTGCTGCGCGAATCGCAGCATCCGCAGGCTCAGTTCCTGTGGGCGATTTTCCGCGACGTGTATCACTACATCGGCGTGCATCTGGAATCGATCGCCGACAACGCGCGCGACGTCGATCTGGCGATCCGTTGGGGCTTTGGCTGGAACGAAGGTCCCTTCGAAGGCTGGCAGACGGCCGGCTGGAAGCAGGTCGCCGAATGGGTGCAGGAAGATATCGCGGCCGGCAAGGCGCTCTCGAACGTGCCGCTGCCGTCGTGGGTGCTGGAAGGTCCAGTGGCCGAGCAGGGCGGCGTGCATACGAACGAAGGTTCGTGGTCGCCGGCTTCGAAGACCTTCGTGCCGCGCTCGTCGCTGTCGGTCTACGACAAGCAGGTGTTCCGTGCACCGCTGGTCGGCGAAACCGCTGATCCGAAGACCTACGGCAAGACGTTGTTCGAAACCGACGCTGTGCGCGCCTGGGTCGACGATCGCGCCGGCGAGAACGACGTGCTGATCGTGTCGTTCAAGAGCAAGATGAACACGATCGGACCGTCGGTGATCGACGGTCTGACGCAGGCGATCGAACTGGCCGAAAAAGACTACAAGGGTCTGGTGGTGTGGCAGCCGACGTCGCTGAAACTCGGCACGCCGGGCGGCCCGTTCTCGGCGGGCGCCAACCTCGAAGAAGCGATGCCGGCGTTCATGATGGGCGGCGCGAAGGGCATCGAGCCGTTCGTGAAGAAATTCCAGCAAGGCATGCTGCGCGTGAAGTACGCGAGCGTGCCGGTCATCTCGGCCGTGTCGGGCATCGCGCTCGGTGGCGGCTGCGAGCTGGCGCTGCATAGCGCGAAGCGGGTCGCGCACATCGAAAGCTATCTCGGTCTGGTGGAAGTCGGCGTGGGTCTCGTGCCCGCGGGCGGCGGCCTGAAGGAAGCGGCATTGCGCGCGGCGGAAGCCGCGACGCAAGTGGGCGCGACCAACGACCTGCTCAAGTTCGTGCAGAAGTCGTTCGAAAACGCGGCGATGGCGAAGGTCTCGGCCTCCGCGCTCGACGCCCGCGCGATGGGCTACCTGAAGCCGTCCGACACGATCGTCTTCAACGTGTTCGAGCTGCTCGACGTCGCGAAGAAGGAAGCGCGCGCGTTGTCGGCGTCGGGTTATCGTCCGCCGCTGCGTGTGACGCAGGTGCCGGTGGCCGGCCGTTCGGCGATCGCGACCATCAAGGCGTCGCTCGTCAATATGCGTGATGGCCGGTTCATCAGCGAGCACGATTTCCTGATCGCGAGCCGCATCGCGGAAGCGGTGTGCGGCGGTGACGTGGAGGCGGGCAGTCTGGTCGATGAAGAATGGCTGCTGCAACTCGAGCGTCGTGCGTTCGTCGATCTGCTCGGCACGCAAAAGACACAGGAACGGATCATGGGCATGCTGCAAACCGGCAAGCCGGTGCGTAACTAAGCGACCAACGCGATAAGACTGTATGGGACCAGAGTAAGCGCTAAAGCGCTAACTCTGGTCGACCGCGATGAGACTGCATGGGACCAGAGTAAGCGCTAAAGCGCTAACTCTGGTCGACCGCGATAAGACTGCATGGGACCAGAGTAAGCGCTAAAGCGCTAACTCTGGTCGACAAAGGAGCTTCAAATGGCAAAGCAATTGCAAGACGCATACATCGTCGCCGCGAGCCGTACGCCGATCGGCAAGGCGCCGCGCGGGATGTTCAAGAACACGCGCCCGGACGAACTGCTGGTGCACGCGATCAAGTCAGCCGTGGCGCAAGTGCCCGGCCTCGACACGAAGGTGATCGAAGACGCGATCATCGGCTGTGCGATTCCGGAAGCGGAACAAGGGCTGAACGTCGCGCGCATGGGCGCGCTGCTGGCCGGTCTGCCGAATAGCGTCGGCGGCGTGACGGTGAACCGCTTCTGCGCATCGGGCCTGACCGCGCTCGCCATGGCCGCCGACCGCATCCGCGTCGGCGAGTCGGACGCAATGATCGCGGGCGGCTGCGAATCGATGAGCATGGTGCCGATGATGGGCAACAAGCCGTCCATGTCGCCGCATATCTTCGATCACAATGAAGACATTGGCATTGCCTACGGCATGGGCCTGACAGCGGAGAAAGTCGCCGAGCGCTGGAAGATCAGCCGGGAGGCGCAAGACGCGTTCTCGGTCGAATCGCACCGCCGTGCGATCGCCGCGCAGCAAGCCGGCGAGTTCAACGACGAAATCGCCGCCTACACGATCACCGAGCGCTTCCCGGATCTCGCCACCGGCGAAGTCCGCGTGAAGACCCGCGAAGTGTCGCTCGACGAAGGTCCGCGCGCGGAAACCTCGCTCGAAGGTCTGGCCAAGCTGCGCGCGGTGTTCGCCAACAAGGGTTCGGTGACGGCGGGCAACAGCTCGCAGACGTCGGACGGCGCGGGCGCGTTGATCGTGGTGTCGGAAAAAATGCTAAAGGAATTCAACCTGACGCCGCTCGCGCGTTTCGTCAGCTTCGCCGTGCGCGGCGTGCCGCCGGAAATTATGGGCATCGGTCCGAAGGAAGCGATTCCGGCCGCACTGAAGGCCGCCGGCCTGAAGATCGACGACCTGGACTGGATCGAGCTGAACGAGGCATTCGCCGCGCAATCGCTGGCGGTGATTCAGGACCTCGGTCTCGATCCGGCGAAAATCAACCCGCTCGGCGGCGCGATCGCCCTCGGCCATCCGCTGGGTGCGACGGGCGCGATTCGTGCGTCGACCGTGGTGCATGGCTTGCGCCGCCGTAACTACAAGTACGGCATGGTGACCATGTGCGTCGGCACGGGCATGGGCGCGGCGGGCATCATCGAGCGCCTGTAAGCATGTCCACCCCGGCGTTCACTCCGGTGGTCGCTTCGGTTCCAGAGGGAAGCCCAAGGGCGACCCGCTAAGAACCGCGGAACGGTTCGCAGGCCACCCAGCTTGCGAACCGTTTTTACATTTTCAGCAGGAGTACGAGGAGATGACGATGGATATCCTGGTCGAGCGCGCCAACGGCGTGCTGACGATTGCCTTCAACCGGCCCGACAGGAAAAACGCGATTACGGCCGCGATGTACCAGACGATGGCCGACGCGCTGGTCGAAGCGCAAGGCGACGCGTCCGTGCGCGCCATTCTGATTCGCGGCAGCGCGGGTATTTTCAGCGCCGGCAACGATCTCGAAGACTTCATGAAGACGCCGCCGATGGGCGAAAACGCGCCGGTGTTCCAGTTCCTGCGCGCGATCAGCTCGGCGGAGCAGCCGGTGGTGGCGTCGGTGGCGGGGCCGGCGGTCGGCATCGGCACGACCTTGTTGCTGCATTGCGACCTGGTCTACGCGGCCGACACCGCGAGCTTCTCGCTGCCGTTCACGCAACTCGGCCTCTGTCCGGAAGCGGCGTCGAGCCTGCTGTTGCAGCGCGTGGCCGGCTACCAGGCGGCGGCGGAGAAACTACTGCTCGGCGAAGCATTCGACGCCGCCGAAGCGCAGCGCATGGGTTTCGTGAATCGCCTGCTGCCCGCGGCCGAAGTCGACGCGTTCGCTGTTTCGCAAGTCGCGAAGCTGGCTGCGTTACCGGCTTCGTCGCTGCGCGTGACGAAAAGTTTGATGAAGCGCGCGAGCCATCAGGAACTGCGAACGCAGATGTCCGAAGAAGCCGTGCATTTCGGCAAGATGCTGCTCGCGCCCGAAGCACGCGAGGCGTTCAAGGCGTTCTTCGAGAAGCGCAAGCCGGACTTCCGGCAATTCGACTGAGTGCCGTGCCTGAGCGCGTCGGGCGCTCAGGTATGCAGCCGCTTCAACCGCTCAAGGCTGCGCCGGCTGCAACGTATCGTAGTCGACGTAGCTTTTCTCGCGGCAGAAGCTCACCAGCCGCACGCCCGCCTTGCGGGCAATCGCAATCGCCAGCGACGACGGCGCCGAGATCGTGGCGACCATCGGCACGTCGACGCGCGCGGCCTTGCGCACCAGCTCGTAGCTGGCGCGGCTCGACAGAAACACAAAGCCTTCCCTGGTATCGACGCGATCGAGCACGAGCTGGCCGATCAGCTTATCGAGCGCATTGTGGCGGCCGACGTCTTCGAACGCATAGCGGATCGCGCCCGCCGCGTCGCACCACGCGGCGGCGTGCAGGCCGCCGGTCAGCCGCGTCAGCGCCTGATGCTCGGGCAATTCGCGGGCGGCGCGCGCGATCGCGTCCGGCGCGAGCCGTTGCAGAAAACCGGTGTCCGGCACACGCTCCGGTTCCAGATCCAGCAGATCGATGCTTTCGATGCCGCACACGCCGCAGCCGGTGCGCCCGGCGAGCGCGCGACGCTTTTCCTTCAACGCGACGAACGCCTGCTGCACCACCTGTAACTGCACTTCGGCATGCGGCAATTCGCCGTCATCATGCAGCTCGACCTCGATGTCCTGAATGTCGCTGCCGCGCCCCACGATCCCTTCTGAAATCGCGAATCCGACCGCGAACGCCTCCAGATCGCGCGGCGTGCACATCATCACCGCGTGCGAAATGCCGTTGAAGACGAGCGCGACCGGCCACTCCTGACCGACGTGGTCGGTGACGGTTTCGACCGCCGCGCCGCGGTGCCGGCGCACCTGGCGCTCCACGGCGCCCGGCTGCCCGGCTGTTTCCAGTTCGTTCAAGCTAGTTCACTCCTTTGCCATGCTGCGCGCGTGTGGGCGGTTGGCGGCCCGGTATGTTGCCGCCGGCCATGCCGCCGTCGCGCGAATAAGGTTCTAAAATACCCCAAGCTGGGCTTGCGTGTTGCCCGCCATCCACGAGGGACATTGTCATGGGACTCAACGAAGCACCGCTTCTGTTCAACTTCGAGGTCGAGTCTTCGGAGAATTTCACCTACATCCCGATGTCGGTACGCTTCAATCTCGACCGGTTCGGGCTGCGCATCTCGCTCGATCAATGGCAAACGCTGCCGCTCGAAGACCGCAAGCTGCTGGCGCGTTTCCCGGTCGAGGAAGACGCGGAGATCGAGCCGAATTTCGATCATGCCCTGTTCGAAATGCTGCGCACCCACGCGAACATCGAGCCGGAGTGGTTCACGCCCGAGGACGCGCCCGCCTGGCGCCGCACGGACAGTGTGCCGGACGGCATCGCGCATCAGGCGCAACTGGCCGGTCTCGCCGCGCCGGGCGTCGCCCAGTGGGCCGAACTGGAGCCGTTCAAGCGCTACGTGCTCGCCAAGCTGTCGCGCAAGCCGGAGGCCAATCACGACTTCGTCCCGGCCATGAAGGAATTCGGCGCGGCCGGCTAGGCGCGGCCGGCTAGGCGCGACCCGCCATTTTTTTTCACTCGCTACCCTCAATCTGTTCCGAACTCTGCCGTTATCCATGGGTTGGCGCGTAAAGAGTCTCGTATCGATGCGGCCCGACGCATCGAAAGCGACCGCGCGCTCCCGCCCGCAGAACGATTGACGTTCGGAACCCATGACTCCTTTTTTATCGAAGCGGCTGCTGATCAACCTGGCGGTCGTTGCCGCGGCGATCGGCGCGAACGCGTTCGTCGCTTATACGCAGATTTGCGGCCAACGCGACGCTGACGCGCGCATGCTGCGTTCGACGAGCGTGCGCGAGGATCTCGACGCCTACCGGGCGGTGCTCGACGGCGGCCTTGCCGCGCTCGGCCGCTTCGAGGCGTCGGGCGAGGCGGCGCCGGCTGGCGCGGCCACCGCCATGGCGACCACGCTCGCGGGTCTGGAGCGCGATCTGCGCCGTGAACTGGCCGGCGAGCCCGCCATGCTCGACGCACTCGCGAAGCTGAGCGCGGACAGCCACGCGTTGCAACACGACATTGACGACGCGCTGCTCCAGAGCGGCAATGCCGTGCCGGACGCCTCGCGTGCGTGGGCGGCATCGACTTACACCCATCTCGGGCTCGGCCTGGATCGCGTCGAAGACGGCCTCGCGGCACTGCGCGGCGCGGAGAGCCGCGCCTTGCAGGCGTCGCTCGCGGCCTCGGCGAGCGAAACGCAGCGGGCCATGTTCCTGCTGATCGTGACCATGCTGGGCGGCAGCGTGCTGCTGATCTTCACGTTCGGCGCCCGCGAAAACAGCGCGCGCGAGAAGCTGCGCACCGTGCGCGCGCTCGGCCGCCACGACGAACGCTTTCGCGGCCTGTTCGACGACCATCCGGTGCCGATGTACATTTTCGATCGCGAGACGCTGCGTTTTCTCGCCGTCAACGCGGCCGCGATCCAGCAATACGGCTACACCGAAAGCGAATTTCTCGGCATGACGATTCGCACGATCCGGCCGAACGGCGAAATCTCGCGTCTCGAATCGCATATGCAGCGCAGCGACGCGGGCCAGCACGGCCGCACCATGGCGGGCATCTGGCATCACCGGCGCAAGGACGGCTCGACGATCAGCGCCGATATTTCGTATCACGCGCTGAACTTCATGGGCCGCGCGGCGTTCTTCGTGCTGGCCGACGACGTCACCGACCAGATCAACGCCGAAGCCGAAGCGCACCGTTCGAACCAGATGCTCGAAGCGGTGATCGACAATATTCCGCAGCGCATTTTCTGGAAGGACATGGAGTCGCGCTATCTCGGCTGCAACATGGCGTTCGCGCGCGATGCAGGGCTCGCATATCCCGAGCAGGTGGTGGGCAAGAGCGACGCCGACATGCCGTGGCGCGACTTCTCGACGCTGCTGAACGACCACGACAAGGAAGTGGTGAGCACCGGCGTGCCGAAGATGAACTTCGAAGTCGATCTGGTGATCGACGGCGTGCACCGCACCACGGTCACGAGCAAGCTGCCGTTCACCGACGGCGACGGCCGCGTGATCGGCGTGCTCGGTTCCTACACGGACATCACCGAGCGCAAGCGCGCCGATCTTGCCTTGCGTCTGCAAAGCCGCGCGCTCGATGCCAGCGTCAACGCGATTCTGATCACCGCGCCGTCGCCGACCGGCAATCTGATCGAGTACGTGAACCCGGCGTTCATGCGCATTACCGGCTATGACCCCGCCGAGGTGATCGGCCACGATTGCCGCGTTCTGCAGCGCGACGACCGCGAGCAGGAAGGCGTCGCGCTGATCCGTCAGGCGCTCGCGGCGAACCGCGAAGTCAGCGCGGTGGTGCGCAACTATCGCAAGGACGGCGCCCTGTTCTGGAATCAGCTTTTCATCGCGCCGGTGCCGAATCAGGAGGGGGTGATCACGCATCACATCGGCGTGATCAACGACGTGACCGATCTGATGCGCTATCAGGAACAGCTCGAATACCAGGCCAACTACGACAGCCTCACGCGCCTGCCGAACCGCAATTTGCTGCGCGACCGCTTGCAGCATGCGTTGATCGTCGCGCAACGGCACCACAAGGGCGTCGCGGTCGTGTTCATCGATCTGGACGGCTTCAAGAACGTCAACGACAGCCTCGGCCACAGTGTGGGCGACCGTCTGCTGAGCGTGGTCGCCGAGCGTCTCGCGCGCTGCACGCGTACCAGCGACACGGTGGCTCGGCACGGCGGCGACGAATTCGTGATCGTGATGACCGACACCGTCGACGAACAGTCGCTGATCGCGTGGATGGAGCGCGTGCGCGCGTCGATCTCCGAGCCGGTGTGGCTCGACGGCACCGAGCTGTATGTTGGATGCAGCATGGGTGCGAGCCTGTTCCCGCAAGACGGCGAGGACGCCGAAACGCTGATGAAGAAGGCCGACCTCGCGATGTATCGCGCGAAGGACATGGGCCGCAACACGTTCCAGTTCTATCAGCCGGAGATGAACGCGAGTGCGGGCGCGCGCCTGAATCTCGAGCGGCGTTTGCGCCGTGCTTTGCGCGACAACGAATTCCTGTTGCACTACCAGCCGCAGGTGGATATCGAGAGCGGACAGATTGTCGGCACCGAGGCGCTGGTGCGCTGGCGCGATCCGGAAGTCGGGCTGGTGCCGCCGTCGTCGTTCATTCCGGTTGCGGAAGAAAGCGGGCTGATCGGGCCGCTCTCGGAGTGGGTGCTGCGCGAGGCGTGCCGCCAGAACAAGGCCTGGCAGGACGAGGGTTTGCCGCCGGCGCGGGTTTCGGTGAATCTGTCGGCGCGGGTGTTCCAGCAACGCGATATCGCCAAGCTGGTCATGCAGGTGCTGGCCGAGACCGGCCTCGAGCCGCAGTACCTCGAACTCGAATTGACCGAAAGCACCATCATGCGCAATGCCGAAGAAGCGGTGTCGATGCTCAACGAACTGCATGCGCTCGGCATCGGCCTTGCCATCGACGACTTCGGCACCGGCTATTCGAGCCTCAGCTATCTGAAGCGCTTCCCGGTGGATCGGCTGAAGATCGACCGCTCGTTCGTCTCCGACATCGGCGTGTCGGGCGACGACGAGACGATCACCTCGGCGATCATCGCGCTCGCGCATTCGCTGAAGTTGCAGGTGATCGCCGAAGGCGTGGAGACGTCCGCGCAACTCGACTTCCTGAAAGAGCGCGCGTGCGACGAGATGCAAGGGTTCTACTTCGCGAAGCCGTTGTCGACGGACGCGATTTCCGAGTTGCTGCAAGGCGGCGTGGGGCGCGAGCTCGCGACGGTTTGAGCGCTCGCGCCGCGGCGCTTACTCTGCCGGTGTGTCCAGGAAAACCGGCAGACCTTCCGCCAGTTCGGAGAACGACTGCAGGAAGGGATGCTCCGTCTTGCTGACCATCCCCGGCAGCATCATCTGCGTGAAGTGCCAGGCGACCGCCACGGTGACGTCGGCTGCGTCGAACTGGTCCGCCTCGATCGGCAGCGCCGCGGCCGCGAACTCGCGTTCGAGTTCGGCGTAAGCGGCGAACAACTGCGTGCTCACGCGATCCACCCACGGCTCATGCTGCTTCTCCGCCGGCCGCAGATTGCGTTCGTAGACGATCTGCACGCTCTTCTCGCACGCGGCGAGCGCGAGGCCCGTGAGGCGGGCGGCGCGCAAGGCGGCGTCGGGCCGCGTCGGCAACAGCCGCTGGTTCGGCCCGGCGAGCGTGGCGAGGTACTGGAGAATCACCGTCGAGTCCATCACGGTCTGCCCGTTGTCGGCGATCAGCGTGGGCGCCTTGACGACAGGGTTGATTCTCGCGAACTGGTCGTAGGTGCTGAACACCGAGATCGACTCGTGCTCGAAGTCGAGCTTCAGCAACTTGAGGCAGATAGCGACCCGGCGTACGTACGGCGAATCCAGCATTCCGATCAGTTTCATCTCATTCCCGTTAGAACATCTATCATGGCGCGCCCGAGCCTCGTGGCCGCGTGGTTCCCCTGCCTACATGGGGCAGGGCGCATCGAACCGATAGATTAAGCATCTCCGCACTGCAAAAAAAGCGACAATTAAAGACGATTTACGTCAGAATTTCTTACATGAAACCTATCCCGCCGTTGACCGCGCTGCGCTGTTTCGAGGCCGTCGCTCGCCTGGGCGGCGTCACACAGGCCGCGCGCGAGTTGCATGTCACGCACTCGGCGGTGAGTCAGCAGATCAAGGTGCTGGAAGATTCGATGGGCGTCGCGCTCTTCATGCGTGAGGCGCGCGGGCTGCGGCTGACCGAGGAAGGACGGCTCTACGCGCTCGACATCCGCATGGCGCTGCGCGACATCACCCATGCGACTCGCCGCGCACAGGCGCGCCCACATGAAAGCGAACTGGTGATCACCACCTTGCCTTCGTTCGCGCAGCATTGGCTCGTGCCGCGCCTCGCCAGTTTTCGCGACGCGCATCCGTACTACCGGATCCGCTTGCAGACGAGCTTGCAGGTCGAGGATTTTCGCCACGGCGCGAGCGACATCGGCATCCGCATGGGACAGGGGCATTGGCCCGACGTCGCGCAACAGAAGTTGTTCGACGACGAGATGGTGGTGGTCGCCGCTCCGCATTTCGCACTGGCGCCGCATGGCCGCTTGCCCGTCACCGCCGAGGACGTGCTGGCCTGTCCGCTGCTCTCGAGTCCCGATACGCCGTGGCATGACTGGTGTCAGGCAGCTCAGGTGGCGGAGCCGGCCGAGGGAGCCGTGGTGCTGTCGGCGAACGACTCGAATATCGTGATCGGCGCCGTTCTGCAAGGCCAGGGCGTCGCGCTCGAAAGGCGCAGCCTGGTCGCGTATGCGCTGGCGCGTGGCGAGCTGGTGCAGATCACCAATATCCGCGTGCCGTACCGTTATCCCTACTGGCTGGTCTGGCAGCAACGCGAAATGCTCAATGCCTCGCAGGCGCATTTCGCGCAGTGGATCGAAGGGCAGGTCGACGCTTATCTGCGCAGCAACGGCGCGCCTGCGGTCTCGAGTCGTGCGGGTTAGCGCGGAATCGTGCGCGTAATCGATTTGCGCGGGCGTTTCGGTCGGATATATTCGTAATTCCCGACTCAGACTGCGCTGGGAACCACGAAGCACCGATTCACGCGGCGTTGCGCCCGATTTTCGCTGCTCGCACCAGGTCATGGGCGGAGCCAGTGACCTTATACCAAGCCTGAAGAAACCGAGGCGCCGCGGCGCCTCGTTTTTTTACCGCGACCCGCTCAATCCAGCAGCGGCAACGCGCGCGGGCGCCGGTCGCTATCGGTGGCGACGTAGGTCAGCGTGGCTTCGGTGACCTTCACGAGGTCTTCGGTGAGGCTCATGCGCTGCGCGTAGACCTCGACCGCCACCGTGACTGACGTATTGCCCGTCTTGACGATGTCCGCGTAAAAGCTCAGCAGATCGCCGACGAACACCGGCTGCTTGAACACGAACGAATTGACCGCGATGGTCGCTACCCGCCCGTTGGCGCGGCGGCTTGCCGGAATCGAGCCGGCAATGTCCACTTGCGCCATGATCCAGCCGCCGAACACGTCGCCGTGGACGTTCGCGTCCGAAGGCTGCGGCACCACGCGCAGCGCGCAGTGCTTTTGCGGGAGTTGAAGAATATCGGTCATCGGGGCACCCTTGAGAAACGTGTTGGCTCGGTCGGCTCGACCGGCAGGCGGGGCATTTCACGACAACGGTACGGCACGTACCGCGCGGCCAACGTGCCACCCACGGCGGGCCAACCCATGAAAAGCGGCGCCAGCCGGCTTCTGCGACAATAGAAAGATCAGGAATTGTACGGGAAAGCGCCCAGCCGGGTCGCGCGACCAAAAGCAGTATGCCGAGCCGGCATGCCGCGGTCGCCGCGCCGCTGCGAACTCCGGCATCTCCACACTCTCCCCAGCCGATCTCCATGCGCCGCACGCCCTCGTCCGAACCCTCGCCGATCTCCACCCAGCCGCGCAACGACTGGCAGACGATCCTGTCGCTGCTGCCGTATCTCGCCACGTATAAATGGCGGGTCGGTTTCGCGCTGAGCTGCCTGATCGGCGCGAAGGTCGCCAACCTCGGCGTGCCGATCGTGATGAAGCGGATCGTCGACAGCCTCGCCTCGGTGCAGCATCTCACCGCGCTCGGCCGTGCTCACGATTCGCCGGCCATCGTATTGCTGGGCGGCGTCGGCCTGCTGGTGGTCGCGTATGCGGTGGTGCGGCTGTCCACGTCGCTGTTCACCGAACTGCGCGAAATTCTGTTTTCGAAGGTGACCGAAAGCGCGGTGCGCCAACTCGCGCTGAAAGTGTTCCGCCATCTGCATGCGCTGTCGTTGCGCTTTCACCTCGAACGGCAGACGGGCGGCATGTCGCGCGACATCGAGCGCGGCACGCGCGGCATCACGCAACTGATCTCGTACTCGCTTTACAGCATTCTGCCGACGCTCGTCGAAGTCGGGCTCGTGCTCGGCTTTTTCGTCGTCAAGTACGAGGCGTATTACGCAGTGGTCACGTTCATTGCGCTCGCCGTCTACATCGTCTTCACGGTGAAGGTCACGGAGTGGCGCACGCATTTTCGCCGCACAATGAACGATCTCGATTCGAAGGCGAACTCACGCGCGATCGATTCGCTGCTGAACTACGAGACAGTCAAATACTTCGGCAACGAAGAGTGGGAAGCGAGCCGTTACGACGAAAACCTCAAACGCTATCGCACGGCGGCGATCAAGTCGCAGCGCTCGCTGTCGGCGCTGAACTTCGGGCAGCAGGCGATTATCGGCACGGGGCTCGTGTTCATTCTGTGGCGCGCCACGCAAGGCGTGATGGCCGGGCGTCTCACGCTCGGCGATCTGGTGCTGATCAACACTTTCATGCTGCAGCTTTATATTCCGCTGAATTTTCTCGGCGTGGTGTATCGCGAGTTGAAGCAAAGCCTCACCGACATGGACCGCATGTTCACGCTGCTCGGCGCCTCGCGGGAAGTGCCCGACCTGGAAGGCGCGCCCGCGCTGCGCGTGAACGGCGCGCAGGTGCGCTTCGAGCGCGTGAACTTCGCGTACGAACCGGCGCGCCAGATTCTGCACGACGTGAGCTTCACGATTCCGGCGGGCACCACCACCGCAGTGGTCGGCCATAGCGGTTCGGGCAAATCGACCCTCGCGCGGCTGATGTTCCGCTTCTACGATCTTGACCGCGCGACGGGCGGCGCGATCACCATCGACGGTCAGGATATTCGTGACGTCACGCAGGATTCGTTGCGCGCGTCGATCGGCATCGTGCCGCAGGATACGGTGCTGTTCAACGATTCGATCTACTACAACATCGCCTACGGCCGTCCCTCGGCAACGCGCGAGGAAGTGATCGCGGCGGCGCGCGCGGCGCATATTCACGAGTTCATCGAAGGGCTGCCGAAAGGCTATGAAACGCCGGTCGGCGAACGTGGCCTGAAGCTGTCCGGCGGCGAAAAGCAACGCGTGGCGATTGCGCGGACCATCCTCAAGAATCCGCCGATCCTGCTATTCGACGAAGCGACCTCCGCGCTCGATTCACGTTCCGAGCGCGCGATTCAGCATGAGCTCGATCAGATCGCCCGCGAGCGCACGACGCTGATCATCGCGCACCGGCTTTCGACGGTGGTGCACGCGCAGCAGATCATCGTGATGGACAAAGGGCGGATCATCGAGCGCGGCACGCATGCGGAACTGCTGCGCGCGAACGGCCTGTTCGCGCAGATGTGGGCGTTGCAGCAGCAGCGCGCGGCCGAGGCGCCGGAGGCGGTGGAAGCAGTGGGTGCGGGAGAGGGTGGGCAATAAAACTTGTGCGATGGTTTTTTGCGTTGTCGCTCGGCAATGCAGCGTGATGCGAAATTCTGGCGCCGAACGCGTGTCGCTCAACGCGTGTCGCTCAACGCGTGCGCAAACGCTGATCGAGCTCGCCCAACTGCGCCGGCGTGCCGACGTTCTCCCACATGCCCTCATACAACTCGCCGCTCGCGAGACCGCGTCCGATCGTGTCGCGGTAATACGGCGTGAGCGCGCGCCGCGTGCCGCGCGGCAGATCGCGGAACATGCGCGTGTCGTACAGCCCGATGTTGCCGAACGTGAACCGTGGTCGGGCGTCGAGCGAGAGCGCGCCGTCAACCAGACCGAAGTCGCCATTCGGATGAAACGCCGGGTTCGGCACCATCACCAGATGCATGCCCGGCTCGCGCAAGGCCCGCAATCTTTCGGCGTGCACATTCAGCGTGGCGTAATCGAAGTCGGCGTACACGTCGCCGCTGACCGCAACGAACACTTCGCTCGCGCCGTCATCCTCCAGCAGCGGCAACGCCTGCACGATGCCGCCCGCGGTCTCCAGCGCCTCGTTCTCGGCCGAGTAGCGCAACTGGACTTGCCAGCGCGAGCCGTCGCCGAGCGTGGCTTCGATCTGCTCGCCGAGCCACGCGTGGTTGATCACAATCGTTCGAAAGCCCGCAAGCGCGAGCCGTTCGATCTGCCACACGATCAGCGGCTTGCCGCCCACGTCGAGTAAAGGCTTGGGGCATGTGTCGGTCAACGGACGCATGCGCTCGCCGCGGCCCGCGGCGAAAATCATCGCTTTCTTCAGGGACATCGTCATCGGTCAGAAGGTGTAGCCGACTTCGTTCGCGCGGCCCTCGAGATCGTCGAGGAGCTTCGCGAACGGACGCAGCGGTGCATAGCGCTCGGCAACCTTGCGCGCATAGCCGATGAAACGCGGCAGATCCTTCATGTAGTGCGGTTTGCCGTCGCGATAGTTGATCCGGCAAAAGAGCCCCAGCACCTTGATGTGCCGTTGCAGACCCATCCATTCGATCTGGCGGTAGAACTCGCCGAAATCAGGATCGACCGGCAGGCCGGCTTTTTTCGCCCGCTCCCAGTAGTACACGAAGCAATCCAGCTCGAACTCTTCGTCCCAGCTCAGGAACGCATCGCGCAACAGCGAGGCGACGTCGTAGGTGATCGGACCGTACACCGCGTCCTGGAAGTCCAGCACGCCCGGGTTCACCGGATTCGGCTCGGCGGCGATCATCAGATTGCGCGGCATGAAGTCCCGCAGCATGAACACCTGCGGCTGCGCGCGGGCGCTCGCGATCAGCAGCGCGAACGTGCGATCGAGCACGCCGCGTACCTTTTCGTCCGCTTTTTCGTCCGTCCCGCGGCCCAGATGCCGGCCGAGGAACCACTCCGGCATCAACTCCATCTCGCGGCGCAGAAAGGCTTCGTCGAACGGCGGCAGCACGTCTTCGCGCGAGGTGAGTTGCCAGCGGATCAGCGCGTCGAGCGCGTCGCGCATCAGCGCACGGGCGCGGCGCGGGTCGTCCGCGTTTTGCGCTTCGGTCAGCGCGCCGAGGTACGAAGCCGTGCCCAGATCGGTGACGAGCATGAAGCCGGCCTCGAAATCGACCTCCAGCACGCGTGGCACATGCACGTCGGCGGCCGCGAGCAACTGCGCGACCTGCACGAATTCGCGGCACTTTTCGGGCGGCGGGGCATCGACGGCGATCAGCGTGCCGCTGCTTTCGCCTTCCGCCGCCTTACCGGCCAGGCGGAAATAGCGGCGAAAACTGGCGTCGGACGAAGCCGGGACAAGTGTGTCGAGCTCGAGCGCATAGCGCGCCACGTGGCCTTTCAGCCAGGCTTTGAGCAGTTCGAGACGGGTATCGGTGGAGTCTTGTGATGAGGGCAGCGTCATGAAAACCGGCGGCAAATTCAGAGGGGCAACGTCTTGCCATATAATACCCCACGACTTTTTTGACGCGGCTCACGCCAGCTTTCGCGTATTCCGCTTTACCGCCCGCCTCATCGTTCGACAGATTGTAAATATTGATGTGCAGCCGACTGTCACGGTCGGGGTGTGCAGGCGGTGGACCGTGACTGCAGATGCTGACGGACGAGCCGATTCGCCAAACGATACATGCCGCCTAGACAGCTTTCCCAAACGACTCCCTCTTGTGCCGTTGTGCCGCGCAAAAGGCGGCTCGTCGCGGCGTTGATCGCCGCTCCGGGCCTGATGCCCGCGCTTGCGCACGCCCAGTTGGTGGGGGAAGCCGCGCAGCCGCAACCTATCGACGCGCCCTGGGGCATGCAGCTTGCCCCGCAGCTGGAAGAACGTCCGTTGCAGCAGGGCCAGAAACCGGCCACGTTCGTGCTCGGCGACACGACCACCGGCACCACCGACCAGGACATGGCCGCCAAGGGCTCGGCCGAGGTGCGGCGCAATACGGTCGTGATCAAGGCCGACGCGCTGCATTACGACCAGGATACGGATATGGCCGACGCGTACGGCCAGGTCCACGTAGTCAACAACGGCAATTCGTTCGTCGGCCCGGAAGCGCACATGCGCGTGGATTCGAGCGAAGGCTTCATGACCGCGCCGAAGTACCACTTCAACGTGACGGGCGGCTCGGGCAGCGCGGAGCGCGTCGACCTGCTCGACAACGAGCGCTCGGTCTTCACGAAGGGCACTTACACGGCCTGCGCGTGCGCGGACGATCCGGCCTGGTACATCAAGGGCAGCGAGTTCGATTTCGACACCGGCGCGGACGAAGGTGTCGCCTACAACGGCGTGCTGTTCTTCCAGGGCGTGCCGGTGTTCGCCTCGCCCTGGCTGTCGTTCCCGCTCTCGGGCGAGCGGCGCAGCGGGATTTTGCCGCCCACGTTCTCGCTGAGTTCGTCGAACGGCTTCGAACTGTCGGTGCCGTATTACTTCAACATCGCGCCGAATCGCGATCTGACGCTCACGCCGCGTCTGATCTCGAAACGCGGTGTGCAGACGCAGGCGTCGTTCCGTTACCTGTCGCCCACGTATTCCGGCTCGATCACCGGCGAGTTCCTGCCGGACGACCATCTGACCAAGACCAACCGCTACGCGCTGTACATCCAGCACAACCAGAACTTCGGCAACGGGTTCGGCGGCTACATCTACTACAACAAGGTTTCGGACAACACGTATCCGGAAGATTTGTCGTCGTCGGTCAATCAGTTCATGAACGGCACCCAGCTCCTGTATCAACAGGAAGCCGGGTTGACCTACAACAATGGCCCGTGGTCGGTGCTCGCGCGCGAGCAGCACTGGCAGACGCTGACGCCGTCG
This sequence comes from Paraburkholderia sp. NPDC080076, assembly GCF_050281145.1. Lineage (NCBI taxonomy): Bacteria > Pseudomonadati > Pseudomonadota > Betaproteobacteria > Burkholderiales > Burkholderiaceae > Paraburkholderia > Paraburkholderia sp. NPDC080076. The sequence goes on along the minus strand of NZ_JBNNWQ010000002.1, from coordinate 247,069 downwards.
GTCGCGCCGTACGGCCGCGAGCCTCAGTTGAACGTGAAGTACGCGAAGTACAACGTCGGCGGCTTCGACTTCGGCGCGGAAGCCGACTACACGAATTTCCGCATCACCACCGCGGACATGACCGAAGGTCAGCGGGTGATGTTCAACCCGTACATTTCGTATTCGGTAGTCGGGCCGGGTTACTTCGTCACGCCGAAGGTGCAGTGGCACTTTGCGTCGTACAACCTGCGCAATATCGGCGACGACGTGCCGGTCGGCACGCCGAAGAATTTCACCGAATCGATCCCGACGCTGTCGTTCGACACGGGCCTGATCTTCGACCGTTCGGTGCGGATCTTCGGCGAGGATTACATCCAGACGCTCGAACCGCGCCTGTACTACGTGTACACGCCGTTCCGCAATCAGGAATCCGCGCCGCTGTTCGACACCGCCGACTCCGACTTCGGGCTGGCGGAAATCTTCACGCCGAACACCTTCGTCGGCAACGACCGGATCGCCGACGCGAACCGTCTGACGGCTGCTCTCACCACGCGCTTCATCAACGCGGCAACGGGCGACGAACGGGCGCGATTCGTGATCGCGCAGCAGTATTACTTCCAGGACCAGCGCGTCACGCTGCAGCCTACCCAGACCAGCGCGCAGGCCACGCACTCGGACCTTATCGCCGGGGCGTCGTTCAAGCTCGGCGCCGGTTTCGCTTCGGAAACGGCGTTCCAATATAATGCCGACAACAACCAGTTGGTGAAGACGAGCGTCGGCTTCGGGTTCAGTCCGGCCACCGGCAAGGTGATCAACGTCGCGTACCGCTACACGCGCGCGAACACCACGCTGGACAACCAGCCGATCAATCAGGTGCTGATTTCGGGGCAGTGGCCGCTCACGCACCGGGTGTACGGCGTGGGCCGGTTCAATTACGACCTGGGCGGCCACCGGATCGTCGACGGTCTGGTCGGCCTGCAGTACGACGCCGACTGCTGGACGCTCGGGGCCGGGATCCAGCGCTACGCGAACGGTCTGAACACCTCGGGGCAGAATCAGTCGAGCACGCGGTTCCTCGCGCAGTTGACGTTCAAGGGCTTGTCGAGCGTCGACAACGGGCTGATGACCGCATTCCGCGCCAGCGTGGCGGGCTATACGCCGTTGCCGCCGCCGCCGCCGCCGGAGTCGCGGTTCACCAACTACGAATGACGCATCGTTTGACGAATGGCGCATCATTTATAAAGTGCGAAAAGACGGGCCAGGCGCGCCCGACATCATTGGAGTATCTGTGGCAATCATGAAAAAGCTTCGCTTGGCAACGCTTGCGGCCGGTATTGCCGCCGCGGCGTCTTTCCTGTCGGTTGCGCCGGTGCAGGCGCAGGCGCTGGGCGGCAGTAGCGGCCAGACGGTCGACACCATTGCCGCAGTGGTCAACAACGGTGTCATCACGCGGCGCGAGCTCGACGAACGCATGAGCCTGATCACCCGCCGCCTGAACCAGCAGAACGCGCCGGTCCCGCCGATGGACCAGTTGCGCCAGCAGGTGCTCAACCAGATGGTGCTGGAACGCATCCAGTTGCAAAAGGCCAAGGAAGACGGCATCAACATCGACGACGCCACCGTGCAAAAAACGCTCGAACGGCTTGCCGCGGCGAACAACCTGTCGCTCGACGTGTATCGCTCGCGCATCGAGGCGCAAGGCGTGCCCTGGAGCACGTTCACCAGCGACGCGCGTACCGAACTGACGCTCTCGCGTCTGCGCGAGAAGGAAGTGGACAGCAAGGTCACGGTGTCGGACGCCGAAGTCGCGAACTACATCGCCAGTCAGCGTGGCCCGAACGCCGGCCTGACGAGCGATCTGCATCTGCAGCACATTTTCATCAAGGCGCCGTTGAACGCGTCGGAGACGGATATCGAAGCGGCGCAGCAGAAGGCGCAAGCATTGCTCGCCGAAGCCAAGGGCGGCGCCAACTTCGAAAAGCTGGCGAAGTCCAATTCGCAGGCGCCGGATGCATCGAAAGGCGGCGATACGGGTTTCGCTTCACCGTCCAAGCTGCCGCCTGAATTCGTCAAGGCCGCTTCGACAATGCGTCCCGGCGAAGTCAATCCGGATCTGATCCGCACCAACGACGGTTTCGAAATCGTGCGTCTGGTCGATCGCCGCGCGGGTCAGGGCGCCAGCTCGGATGCGCCGAAGCTCGTGCAAACGCACGTGCGTCACATTCTGCTGCGCGTCGGCGACGGCATGTCGGAACCGCAAGCGCGTCAGAAGCTGCTCGAAATCAAGAGCGAGATCGCTTCGGGCGGCGACTTCTCGAAATTCGCGCACACTTACTCGCAAGACGGTTCGTCGTCGCAAGGCGGTGACCTCGGCTGGATCAGCCCGGGCGAGACGGTGCCGGAATTCGAGCGCGCCATGAACAGCCTGCAGGACGGCCAGATCAGCGACCCGGTTCGCAGCGAATACGGCTACCACCTGATTCAGGTGCTGGGCCGCCGCGAATCCGAAGGTTCGGTCTCGCAGCAGATGGATCTGGCGCGCCAGGCCATCGGTCAGCGCAAGGCGGAACAGGCTTACGCCGACTGGTTGCGCGAACTGCGCGATACCGCGTACGTGGAAGTGAAGCCCACTCAGTCGAGCATGCAATAACTGTCATGACAAGCGCCGCCCAGTCCGCCCGCCCACCGTTGCAGATCGCGATCACGACCGGCGAGCCCGCCGGCGTGGGCCCCGAATTGACGGCGCAGGCACTGGCGGGCGCGGCGGCGCATTGGCCCCACGCGCAGTTCACCGTGTTGGGCGACGCGGACCTGCTCGCCGAACGCGCGCGTGCCGTGGGTGTCGATTGGAGCGCACTGGTGGCGGATGGCAAGCGCGTGCGCTTGCAACACCGGCCGCTCGGGGCGCCTGCCGTCGCGGGCAAGCTCAACGCGGCCAACGGCCGCTACGTGCTCGATCTGCTCGACAGCGCGATCGACGGAGCGCTAGCCGGCACGTTCGACGCGATCGTCACCGCGCCGCTGCAAAAGAGCACCATCAACGATGCCGGCGTGCCCTTCACCGGCCACACCGAATATCTGGCCGAGCGCACGCACACGCCGCGCGTGGTGATGATGCTGGCCGGCACCGGCAAGCGTCCGTTGCGCGTCGCACTGGCGACCACGCATCTGCCGCTCAAGGATGTCTCCGCCGCGCTTTCGATCGAAGGCATTGTCGAGACGCTGCGCATCATCGATCACGATTTGCGGCACCACTTCGGTTTGCCCGCGCCGCGCATCCTCGTGACGGGGCTGAACCCGCACGCGGGCGAAAACGGTTATCTGGGCCGCGAGGAAATCGAGGTCATCACGCCGGCGCTGAACCTCGCGGACGCTCAAGGCATCGACGCGCGCGGTCCGTATCCGGCCGACACGCTGTTCCAGCCGCGCTATCTGGATGAGGCCGACTGCGTGCTGGCCATGTTCCACGACCAGGGCCTGCCGGTGTTGAAGTACGCCACGTTCGGCGAAGGCATCAATGTCACGCTCGGTTTGCCGATCATCCGCACCTCGGTCGATCACGGCACCGCGCTCGATCTGGCCGGCACGGGCCGCGCCGACGCGGGCAGTCTGATCGCCGCGATCGAGACGGCGGTGTCGATGGCGCAGCACCGCCGCGCGGGCTGATTCGGCGCTGTCGCGCGGCCTGTGCACGGCGTCTCGCTGGTATCCTGCCGCTAGCTATGTATGCGGCATGGCGAGCGCGTCGAGCAAGCGCGCGCCGCTCAGCAGGTTCCTTTTCTTAAGCAGTTCTCTTTCTTAGCGTTTCTTCGATGTCCACCAGCAGACAGGAACAGGGCCGGCACCAGGGTCATATCGCGCGCAAGCGTTTCGGTCAGAATTTTCTGGTCGACATGGGCGTGATCGATTCGATCGTCGATGTCATCCGGCCGCAACGCGGCGAGCGTATGGTCGAGATCGGGCCGGGCCTCGGCGCGCTCACCGAACCGCTGATCGAGCGTCTGGCGACGCCGGAAGCGCCCTTGCACGCCGTCGAACTGGATCGCGATCTGATCGGCCGTCTGAAGACGAAATTCGGCGGCCTGCTCGAACTGCATGCGGGCGACGCGCTCGCGTTCGACTTCGGCTCGCTGGCCGCGCCCGGCGACAAGGCGTCGCTGCGCATTGTCGGCAATCTGCCGTACAACATTTCGAGCCCGCTGCTGTTTCATCTGACGTCGTTCGCGCATCGCGTGATCGATCAGCACTTCATGTTGCAGAACGAAGTAGTCGAGCGGATGGTGGCGGAGCCGGGCACCAAGGCGTTCAGCCGTCTTTCGGTGATGCTGCAATATCGCTATGTAATCGACAAGCAACTCGACGTGCCGCCCGAAGCGTTCAACCCGCCGCCGAAAGTCGATTCGGCGATCGTGCGGATGATTCCGTACGAGCTGCATGAACTGGCGCCGGTGGACGAGCGCGTGCTCGGCGAAGTGGTGACGGCCGCGTTCTCGCAGCGTCGCAAGATGTTGCGCAACACGCTCGCTGCGTATCGCGATTCGGTGGATTTCGAGGCGCTCGGCTTCGACCTGCAACGTCGCGCCGAAGATGTGCCGGTGGCCGAGTACGTGCGCGTGGCGCAGATCGTGGCGGCCAAAGCCTAAGGCTTGGGGCTTGGGCTCTGACGGGCCGAGGCTCTAGATCGTCACCCGCTTCGCCGGTGCGTTGACCAGCGCGATGCCCGTCAACACCAGCACCGCGGCCATCAGAAAGCGCAGGCTGAACGATTCGCCGAGCAGCAGCACGCCGAAGGTCACGCCGAACAGCGGCGTGAGGAACGAGAACACTGACAGGCGCGACGCGATATAGCGCGTCAGCAGCCAGAACCACACCAGATAGCTGACGAACGCCACGATCACCGCCTGATACGCGAGGCTCACCACGGCCAGCGGCGTGACGGTGGCCACATGCGCCTGGCCGAGCCCGAGCGCAAGCGCGAGGAGTACCACGGCCGAGACCGTCAGTTGATAGAACAACGTCTTGCTGGCGCTCGATTGAGCGAGGCGCGTGGCGCGCACCACCACGGTGGTCGCGGCCCATGCGACGCCGGCCAACACACCGAGCGCGTCGCCCACAACACCCGTGAGCACCGAGCCGCGCGCGGCGTGGCCGTGCAGGAAGCCGTCCGCGAAGGCGAGCGACATGCCCGCGAACGCCACGACGATACCGAGCCACTGAATCCGCCGCATGCGCTCGCCGTCGACGAACCAGTGCAGCCCGAGCGCCGTGAAGCACGGCGCGGTGTACAGAAAGACCGCCATGCGCGATGCGCTGGTTAGCGTCAGGCCGAGAAAAATGCACACGAACTCGCCCGCGAACAGCACGCCCGCGAGCAGGCCGGCGCCCAGGGTGCCGTCGTCGCGAAAGAGCGGCGTGCCGCGTGAGCGTGCCCAGCCCCATACCAGTACCGCCGCAATCGCCGAACGCACGCCCGCCTGAAAGACCGGCGGCAGCGTCGCGTTGGTGCTCTTGATCGCCACTTGCTGGAGACCCCAGATCGCGCACAGGCCGATCATCAACAGGATGGCGAAGCTATCCGGGGTGCGGCGTGCGGGCAGGGCGGAGGTGCTCATGGGGTGGGTCGAGTCGGGAACAGCCCGTACGATATCAAACCTGCCCGAGCCGCCCGCCGATGACCCCACCGCCTACGCGTGCTTCTTACGGGCCGAAAGCACGCCGGCAAGCGTTTTTGCTGACTTAACAACACCTGCTTCAGACTAATTTCGCACGGGTGCCGTTTCGCGATAAGGTTCAGCCACAAACGTTTCGTCAGGACATTCAAGGCACGAACTATCCGCGCGATGCGCAGCCTGTACGAGGAGAAGGCATGAAGAACGTAGGCAGGTGGGCAGCGGCCGCGGTGCCCGCGGCATTGGCGTCGTTGGGGTGTCAGATGGCGCACGCGCAATCCAGCGTGACGCTGTACGGCGTGGTCGACGAAAGCGTGCGCTATCTGACTCACGTCAACAAGGCGGGCGATTCGTCGATCGGACTCGGCACCGGTGGCATGACGCAAAGCCGCTGGGGGCTGAAGGGCGTCGAGGATCTCGGCGGCGGCTGGTCTACCTTCTTCAAACTCGAAAACCGCATCTATATCAACACCGGACAAAGCGATCCCACGCTGCCGTTTTTCAATGAAGCGCAGGTCGGCGTGCGTTCGGATTCGTACGGCCAGATCATTCTCGGCCGTCAATACAACGTCGTGATCGAAGGCGTCACGGTGGCTGGCTACGGCAGCAATTCCTGGATCCCGTACGACTTCAGTTTTCAACCTGAAATCACAATGACGGGCGGCATCTGGACCAGCAACCAGGTGCAATATCAGGCGAGATACAACGGCTTCACGTTTGCGGCCGGCTACGCGTTCGGTGGCAACGCGGGCAATTCCTATGGCAGTCAGATCGGCGCGGCCGCGGCTTATAAGCCGGTAGGCGGGCCGTTCAGCGTAGGCGGCGCGTACGAAGTGTCGAAAGATTCGGTCAACGGCGCGGCCGCGAAGACGTGGACGTTCGGCGGCTCGTACACCTGGAACCTCACGCGCTTTTCCGCCGGCTACATCGTCAATCAGAACGACCCGGGCTTTTCGAATTTCGCCAACGGGCCGTTCACCGCGCCCGTGCTGGCGGCGCTCAAGTACACGGACTTTGCGCGACGCCGCATGATCATGGGCGGCATCACGCAACAGGTCAGCAACAAGTGGCATTTCGCCGCGAACGTCTGGCGCACGCTGCAGGACGGCAAAACCGCCGCGCAGGACGGCTCCGCGTGGCAGTACCAACTGGTCGCCGACTACAACCTGTCCCGCCGCACGGACGTCTATCTGGAAGGCGATTATTCGCTGTACCGCGGCGACCTGATCGGCGCGCAACTGCAGGGCGTCAACAGCGTCGGGCTCGCGCAGAAGGGCTCGCAGATCGGCTTGATGGCAGGCGTGCGGCATCAATTCTGAGTACTGATTCACAGAGGGCACTCTCTGCAGCGTCGCGGGATTCCGGGTACATTGACGGTCTCGTTACCACGCAACAGGGAGTGCATAATGCGCCTTCTTCACACTATGCTCCGGGTCGGCGACCTGGACCGTTCGATCGCCTTCTACACCGAACTGCTCGGCATGAAACTGCTGCGCCGCGATGATTATCCGGACGGCAAATTCACGCTGGCATTCGTCGGTTACGAAGACGAACGCAATGGCACCGTGCTCGAACTCACCCACAACTGGGACACGCCCACCTACGACCTCGGCACCGGCTTCGGCCACCTCGCTGTCGAAGTGGAAGATGCATACGCCGCATGTGACAAAATCAAGGCACAAGGCGGTACGGTCGTGCGCGAAGCCGGCCCGATGAAACACGGCACGACCGTGATTGCTTTCGTCACGGACCCGGACGGCTACAAGATCGAGTTCATCCAGAAGAAGAAATAAGGCAGGCGGCAGGGCGAGGTCGAACAATGAATAACATCAATCCCTACTTCAAAGAACTCGACGAGATCCACGTCGAAATCGAAGCCCTGTTCGACGGTTCCGCGGACGAAGGCGCGCTGCAGCGAATCATGGCCCGCTTCTCGCCGCAGTTCACGCTGGTCATGACATCGGGCATCGCGCTGGATCACGCCGGCCTGCGCGAGATTTTCTCGAAGCTGCACGGCGCGCGTCCGGGCTCGCAAATCGCGATCCGCGACAAGGAGATCGTCGCTGAGTACCCGTCAGGCGCGGTGGTGAAATATCGCGAGTATCAGCGCGACAACGCCGGCAACGCGAACGTGCGGCGCTCCACGGCGGTGATGGATCTCGACGCGCATGGCAAGGTGACGTGGCGTCATCTGCAGGAAACCTTCTGCTCCGAATGAGCGGCAGTGCGTGACAAACCGGCGCTTCAGGCTGAAGCGCCGGTTTCATTCAAAGCGCGAGGAAGGCCTCAAAGCGTTGGCAGCAATTCCGGCGGATGCGACTTCAACGTCTGGCGCGCTTCGCGGAATTCCGGAAAGATCGATTCGACTGTTTGCCAGAAGCGTGGGCTGTGATTCATTTCACGCAGGTGCGCGAGCTCGTGCGCGACCACGTAATCAATAATGGAAAGCGGGAAGTGAATCAGCCGCCAGTTCAGGCGAATCTTGCCGTCGCTCGAACAACTGCCCCAACGCGTCGCCGCTGACGAGAGCGCGTATGCGCGATAGTTCACGCCCAGTTTCTCCGCGTAAATCGCGAGGCGCTCGCCGAACAAGCGCTTCGCTTCACCCTGCAGCCAGCCTTGCACGCGATCCTTGATCTGCTGCGGATCCGCCTGCAAGGGCAGCGGCACTTGCAACGCCGCATCTTCCGCGCTGAATGCGAGCGTGCCTTGCGGCGCGCCGAGTTTCACGCGCACCGGCTGACCGAGATACGGCACCTCGGCGCCGTCTTTCCAGTCGACCTTCGGCAACGCGCGCTGCTCGACACGCGTCTGCCACTCGATCAGCTTCGTGAAAATCCAGCGCTGCTTTTCGGTGATCGCGGTTTCGATATCGGCGAGCGTGACCCAGCGCGGCGCGGTGATCGTCAGACCGGTGCTGTCGATCGCAAAGCCGATCGAGCGGCGCGCCGAACGCTTGAGCGCGTAATGGAGCGTGCGTGAGCCGATCGCGAGGCTGCGCAACTTGCTGCCATCCGGCGCAAGCGGCACGGCCGGCTGCTGGCCGCCTGGCGAACTCTGCGAAGCACCGGGCGTAGGTGCGGAAGGTGAAGGGGACGACGACGTCGACCCCGGCTCGGCGAAGAGCGGGAGATCGAGTTGCCGGTTATCGAGCGCCGCAGCGGGCTGTGGCGTGGGAGACTTCTGCATCGGATTCGGCTTCGCGCAAATACGCCTTCGAGGGCGTGGGCGCGTCAGATTGGTGCGGCGGCGGAACTGCTTTCCGCCGCGCGGTACGCGGTAGGATCGATGCGACGCATTTCAGCTTCGATCCACTGTTCGACGCGCGTGTTCACTTCATCGGGCGTGAGCCCCGTCGTGTCGATCGGCTTGCCGATCGACACTGTGACTATACCCGCATATTTGAGAAACGAGTTGCGAGGCCACACACGTCCTGCGTTGTGCGCGATCGGCACGACCGGCGCGCCGGTGGCCGTCGCGAAACGCGCGCCGCCGGTTTTGTACTTGCCTTGCTTGCCGGTCGGCGTGCGCGTGCCTTCCGGAAACATGATGACCCAGGCGCCTTCCGCCATGCGTGCCTTGCCTTGCTTGATGACCGATTCGAACGCGTACTTGCCTTCCTTGCGATCGATATGAACCATCTTCAGCATGCCGAGCGCCCAGCCGAAGAACGGCACGTACAGCAGTTCGCGCTTGAACACGTAGCACAGCGGCCGCGGCATCAGCGCCGGAAACGCCAGCGTTTCCCATGCCGATTGATGCTTGGAGAGCAGCACGGCGGGACCGTTGGGCAGGTTTTCGAAGCCTTCGATGTTGTAGCGGATACCGTTGAGCCAACGCACCGTATGCAGCGTCGCGCGACACCAGCCGGCGGCCATCCAGTAGCGATTGTCGGCGCGCATGAACGGGAATGCGATGAAGCATGCAGTCGCGTACGGCACCGTGAACAGAACGAAGTAGATCAGCAGAAGCAAAGAACGGATGAAGCGCATCGGCGTGGTCAGTGAGGGATGGGGACGCGCGTGGCGCGCGTCACTCTTGAGCGTCGGCGAGGAAGTCGAGTGCGAATGCGCGCAGGTCGTCGTGCACGATCGTGCCTTCGGGCAAGCCGCCGGCCGCAAGTGTTTTGCGGCCCTTGCCGGTCAGCACCAGATGAGTCGGATGGCCGAGTGAGGCGCCTGCTTGCAGATCGCGCATGGCGTCGCCGACCACCGGCGTATGTTCCGGGTCGACCTCGAAGCGCTCGGCGATCATCTTCAACATGCCGGGCTTAGGCTTGCGGCACTCGCAATGATCTTCCGCCGTGTGCGGGCAGAAGAACACCGCGTCGATGCGCCCGCCGACCGCTGCCGCCATGCGATGCATTTTCAGATGCATCGCGTTGAGCGCGTTCATGTCGAACAGGCCGCGGCCGATGCCCGACTGGTTGGTCGCAATCGCCACGCGATAGCCGGCCTGGTTCAGACGCGCGATGGCTTCGAGCGAACCGGGCAGTGCGACCCATTCGTCCGGCGACTTGATGAACGCGTCGGAGTCGACGTTGATCACGCCGTCGCGGTCGAGGATCACCACTTTTTTGGTTGGCATGGCGCGGGGCTCAGGCGGCGAGTCGGGAAATATCGGCGACGCAGTTCATCTGCTGATGCAGTGCGCCGAGCAAGGCCAAACGGTTGGCGCGCAATGCCGGATCTTCGGCGTTGACCATCACGTCGTTGAAGAACGTGTCGACCGGTTCGCGCAACGCGGCGAGCGCGGTCAACGCGCCCGTGTAGTCGCGTGCGGCCAGTTGCGATTGCACGCGCGGCGCGACCTGTTCGAGTTGCGCATGCAAGGCTTTTTCCGCCGCTTCGATGAGCAGCGTGGCCTGCACGCCGCCGGTCGCCGCGCCTTCCGACTTCTTCAGGATGTTCGAGATGCGCTTGTTGGCCGCCGCGAGCGAGGCCGCTTCCGCCAGCGACGCGAATTCACGCACGGCATCCAGACGCGCAACGATGTCGTCCAGACGCGTGGGGTTCAGCGCCAGCACCGCGTCGATTTCGCCCGGCGCATAGCCGCGCTCGCGCAGCAGACCGCGCAGGCGGTCCATGCTGAATTCGTAAATGGCTTGCGTGGAATCGGCGACATTCGGCACCGCGGCGAATTGCGCGTAAGCGGTACGCAGCAGTTCGACCAGATCGATCGGCAGTTGCTTCTCGACCAGAATGCGCAGCACGCCGAGCGCGTGACGGCGCAACGCGAACGGGTCTTTCTCGCCCGTGGGTTGCAGGCCGATGCCCCAGATGCCGACCAGCGTTTCCAGCTTGTCGGCCAGTGCGACGACAGTGCCGGTCGCGGTGGTGGGCAACGCGTCGCCGGAGAAACGCGGTTGATAGTGCTCCGAGCACGCGAGCGCGACTTCTTCCGGCTCGCCGTCGTGGCGCGCGTAGTACGTGCCCATCGTGCCTTGCAGCTCGGGAAATTCGCCGACCATGTCGGTGATCAGGTCGGCCTTGGCCAGACGCGCGGCGCGCATCGCGAGCACCACGTCGGCGCCGATCAATCCGGCGATCGCGCCGGCCAGCGCTTCGACGCGTTCCACGCGTTGCAGCGCCGAACCCAGCTTGTTGTGATACACGACGTTCGCGAGCAACGGCACGCGGTCCGCGAGCGGCTTCTTCTTGTCCTGCTCGAAGAAGAACTTCGCGTCCGCCAGACGCGGACGCACCACGCGTTCGTTGCCTTCGACGATATCGCCCGGCGTGGACGTCTCGATGTTCGACACGATCAGGAAGCGCGAGCGCAGCTTGCCGTTCGCATCGGTCAGCGCGAAATATTTCTGGTTGGTCTGCATGGTGAGGATCAGGCATTCCTGCGGCACTTGCAGGAATTCGTCCTCGAAACGGCACGCGTAGACCACCGGCCATTCGACCAGCGACGTCACTTCGTCCAGCAGCGATTCCGGCATCACCACCTGGTCGCCGTCGGCTTGCGCGAGCAGATGCGTGCGGATGGTTGCCTTGCGGTCGGCGAAATTCGCCACCACGTGGGCTTTGTGCAGCAGCGTCTCGGCGTACGAGTCCGCGTGCTGGATCTGTACGAAGCCTTCGGAGAGGAAACGATGGCCGAGCGTGGTGTCGTCGGCGTCGATGCCGAGCGCGCTCACCGGCACGATCTGTTCGCCATGCAACGCGGTCAGTCGATGCGCCGGACGCACGAACTGAACGTTGGTGCCGTCCGGGCGCTGATACGTCATGACCTTCGGGATCGGCAGCTTGCCGAGCGTTTCGTCGAGCGCGTTTTGCAGGCCGTCGGCGAGCGTGGCGCCGGGCGCGGCGTAGCGCAGGAAGAAGGCTTCGGCCTTGCCGTCCTGCGCGCGCTCCAGGTCGTTCACCGAAAAATCGGGGAAGCCGAGCGCGGCGAGTTTCTTGGCGAGCGGCGCGGTGGGCTGGCCATCTTTATCCAGCGCGACGGAAACCGGCAGCACCTTTTCGCGCACGTGTCTTTCCGGCGCAACCGCGCGCACGTTCTTGATCGTGACGGCGAGGCGGCGCGGCGTGGCATAACGTTCGAACGACAGTTCGCCTTCGACCAGGTCGCGCGCCGCGAGGCGCTGCGCAATGCCTTCGGCGAAGGCGTCGCCGAGACGCGCGAGCGCCTTCGGCGGCAGTTCTTCGGTCAGCAGCTCGACGAGCAGGGTAGCTTGATGGGGTTGAGTCATGTGTTGATGTTCTCGTCAGTCCTGGTCGATCTTGCGTTCGACTTTCAGCGGCGGCGCCCACGCGGGCATCGCGGCGTCCTGTTCGTCGGTCGTGAGGCCGGGCACGCCGTGCACCGGATTGCCGAGCATCGGGAAGCCGAGCTTTTCGCGCGAATCGTAGTAGGCCTGCGCGACCAGCTTCGACAGCGCACGAATGCGGCCGATATACGCCGCGCGTTCCGTGACCGAAATGGCGCCGCGTGCGTCGAGCAGGTTGAACGTGTGACCGGCCTTCAGCACCAGCTCGTAGGCGGGCAGCGCGATCTGCGCTTCGATCATGCGCTTCGCTTCGGCTTCGTAGCTATTGAAGATCGAGAACAGCAACTCCACGTTCGCGTACTCGAAGTTGTAGGTGGACTGTTCGACTTCGTTCTGGTGGTACACGTCGCCATAAGTCAGGCGACGCAGTTCCGGGCCGTTCGGGCCTTGTTCTTCCCATTCGGTCCAGACGAGGTCGTAGACGTTCTCGACCTTCTGCAGATACATGGCGAGGCGTTCGAGCCCGTACGTGATTTCGCCGAGCACGGGTTTACAATCCAGGCCGCCGACCTGCTGGAAGTACGTGAACTGGGTCACTTCCATGCCGTTCAGCCACACTTCCCAGCCCAGACCCCAGGCGCCGAGCGTGGGGTTTTCCCAGTCGTCTTCGACGAAGCGCACGTCGTTCTGCTTCAGGTCGAAGCCGAGGGCTTCGAGCGAGCCGAGGTACAGATCGAGGATGTTTTCCGGCGCAGGCTTGAGCACCACCTGGTACTGGTAGTAGTGCTGCAGACGGTTCGGGTTCTCGCCGTAGCGGCCGTCTTTCGGGCGGCGCGACGGTTGCACATACGCCGCGCGCCACGGCTCGGGGCCGACCGCGCGCAGGAAGGTATGGACGTGGGACGTGCCCGCGCCGACTTCCATGTCGATCGGCTGGAGCAACGCGCAACCCTGCTTGTCCCAGTAGGACTGCAAGGTCAGGATGATTTGCTGAAACGTGAGCATGAAGTGCCTTTCGGGCATGGGGCCGCGCCGTGAGCGCCGAAGCGCGCCGGGTGGCCGTGGAGCGAAGTGCTAAACCGTAGATTTTAACGGAAAGGGAGGGGGGTGTCCGTTTTGCGGGGTCGGACGGGAGTTCGAGTGTGCTTTAGACGACAAAGGGCCGCGTGTGGCGGCCCTGCGTCGTGCCGGGTGCGTCGGCGGGCGGATCAGGTCGCCGCCAGCTCCATCTTCGGCGAGAACGAATCGCTTTGCGCCACCGGCCAATACTTCTCGAACAGCGAGTAGCGGTAGTGACCGTTGAGCAGATCGTTCGGTTCGAGATACTTCAGCAGCTCCGACATCAAACGCACCTCATGCGACGACACGCGCCGCACGATGTGATGCGCGCGCAGTTCCGCCGGATGCTTCAATCCCGCGGCCTGAATGATTTCCTTCAGCGCATGCAGCGTGTTGTGATGGAAATTGAAGACGCGGTCGGCCTTGTCCGGAACCACCAACGCGCGCTGGCGCACCGGGTCCTGGGTCGCGACGCCGGTCGGGCAGCGCCCCGTGTGGCAGGTCTGCGCCTGGATGCAGCCCACCGCGAACATGAAGCCGCGCGCCGCGTTGACCCAGTCCGCGCCGATCGCGAGCGTCTTGGTGATGTCGAACGCGGTGATCATCTTGCCGCTCGCGCCGATGCGGATACGTTGCCGCAAGCCGATGCCCACCAGCGTGTTGTGCACCAGCAGCAGACCTTCCTGCAAGGGCACGCCGACGTGGTCGGTGAATTCGAGCGGCGCCGCGCCCGTGCCGCCTTCCGCGCCGTCCACGACGATGAAGTCCGGCAGGATGCCCGTTTCCAGCATCGCCTTGGCAATGCCGAAGAATTCCCACGGATGCCCGATGCACAGCTTGAAGCCGGTCGGCTTGCCACCCGACAGCGTGCGCAGACGGTCGACGAATTCGAGCAGGCCGCGCGGCGTCGAGAACTCGGAGTGCGTGGCCGGCGAGATGCAGTCGCGGCCCATCGGCACGCCGCGCGTCTCCGCGATTTCCGGCGTGATCTTGGCGGCCGGCAGCACGCCGCCGTGGCCCGGCTTCGCGCCTTGCGAGAGCTTCACCTCGATCATCTTCACTTGCGGCTCGGCGGCTTGTTTCGCGAACTTCTCCGCGCTAAAGCTGCCGTCGTCGTTGCGGCAACCGAAGTAGCCCGAGGCGATTTCCCAGATGATGTCGCCGCCGTGCTCGCGGTGATATTTCGACATCGAGCCTTCGCCGGTGTCGTGCGCGAAGTTGCCTTTCTTCGCGCCGAGGTTCAGCGCCATGATCGCGTTCGCCGACAGCGAGCCGAAGCTCATCGCCGAGACGTTGAAGATCGACATCGAATAAGGCTGCGCGCGATCCGGTCCGACGACGATGCGAAAGTCGTGATTCTCGAGCGTGGTAGGTGCGAGCGAGTGGCTGATCCATTCGTGCGCGATCGCTTTGACGTCGAGTTCGGTGCCGTACGGACGGCTGTCGACGTCGTTCTTCGCGCGCTGATAGACGATGCTGCGCTGGGCGCGCGAGAACGGCTTTTCGTCCGTGTCGCCTTCGACGAAATACTGGCGGATCTCCGGGCGGATGAATTCGAACAGGAAACGGAAGTGGCCCCACAGCGGATAGTTGCGCAGGATCGCGTGGCGCTGCTGCGTCAGGTCGAACAGGCCGAGCGCGACCAGTGCGAGCGGCACGATGATCCAGAACCACGAAATGTGCTGCGTGGCGGCGAACGCCGCGCAGACGGCGAACAGCGCGGCGGCGCACCACATGGCCAGATAACGTCGAGAAAACATGGGGACTCCAGTGCAGTGAGGATCGTCACGGCGGGATCGCCAGCGCTGCCGGCGCAGACGGAATCCGCCGCAAAGGAAAACGAGCGACTGCTTGTTATGGTGAAGCTAGCTGCGGTTTGAAGAGCGAACGCGTGGATGCCACGCGCAGCGCAGATTGAAACGTGAAAGCGAAGCGTGCGGCGCCAGGCCGCGTTGCCGCACGATTGGACGTCTGGATCAACGGGCGGTCAGCAGCGCCGCTTTTTGCGGCTCACGCGCGACCGGCTGCCCGGTGACCGCATGTTCGATGATGCCGCCGCCGAGGCACACGTCGCCATCGTAGAGCACCGCAGATTGCCCCGGTGTGACAGCCCATTGCGCCGCGTCGAAATTCAGCTCGAAGAGGCCTTCGCCGCTGCTCGTTCTGCTAAACGTGCATGGCGCATCCGCTTGCCGGTAACGGGTCTTCGCGCCGCACGCGAAGCCGTCCGCCGGCGGCTCGCCCGCCACCCAGCTGGTATTGCCCGCGGACAGCGTATGGCTGAGCAGCCACGAGTGATCATGGCCTTGGGCGACATACAGCGTGTTCGACGGAATGTCCTTGCCGGCGACGAACCACGGCTCGCCGCTGCCGTCCTTGCTGCCGCCGAGGCCGATGCCCTTGCGCTGGCCGAACGTGTAGAACGCGAGGCCGATATGTTCACCGACCACTTTGCCGTCGGTGGTTTTCATCGGGCCGGGCTTGGTCGGCAGATAGCGGTTCAGGAAGTCGCGGAACGGCCGTTCGCCGATAAAGCAGATGCCGGTCGAGTCTTTCTTCTTCGCATTGGGCAGCGCGATCTGCTCGGCGATTTCGCGGACTTTGGTTTTCGGAATCTCGCCGAGCGGAAACAGCGTCTTCGACAACTGCGCCTGATTCAGCCGATGCAGGAAGTACGACTGGTCTTTCGTATGGTCGAACGCCTTCAGCAGTTCGAAGCGGCCATCGTTCTCGCGCACGCGCGCATAGTGGCCGGTCGCGATGGTTTCGGCGCCGAGCGACATGGCGTGGTCGAGGAAAGCCTTGAACTTGATTTCGGCGTTGCAGAGCACGTCCGGATTCGGCGTGCGGCCGGCCGAGTATTCGCGCAGGAATTCAGCGAACACGCGGTCTTTGTATTCGGAGGCGAAGTTGACCGCTTCGACGTCGATGCCGATCAGGTCCGCCACCGAGACCACGTCGATCCAGTCCTGCCGCGTCGAGCAGTATTCGCTGTCGTCGTCGTCTTCCCAGTTTTTCATGAACAGGCCGACCACGTCGTAGCCTTGTTCCTTCAGCAGCCATGCGGTAACCGACGAATCGACGCCGCCCGACATGCCTACTACGACTTTCTGCTTGCTCATAAGATGCTCACTGGGTGCTGCGTGACTTCATGGATCGTGGGTTGGCCGCTCGTTGCGGCTATCTTTTTTGCCCGACCGAATGCGTGTGCACGAAGTCGAGCGGGAAACGCCGGCCCGCGAGGTAATCGTCGAGACATTGCATGACGAGCGGCGTGCGGTGCCGTTCGGGACAGCCGCGCAATTCGTCGGCGCTCATCCACAACGTGCGGACGATGTCGGGGTCGAGGGCGCGCTGCGGATCGGCCGCGCCGCCGGTGCCGCAATAGGTGAAGCGCAGGTAGGTCACGCCCTCACTGCCGGGCCGCTCGAAATGGGTCATGTACATGCCCACCAGCGCCTCGGGCGCAAACGGGTGGGCGGTTTCCTCGAGCGTTTCGCGGATCACCGCTTGCTCAAGCGTCTCGCCCGCTTCCAGATGGCCCGCGGGCTGGTTCAGGCGCAGGCCGTCGACGGTATGCTCCTCGACCACGAGAAAACGCCCGTCACGCTCGACGATGGCCGCGACGGTGACGTGCGGCAGCCAGGTTTCCGGTTTCATGGGTGCGCATTTTACCGTTTATGGGCCTCGCCTGCCGGGAAGCGGCCGGCCGGTTGCGGGTGACAGGCACGACCGGCGGGCCGGCCGCTCGCCGTCCGCGACGTCGGGCCGGTCCGCCGGGCACCCCCGGATTGTCCCCGATTTCTGCGCACCCCCCTGTTTCGGTTAAAGTGAGGCGTTAGCCGTTGCACTCGCAAGCCGGCGGGCCTCGTCGGCCGATCTGTCGTAAAACAGGAAGTCGAGGAGGAACAAGATGCACATCGGAGTGCCAGCCGAGACGCGCGCGCACGAAACCCGCGTCGCCGCGACGCCCGAAACGGTCAAGAAGTATGTGACCCAGGGCCACCGGGTCACGATCCAGAGCGGCGCCGGGACCGGCGCCAGCTTTCCAGACGATGCCTTTACGGCCGCCGGCGCGGAGATCGTCGATGCGGCGACCGCTTTTGGCGCTGAACTCGTCCTGAAGGTCCAGTCGCCCACCGATGCCGAGTTGCCGTTGCTTAAACGCGGCGCGACGCTGGTCGGCATGCTCGATCCGTTTAATACCGAAAACTCATTAAAGCTGGCGACTGCGGGCGTGACCGCGTTCGCGCTCGAAGCCGCGCCGAGAACCACGCGCGCGCAGAGTCTGGACGTGCTGTCGTCGCAGGCGAACATCGCGGGCTACAAGGCGGTTTTATTGGCCGCCACGCTCTATCCGCGCTTCATGCCGATGCTGATGACCGCGGCGGGCACCGTGAAAGCCGCGCGCGTGCTGATTCTCGGCGCGGGCGTGGCCGGTTTGCAGGCGATCGCGACCGCCAAGCGCCTGGGCGCCGTGATCGAAGCCTCCGACGTCCGTCCAGCGGTGAAAGAGCAGATCGAATCGCTCGGCGCGAAGTTTCTCGACGTGCCCTACGAAACCGACGAGGAGCGCGAAGCCGCGCAGGGCGTCGGCGGCTATGCGCGGCCGATGCCGCCTTCGTGGCTCACGCGCCAGTCCGCGCTGGTCCACGAACGGGCCAAACAGGCCGACGTGGTGATTTCCACCGCGCTGATCCCTGGCCGCGCCGCGCCGACGCTGATCTCGGTCGAAACCGTGCAGGCGATGAAACCCGGCTCCGTGCTGATCGACCTCGCCGCGGGCCGCGGTGCCGAGTACGAAGGCCAGCGCGGTGGCAACTGCCCGCTCACTGAAGCGGACAAGGTCGTCATCAAACACGGCGTGACCATCGTCGGCTATACGAATCTCGCTTCGATGGTGCCCGCCGACGCGTCCTCGCTCTACGCACGCAACCTGCTCGACTTCCTGAAGCTGATCATCACGAAGGAAGGCGCCCTGAACATCGATCTCGCGGACGATATCGTCGCGGCCACGCTGCTGGCCCGTGACGGCGAAGTCACGCGCAAGGCTTAAGGAGAGCGGCGATGGAAGTCATCAACCACACCGTCATCAACCTGATCATCTTCGTGCTGGCGATCTACGTCGGCTACCACGTGGTCTGGAACGTCACGCCCGCGCTGCACACGCCGCTGATGGCCGTGACCAACGCGATTTCGGCGATCGTGATCGTCGGCGCAATGCTGGCCGCGGGCCTGACCTTGGGCACCCCCGGCAAGTTCTTCGGCACGCTCGCGGTCGCACTGGCGGCAGTGAACGTGTTCGGCGGCTTTCTCGTCACACGACGAATGCTGGAGATGTTCCGCAAGAAAGAACCGAAGAAGCTCCCCGCCGCTGCCAAGGAGAACGCGTAATGAGTCTGAACGTCGTCACGCTGCTTTATCTGGTCGCGTCGGTCTGCTTCATTCAGGCGCTCAAGGGGCTGTCGAATCCGAAGACGGCGCGCATTGGCAACACCTTCGGCATGGTCGGGATGGCGATTGCGATCCTCACCACCATCGCGCTGATCGTCAAGCAGGCGAATGCGCTCGGCTCGAATCTTGGGTTAGGGCTCGGTTTGCTGCTGGTCGCGCTGGTGATCGGCGGGGCGGTCGGTGCGTTCGTCGCCGCGCGCGTCGAGATGACCAAGATGCCGGAACTGGTCGCGGCGATGCACTCGCTGATCGGTCTCGCTGCCGTGTGTATCGCGTATGCGGTGGTGTCGGAGCCGTCGGCGTTCGGGCTCGTCGATCCGGAGAACACGACGCCGGGCTTCCTGCCTTACGGTAATCGGGTCGAACTGTTCATCGGCACGTTCGTCGGCGCGATCACGTTCTCGGGTTCGGTGATCGCGTTCGGCAAGCTGTCGGGTAAGTACAAGTTCCGTCTCTTTCAGGGCGCGCCGGTCGTGTACGGCGGCCAGCATCTGATCAACCTGATGCTCGCGCTCGCGATGCTCGGCTTCGGCATCCTGTTCTTTCTCACGCAGTCGTGGTTGCCGTTCATCATCATGACGCTGATCGCGTTCGTGCTGGGTGTGCTGATCATCATTCCGATTGGTGGCGCGGACATGCCGGTGGTGGTGTCGATGCTCAACTCGTACTCGGGCTGGGCGGCGGCGGGTATCGGCTTCTCCCTGAACAATCCGATGCTGATCATCGCGGGCTCGCTGGTGGGTTCGTCCGGTGCGATTCTGTCGTACATCATGTGCCGGGCGATGAACCGCTCGTTCTTCAACGTGATTCTCGGCGGCTTCGGCAACGAAGCGGGGGCGGCTGCGGCAGGTGGGTCGGCGGAGCAGCGTCCGGTGAAATCCGGTTCGGCTGACGATGCATCGTTCATGCTCGGCAATGCTGAAACCGTGGTGATCGTGCCGGGTTATGGTCTGGCGGTCGCGCGGGCGCAGCATGCGTTGAAGGAGCTGACCGACAAGCTGGTCGAGAAGGGCATCGAGGTGAAGTACGCGATTCACCCGGTGGCCGGACGTATGCCGGGGCACATGAACGTGCTGCTCGCCGAAGCCGAAGTGCCGTACGACATGGTCTATGAAATGGACGACATCAACGGCGAGTTCGGTCAGGTCGACGTGGTGCTGGTGCTCGGCGCGAACGACGTGGTGAACCCGGCGGCCAAGAACGATCCGAAGTCACCGATCGCGGGCATGCCGATCATCGAGGCGTACAAGGCGCGTACGGTCATCGTGAACAAGCGCTCGATGGCCGCAGGTTACGCCGGGCTCGACAACGACCTGTTCTACATGGACAAGACGATGATGGTGTTCGGCGACGCGAAGAAGGTGATCGAAGACATGGTGAAGGCGGTGGAATAAGCCTGCGCGCAAGGAACGAGATCGCGGTTTGCTTCGCAGCGGCGAACCGCGATCCTCACTTCGGCTTCGCATTCACATGCCGCAACAGGTCCGCGAGTCGCCTGCCTTCCTGATCTGGATATTGTTCGAGCACCTGAAGATTCTGAATCTTCTCCAGCCCGAAATTGCGGAAATCGCTCCGTAATTCACACCACGCACCGAGCGTCCAGCGCGCGCCCCAATAGGCGAGGGCGAGCGGCCAGACACGACGCTCGGTCGCCGCGCCATTCACATCGACATAGGCAAAGCTCACCACATGCCGCGTGTCGATCGCGCGATGCAGCGCGTCCAATTGCGCGGAAAAATCCCCTTTGATGTGAAACGATGGCGCGAAGACCGCGAGCCTTTCCAGCGTCGCGCGCTTGTCGGCGGGCATGGCCGAGGCGATCTTGGCGAGCGCCCCGCGCGCGCCGCCCGCGAAGCCGGCGCCGCCCCACGACTCGAGCATGCGCGCGCCCGCGGCGAGCGCGGCCAGTTCATCGGCGGTGAAGGTGAGCGGGGGCAAACTTGCCGCGCGGCTCAGACGGTAGCCGATACCGGCTTCGCCTTCGATCGGCACCCCTGACAGTTGCAGATCGCGCACGTCGCGATAGACCGTGCGCAGCGAGATATGCAGCCAGTCGGCGAGTTGTTGCGCAGTGGTCAGACGCCGTCCGCGCAGCAGTTCGGCGATCTGGAACAGGCGGTCGGCGCGGCGTGTCATCGTGGGCGTCTTGTAGAAGAGGACGGGGACAGTCCCGCGATGATAGCGTCGCATGCCGCGCTCCGGTCGGCGTTCGTGCGCGGTGCTCGCTGGCCGCCGCGCACGAGCGTTGTGTTGCGTTTAGCCGTTGGTCCGCGAGTGCAGGCCGAGGCGGTTGCCTTCCGTATCGGTGAAGAACGCGATATAGCCGATGTCCTGCGGCAGTTTGATCACCGGACCGTCGGTCTTGCCGCCGGCTTGCTCGACTCGCGCGAGGGTGGCGTTAACGGTCGGTTGCGCGTTCAGATAGACGAGCACGCCGTCTTCCGTCGGGGTCATCGACGGGCTGTGGACGATCGCGCCGCCGGTCGCCGGCTCCTCGTAGCCGAACACGGCGATCGGCTGGCCGCCGACTTCCTGGACATTCAGTTTGACGTCGAGCGCCGCTTCATAGAAACGGACGGCGCGATCGAAATCGACGGATGGAATCTCGAACCATGCAACAACTTTGGATGATGCGGACATGTCACTCTCCTGTGGATGGCGGGTAAGCCGTGTAAGGCGCCGGATGGCGTGAGAAGGAGTGTGCGGGGGTGCTACTGACAGCGTGGTGTCAGTAGGGGGTGGCAGGAGCGATGAATGAGGCGCTGCAAAAAACGGACGGCTCGCAAGCCACGCGCGAAAAAAAACCGCGGAGCCAGTCCGCGGTTTTCGTCGCCAAACTACCTGTCAGACGCAGCGCACCTCACGCCGCCGGCGTGTCGCTCTGCGGACGCTGCCGCACGCTGCCCGCGATCAGATCGAAGCGGAACAGACGGCATTCGAGCGCGCCGTTAAAGAGCGGCGTCTTGGTCGATTCACGCAGACGCAACTGGCCCGGCAGCTTGCGATCCGATGTCAGGATGAACGCGTGCCAGCCGGTGAAGCGCTGCTTGAGCGCATCGCCGAGCGACTGGAAAAATTCGCTGTCCGGCGTTTCTTCCTGCGCGCGACGAAAACCCTCGTCTTCGCGGCTCTCACGATTGCCGCGGCCTTCGCGAAGCTCGCCCCGGGCATTGCGCCCGCGCACTTCGATCCGTTCGCCATACGGCGGATTGGCGACGAGTATGCCTGCGGCGGACGTCGGCGGCGTCATGCCGCGCGCGTCGACCTGTTTGAGGGGAATCGACGGCAAGCCGGCGCGCTGGAAGTTGGCGCGCGCCTTGTCGAGCATGTCGCCGGAAATATCGCTGCCGAAGATTTGCAGATCGGCGCGCGAACTGCGCGCGGCGTGCTTCGCGTCGAGCGCGGCGGCCTTGAGTGTTTGCCAGGTTTTGGCTTCGTATTGCTTGAGCTTCTCGAAGCCGAAGCGCCGTTCCGCGCCCGGCGCGATATTCAGCGCCACCTGCGCGGCTTCCGCGAGGAATGTGCCGCTGCCGCACATCGGGTCGTACAGAGGAGTGCCGGCGGTCCAGCCGGTCAAACGCAGAATGCCCGCGGCTAGATTCTCGCGCAGCGGCGCTGCGCCCTTGTCGAGGCGCCAGCCGCGCTTGAAGAGCGGATCGCCGGAGGTGTCGAGATACAGCGTGCAGTCGGTGGCGGTGAGAAAGGCGAACACGCGCACGTCGGGCATGGCGGTGTCGATGCTTGGCCGCGCGCCGCTGACTTCGCGCAGACGATCGCAGATGGCGTCCTTGACGCGCAGCGTCGTGAATTCCAGGCTGCGCAGCGGCGATTTGATCGCCGTGACGTCCACGCGCAGCGTTTCGTTCGCCGAAAACCATTGTTCCCAACGCTGTTCGACTGCGAGCGCATAAATGTCCTGCTCGCTGCGATACGGGCGATGCGCGATTTTCAGCAGCACGCGGCTCGCGAGACGCGAATACAGGTTGGCGGCCATGCCGGCGGCCCAGCCTCCGCGGAAATGCACGCCGCCCGGCACTTGTGCGCCGGCCGTGAACGGGGCGCCGTTCAGGTGTTGGGCGGCAATTTCGGCGAGTTCAGCCGCAAGCGAGGCTTCAAGGCCGCGCGGGCAAGGGAGGAAGAAATCGAAGGACATTGAGGTTGCCGGAAGGCGTTGGATAAGGCGCTATTGTACGCGGTCGGGGTGTCGTGCTTTTGCATGGGTGCCTGCGTGGCGGTTTTTGTGGTGTTGGCCTTTCCTTGAATTCGCGGTGGTCGATTGGCGTTGCCCCTGTGCGGGGCGGCACCTACTTTCTTTGCCGCGGCAAAGAAAGTAGCAAAGAAAGCCGCTTCACACCGCCAGCTCATAAGCGGGCCCCTCGCGCAGTCGCAGTAGTGGTGCATCTGGAATCAGTGGTCTCGCGCATTCCGCGCGAGTGACAAGGCGCTCATTCTTCCGGCGGCGCTGCGCGCGCCGCGCGGTAATCATCAACCAGCGGCTGCGATTGCTCGGCGGCGTTCTCACCTCACGCGGTGTCGTGGCATACCATCGCGCCGCGCAATTTCACGATATTTTCGGCATTTCACCGAGGCGAAGCCGATGGCCCGTCGCGCCCAAACGAAGGCACTCTTTTCAAGCAGACCGTTCCGGCGAGCGCGCAGCGCGAGGCGGGAAGAATGAGCGCCTTGTCACTAAGGCAGAATGTGCGAGCCGACAGATTCCAGATGCGCCACTATCCCCTCCAAGCCAGGGGACCCGCTTAAGAGTTAGCGGTTCAAGCCGCTTTCTCTTGCCTACTTCTCTTTGCGGCCGGCAAAGAGAAGTAGGTGCCGCCCCGCACAGGGGCAACGCCAATAGACCACCATGAATTCAAGGAAAGGCCAACACCGCGAAGACCACAGCCAAATCAAATCGCTGCGGCGAACGAAAAACCTTCAACTGCCGGCGACAGCCGCTCCACCCGCAGAAGGACAAGGCGGCGTAGCTACAGCCGCAACTTTGCCAGCGGACGCACCCTTACCCTGCGGAGCCGAAGCCGCCATAGCCTGCACAGCCGAAGCAACTTGCGCGGAGATTTCCTTCAACGCCCGCCGATGCCCCTCAACCAGCGCGTCATACCCACCGCTAACCGGCTCACTCACGACACTCCGGCAAGTCATCACCGCAGTACTGCGCACAGCCCGCACACTCCACACCGCATCGATCAACGCATGCGAACCGGGCCATGACTCGAACCGCTGCACATTCATGCTGACCCGATACACCGGCGTCCCATCCGGATAAGCGGTCCCATACACGTCGATCGTGTTGAGCTGCTGCGTCAGACTCGTCGACAAAGCCCGGCGGATCTCGTCGCCCGGCAGCGAGGCCCAGCGCTCTTCTTCGAGCACTTTGACCTGCGTCGGTCCCGTCTGCACGACCAGCTGATTCTTCGATACCTGCGGCGGCACGTCGATCGGCGCAACTTCGATCAGCCACGCCGGCGCGGCCGAGGTCCGGGCACTGACCGGCGCGACGGAGCCGGAAGTACTGTCGGCACCCAGCGTATAAAAGCGGCTCGAAGGCGACGAGCACGCCGCCAGCGCCACGAGTCCGGCCAGAGCGCCGGCAACAAAAGCGCCGCGCACGAGCCCGCGCGGCGGGCGGGGGAGCCGGGCAAACATCATGGTTTATCTCCTGATTTACCGCGCAACAGCGATTCGGGGTGACGTTCCAGATAATCCGACAGCGCATTCAGCGACTGCAATGTGCGCGTCAATTCCTGCAACGCCTGATGAACATCCGACTGCAACGGCGAATCCTGCTGCAACGTCGCCTCGGCCGAACCGAAGGTCTGCTTCGCCGCGGCGAGGGTGTCGCGGGCCTGCGGCACGACTTCCTTGTCGAGTCGCGTGAAGAGCTGATCGGCGTTCTTCAGCGCGCTGTTGAGGTTGTTGCCGATCTGGTCGAACGGCACCTTGTCGAGCTTCTTCGCAATGTCGGCGACCTGGAGCTGCAACTCGTCGAGCGTGTTCGGAATCGTCGGCAGTTCGAGCGGATCGCTCGCCACGTCGACGGTCGCCGGCGGCGCCTTCGGGAAGATATCCAGCGCGACATACAACTGGCTCGTGATCAGATTGCCGGTGCGCAACTGGCCGCGCAAACCGTGCTTGACGAGCTGTTGCAGGAGCGTTTGACCGGCGAGCGTGCCCGGCACCGGCGCGGTCTCGCGGAAGCGCTTGCCGAGACGGTCGGGGTACAGGTTCATGGTCACCGGCATCGTGAAGCTGCGCGTTTTCGGATCGTAGTCGATGCTGATGTTGGTCACCTGGCCCAGCACGATGCCGCGGAAATCGACCGGCGCGCCGACCGACAGCCCACGCAGCGACTGGTTGAAATTCATCACCACGCGCAACGGCACGCCATCCGGTTCGCGCATCGCATCCGCTTCGTCGGAGCCGAGCCGGAACGTCATGTTGTTCGGCGCCTGCGCGCCCACGCCTTGACCCGGCGGCGACTGGAACGACAAGCCGCCCACGATCACCGTGGCCAGCGACTGCGTGTTCAGCTTGAAGCCGCTGGAATCGAGCCGCAGATCGACGCCGCTTGCATGCCACCAGCGCGAATTGGTGCCGACGTACTGGTCGAACGGCGCGGACACGAAGACCTGCATGGTCACGCCGGTGCCGTCCTTGTCGAGCGAGAAGCCGACCACCTGGCCGACCTGCACGCGCCGGTAGAAGATCGGCGAGCCGATGTCGATCGAGCCGAGCGAGTCGCCGTGCAGGACGAACTGGTGGCCCTTCTGGTCGCCGGTGATCGGCGGCGGCGTTTCGAGGCCGACGAAATTCTTCTCGCTATCCGGCGAGTGCCCGGCGTCCGCACCGATGTACGCGCCCGAGAGCAGCGTGGTGAGACCCGACACGCCGCTCGCGCCGACGCGCGGCCGCACCACCCAGAAACGCGAATCCTTGACCGCGAAATCTTCGCCTTCCTTGGTCAATTGCACCTGCACCAGCACGTGGGACAGATCTTTCGACAGCGTGATGGTCTTCACCGAGCCGACGTCGACGTCCTTGTACTTCACCTTGGTCTTGCCGGGTTCGAGGCCTTCGGCGCTGATGAAGCTGATCGTGATGGTCGGGCCTCTTTGGGTCACCGATTTGATCACGAGCGCGATGCCGATCAGCGCGGCGATCAGCGGAATCACCCAGACGAGGGAAGGCAGCCAGCGGCTGCGCGGCTCAATTTCAGGGTCTGGGAGTTGGGGCGGAAGCTTCGGTCCGTTCGAATCGTTGCGCGGCGCATCGGAGGCGGGCGTCGGTTCTTGCGGGCTAGTCATGTTTGAGATCCTGAGGTTTTTGGGTACTGCCGTTCACGCCGCCTTCCACGTCATCCCAGATGAGTCGGGGATCGAATTGCATGGAGGCCATCATGGTCAGAATCACCACCGAGCCGAAGGCGATCGCCCCGGGGCCGGCCGTAATGACGGCAAGCGATTTGAAGCGCACCAGCGCGACGGTCAGCGTGACGACGAACACGTCGAGCATCGACCAGCGCCCGATCCGCTCGACCATCCGGTAAAGCGTGGTGCGCTGGTCGGGCCGCCAGCGCGAATGGCGCTGCGCCGTGACGGTGAGCAACACGAGCACGCTCAGCTTGAGCATCGGCACCATGATGCTGGCGATGAACACGATCACCGCCAGCGGCCAGTCGCCCGAGGTCCAGAAATAGACGACGCCGCTCATGATGGTGTCGTCTTCGGAACCGAGCAGCGACGAGGTGTGCATCACCGGCAGCAGATTCGCGGGAATATACAGGAGCGCGGCGGCGATCAGCAGCGCCCAGGTGCGCATGAGGCTGTCGGGGTTGCGCGAGTGCAGGCGCGAGCCGCAGCGTCCGCAGTGCTGCGGCGTGACGGAGCGGATGCGCGGTTCGACGCGTCCGCACGCATGACAACTGAGCAGGCCCGCGCGTTTCGCGGTGACGTATTTCATGGCGTGCTCATCCTCGGCGTGGCACCGATGGCGCCGGCGGCGCGGCCGATGGCAAGGCGGACGGTGCAGTCTGCACGTCGGGCGCTGCCGCGGCGTGCACCTCGGGCGGCGCGGGCGGTCCGGCGACCGAACTGACGGCGGCCGCCGCGCTATCGGCGGAGGTGCGTGGCAGCGGCCGCTGGTTGCGGGCGCCGAGTTCGTCGGCGAGGTCCCACAGAATGCGCGGATCGAACGTGACCACCACCGCGAACATCAGCGTGAGCACGCCGAACGCGAACAGCGCCGCTTCCGGAATCACGCGCGCGAGGCTGACCATCTTCACGATCGTGATCAGCACGCCGAGCATGAACACTTCGATCATGCCCCACGGGCGCACGAACTGAATGGCGCGCAGCACCTGGTTGAAGGCGGGCGGCACATAGCCTGCGCGCAGCGGGATCAGCACATAGAGCAGCGCGACGAGCTCGGTCAGCGGAAACAGAATGGTCGAGCAGAACACCATGATCGCGACAATCTGCATCTCCTCGCCCCACAGCGCGACGAGCGCGCCGAACAGCGTGGTCTGCGAGGTGATGCCGTTGGCTTCGAGTTCGACGATCGGGAAACCCTGCGCGATCAGGAAAGTGATCAGCGCGCCGAGCGTCATCGCGCTGATGGCGTCGAGCTTGCGGGACACGCCGCGATAGAGCGTCGCTCCGCAACGCGGACAGCGCGCGACCGTGCGCCCGACAAGCCGCGGCTTGCGGAACAGCGTATCGCATTCATGGCACGCGATCAGATTGTCATGGTCCATAGGGCAAAGGGCCGACGGTGTGAGGGGAAGCGTGCAATGCCCGTTCTATGGCAGGTCTGATAAAAGGGTGGGGTAATAGTACCAAAACGCGCCCGGCCGTCGCACAGACCGTCGCACGGGCTGCGGACCGTGGGCCAGACGGTCTTTTCGGCGGACGGTTGATCCTACATGGATTCGGTATAACTCTGACAGCCTCCGTCCCCAATTGTTCAATATGGGGCCATGTCGCTGGAGCGGCCGGTCGGCGGCATATCAGCGGGCCGCAGCCAGTTTTTTCCGATTGGGGTAGCATGGCCGCCTTGGCGCGTGCCGCAGCAGGCATGGTCCGATCGTACGCGCCGATGCGCTGCGCATCGGTACCTGGAATAGCAGTGCGGGCTGCGCCGTTAACCTCACTTAGCTTGCGTTGACCTGTCATGGCACTCAATCCTTCATTCAGCAGCCGGGAGTCGTACACGC
The DNA here is from genome assembly GCF_050281145.1 of Paraburkholderia sp. NPDC080076. Classification (NCBI taxonomy): domain Bacteria; kingdom Pseudomonadati; phylum Pseudomonadota; class Betaproteobacteria; order Burkholderiales; family Burkholderiaceae; genus Paraburkholderia; species Paraburkholderia sp. NPDC080076. The sequence continues at coordinate 218,967 of NZ_JBNNWQ010000002.1, read as the reverse complement.
GGACTGCCATCGCCTTGCATTGGCTGATCGCGTTGCTGATCGTGTGCGGCTTCGCGCTCGGCTGGGTGATGACCGATATCCCGGGCTTCACGCCCACCAAGCTGAAGTACTTCTCGTGGCACAAATGGATCGGTGTGACGGTGTTCGCGCTGGCCGTCCTGCGCATTCTGTGGCGCGCCACGCACGCGGCCCCCGTGATGCCGCGCCGCATGCCGGTCTGGCAGCGCGGCGCCGCGCATCTCGTGCACCTGCTGCTGTACGTGCTGATGATCGCGATTCCCGCCTCGGGCTATCTGTACAGCTCGGCGGCCAACATACCGGTGGTGTACCTCGGGCTGATTCCGCTGCCGCGCCTGATTGCGCCGGACCCGCATCTCAAGGAACTCCTGAAGAACGTGCACATCACGCTGAATTACACCTTGCTCGTGCTGGTCGCGTTGCACGTCGCGGCCGCGCTCAAGCATCAATGGCTGGATCGCGACGGCCTGCTCTCGCGCATGCTCCCTTTCCTCAAATAAGGACAACCATGAAGGTCTCGTTTTATCGCTACATGCTCGCCGCTTTCGCCGCGACCTCGCTGACGGTGGCCGGCAGCGCTCTCGCGCAAGTCGACGTCGCAAAGAGTTCGGTGACGGCCACGTCGAAGCAGATGAACGTGCCGGTGGAAGGCAAGTTCGGCAAGTTCAACGCGCAGCTCAAGTTCGATCCGGCCAAACCGGCCGACGGCACCGCGCAGCTCAGCATCGACGTGGCCAGCTACGACCTCGGCGACGAAAGCTACAACGACCAGGTGCGCGGCAAGGACTGGTTCGACGCGAAGACGTATCCGAGCGCCACCTTCGTCTCGAGCGCGATCGCGCCGGCCGGCGGCAACCAGTTCAAGGTGACCGGCAAGCTGACCATCAAGGGTAAATCGCAGACGGTGGTGGTGCCGGTCACGGTGTCCCAGCAGGGCGCCGTGCAAACCTTCGACGGGTCGCTGCCGATCAAGCGCTCGCAATTCGACATCGGCACCGGCGAATGGAAGGACACCTCCGTGGTCGCCGACGAGGTCGTCATCAAGTTTCATATCGTTGCAGCACACAAGTGATGTGTGCCGCGCCGTTCGGGCGCGGCAGCCTTTTTTCCAGAACCCAGGAGCTTGAATTGAAAACATCCATGTTGATCGCCGTCGGCGCGCTGGCTTCTTCTTTCTCGTTCGGCGCGTTCGCGGCCGCGGATACCTATCAGCTCGACCCGACCCACACGTATCCGAGCTTCGAGGCGGATCACTTCGGCGGCCTCTCGGTGTGGCGCGGCAAGTTCACCAAGAGTTCCGGCACGGTCACGCTCGACCGCGCGGCGAAAACCGGCACGGTCGACGTGACGGTCGATCCGGCGTCGATCGAAACGGGCAACGGCAAGCTCGACGAGCATCTGAAGTCGAACGAGTTCTTCGACGTCGCCAAGTATCCGTCGGCGACTTATAAGGGCACCGACATCAAGTTCGACGGCGACAAGCCGGTCGAAGTGATCGGCAACCTGACGATGCACGGCGTCACCAAGCCGCTGAATCTGAAGATCGATTCGTTCAAGTGCATGCCGCATCCGATGCTCAAGCGCGAAGTGTGCGGCGTGGAAGCGAGCGCGCATTTCAGCCGCGCCGACTACGGCATGGATTTCGGCACCAAATACGGCTTCAGCATGGATACCAAGCTGCACATTCAATCCGAAGGCATCAAGCAATAAGGGCCTAACGCGTCTTTTGAATTGGGCTATTGAGTTGCGCGGCGCATTGCGCCGCAACAAAAAAACCGCTTCGTTCGCTTTTGCGATGAAGCGGTTTTTTCTTGGCCATCCGACACGCTGGAAGCCTTATGCGGCGGCATAGCGCAATTTCGCACTCGCGTCGTATTAATTTTTCGGGTACATAGAGCGCAGGCACCGTATTGGTTGTGCGCGCATCCAGTCGGGCGTTTCAGGCGTCAGCCAACATGAATAATATTTCGCGCGACTTGGAGATCTGCATGAACGCAACGACGGCAGCAAGCCTGGCGGGGAGCCGGCAGAATTCGTGGCGCGCGGTGATCGCGGCCTCGATCGGTAACGCGCTGGAATGGTTCGATCTGGTGGTGTACGGTTTTTTCGCGGTGATCATCGCGAAGCTGTTTTTCCCGGCCGGTAACGACACGGTCTCGCTGCTCCTCACGCTCGGCACATTCGGCGTGTCGTTCTTCATGCGGCCGCTCGGCGCGATCGTGATCGGCGCATACGCCGACCGCGCCGGCCGCAAGGCGGCGCTCACGCTCTCGATCCTGCTGATGATGGCCGGCACGCTGATCATTGCGATCCTGCCGACCTATCAAAGTATCGGCCTCGCCGCGCCGGTGATTCTCGTGTTGGCGCGTTTGATGCAAGGCTTTTCGGCCGGCGGCGAGTTCGGCAGCGCCACCGCGTTTCTCGCGGAGCATGTGCCGGGGCGGCGCGGCTTCTTCGCGAGCTGGCAGGTGGCGAGCCAGGGGCTCACTACGTTGCTCGCCGCCGGCTTCGGTGTGTTGCTCACCGGCAAACTCTCGCCGGAGCAGATGGGTTCCTGGGGTTGGCGGGTGCCGTTCATTTTTGGTCTGCTGATCGGGCCGGTCGCGTGGTACATCCGCACGAAGCTCGACGAGACGCCCGAGTTTCTCGCGGCCGAAACGACCGAGACGCCGCTGCGCGACACCTTCACCAGCCAGAAATTGCGCCTCCTGATCGCGATCGGCGTGGTGGTGCTCGGCACGGTGTCGACCTATCTGGTGCTGTTCATGCCGACATTCGGCGTGAAGCAATTGGGACTGGCGCCGTCCGTCGCGTTCGCGGCGATCGCGCTGACCGGTTTGATCCAGATGGTGTTCTCGCCGCTGATCGGCCATCTGTCGGACCGGCACGGACGCACCACGATCATGCTGACGTCGGCGCTGCTGCTGCTTGTCCTCATCTACCCGGCCTTCGTGTATCTGGTCGCGCATCCGACCTTCGGCACCTTGATCACCATGCAGATCGTGTTCGGCTTTCTGATGACCGGCTATTTCGCGGCGCTGCCAGGACTGCTCTCGGAGATGTTCCCGGTGCAAACGCGCACGACCGGCATGTCGCTGGCTTATAACATCGCAGTGACGATCTTCGGCGGCTTCGGGCCGTTCATCATCGCGTGGCTGATCAGCTTTACGGGCTCGAAGGCCGCGCCGAGTTACTACCTGATTTTCGCCGCGATCGTGAGCCTCGTCGCGCTGATGGCGGCGCGGCGTAAGCTAGGCTTTCGCTGAAGCGGACGCCTTCTGACGCTGCTGCGGGATAGAGCAGTGTGATGGCGGAGCAAGGGCGGCGGTAAACGCAAAAGGCCGGTTCGTGATGAACCGGCCTTTTGCATTGCGAGGTCTGAAACTACGCCAGAATCAGACTTGCGCGCCTGCGTTCGGATCGTCGGAATCGGTGCGATCCTTCTTGTCCTTGATAAGATCTTCGCGCTTCACGCCGAACCACATGGCGAGCGCCGCGGCGACGAACACCGACGAGTAGATACCGAACAGAATACCGACCGTCAGCGCCAAGGCGAAGTAGTGCAGCGTCGGGCCGCCGAACAGGAACATCGACAGCACCATCATCTGCGTACAGCCGTGGGTGATGATGGTTCGCGACATCGTGCTGGTGATCGCGTGGTTGATCACCTCGATCACGGTCAGCTTGCGCTCGCGGCGGAAGGTCTCACGAATCCGGTCGAAGATAACCACCGACTCGTTCACCGAGTAGCCCAGCACTGCCAACACCGCGGCCAGCACCGACAGCGAGAACTCCCACTGGAAGAACGCGAAGAAGCCGAGAATGATGATCACGTCGTGCAAGTTCGCGATCACGCCGGCCACCGCGTACTTCCATTCGAAGCGGAACGACAGGTAAATCACGATGCCGACCACCACACAGGCCAGTGCGAGCAGGCCGTCGGTGGCGAGCTCCTTGCCGACCTGCGGGCCGACGAACTCGACACGCTGCAGTTGTACCTGCGGAGTCTCGGCCTTCAGCGCGGTCATCACCTGATCGCTCTGTTGCGCGGACGTATAGCCCTGCTTGAGCGGCAGACGGATCAGCACGTCGCGCGAGGTGCCGAAGTTCTGCACCTGGGCGTCGGCATAACCGAGTTTGCCCAGCGTGCCGCGCACCGGCTCCAGCGGCGCGGCGCCCGGATACTGCACTTCGATGACGGTGCCGCCGGTGAACTCCACCGACAGATGCAGCCCGCGATGCACTAGGAAGAACACAGCAGCAAGGAACGTCAGCAGCGAGATCGCGTTGAAAATCAACGCACGCTGCATGAACGGAATGTCTTTGCGAAAACGGAAAAATTCCATGGTCTTGTTCTCCGGGACTCAGCGGGATGAACCCGGTTTCTGCGGCGTGTTCGAGGAACCCGGCGACGAACCTGTCGACGAACCCGGCGCGTTGCGGCGGCGCACGGTCGGCTTGCCGGCACGTGCTTGCGCGACTGCCGCCTTGGCCTTCGACGGCTTGGCGGTGACCGCGGCGACGGCTTGCGCGGTGTCGGTCGCGGCGTCTTCGCTACCGAGGTAAGCGGCCGAGCCCGCGGGCACCGTATCCGGACGCCACACCTGGCCGATGGCCAGCGACTTCAGCTTCTTCTTGCCGCCGTACCAGAGGTTGACGATGCCGCGCGAGAAGAACACGGCCGAGAACATCGACGTCAGAATGCCGATACAGTGCACGATCGCAAAGCCGCGCACCGGCCCTGAGCCGAACGCGAGCAGTGCGATACCGGCGATCAGCGTGGTGACGTTCGAGTCGAGAATCGTCGCCCAGGCGTGCGCGTAGCCGTTCTGGATGGCCAGTTGCGGCGGCGCGCCGTGGCGCAGTTCTTCACGCACGCGTTCGTTGATCAGCACGTTCGCGTCGATCGCCATACCGAGCGCGAGCGCGATAGCCGCGATACCCGGCAAGGTGAGCGTGGCCTGCAGCATGGACAGCACGGCGATCAGCAGCAGCAGGTTGACCGACAGGCCGATCATCGAGATCACGCCGAACAGCATGTAGTACGCGATCATGAAGACGGCGATCGCCGCGAAGCCCCACACCACCGAGTGGAAGCCCTTCTTGATGTTGTCCGCGCCGAGGCTCGGGCCGATCGTGCGTTCTTCGATGATGTCCATCGGCGCTGCCAGCGAACCGGCGCGCAGCAGCAGCGCGAGGTCGGCGGCGCCTTGCGGCGTGGCCTGGCCGGTGATCTGGAAACGGTCGCCCAGTTCCGACTGGATGGTCGCAACCGTCAGCACTTCGCCCTTGCCCTTTTCGAACAGCACCATGGCCATCGGCTTGCCGATGTTGTCGCGCGAGATGCTGGCCACCGCGCGGCCGCCGGCCGAATCCAGACGGATGTTGACGGAAGGACGTTGATGTTCGTCGAAGCCCGCCGACGCGTCGATAATCCGGTCGCCCGTGAAGATGATCTGCTTGCGCAGCAGCACCGGCGTCTGATTGCCTTGCGTGAACAGCTCGTCGCCCGGTGGCACCGGATCGTTCGGATTCGGATGGGTGTTGACCGGATCGGCGAGGCGCGCTTCGAGCGTGGCCGTGCGGCCGATGATGTCCTTCGCCTTCGCCGTGTCCTGCACGCCCGGCAGTTCGACCACGATGCGGTCCGAGCCTTGCTGCTGGATCACCGGCTCGGCCACGCCGAGTTCGTTCACGCGGTTATGCAGCGTGGTGATGTTCTGCTTGAGCGCGGCGTCCTGCACGGCTTTCTGCACCGCCGGCGTGAACGTGCCGACCAGTTGCACGCCGCCGTCCGGGCCGGGCTGCGAGGCCCACTGGAGTTCGCTGATGCCGCGGCCCAGTTGCTTGGTTGCGTTGTCCGCCGTCGCCTGGTCGGCGAAATTGATCACCACCGACTGGTTGACGCGGTTCACGCCGCCGTCGCGGATGTTCTTGTCACGCAGCAGCGTGCGCGCGTCCGAAGCGTCCGAATCGAGCTTCTTGTTCAGCGCGCCGGCCATGTCGACCTGCAGCAGGAAATGGACGCCGCCGCGCAGATCGAGACCGAGGTACATCGGCAGCGCGTGCAAGGCGGTCAGCCAGCGCGGCGACGCGCTTTGCAGGTTCAGCGCCACGACGAACTGCGGGTCGGTCGGGTCGCTGTTCAGCGACCTCTGCAGCAGGTCCTTCACGCGCAATTGCGTGTCGGTGTCCGGCAGACGCACGCGGATGTTCGCGTTGGTCGCCGAGTTGTCGAAGGTGACGTCGTCCGGCTTGATCTGATTCGCGGCGAGCGCAGCTTCGACCGCCGACAGCGTGGTCGAGTCGAGCTTGACCGTGGCCTTGCCGCTCGACACCTGCACCGCCGGCGCTTCGCCGAACAGATTGGGCAGCGTGTACACGAGGCCGATGACCAGAGCCACCAGCATCACGGCGTATTTCCAGAGGGGGTAGCGATTCATGAGTGGTCCAACGGGAAGGTTGGCTTGGAAGCGATGCGTCCGGCGATGAGCGCGGGCGATTCAGCGTTGGATTGCATAAACCGCCGGCGAGGCCGCGCCGGACGCGAGAGAGCAGGCCTTACAGCGACTTGATCGTGCCCTTCGGGAGAATCGTCGTGACCGACGCTTTTTGCACGGTGATTTCCGTGCCTTCCGAGATTTCGACGCCGACGTAAGCTTCGCCCACCTTGGTCACCTTGCCGACGATGCCGCCATTCGTCACCACTTCATCGCCCTTGGCCATGGCGGCGAGCATGTTGCGATGTTCCTTCTGGCGCTTCATTTGCGGGCGAATCATGATGAAGTACAGCACGCCGAACATCAGGATCAGCGGCAGGAAGCTCATCAGGTTCGATTCAATGCCACCTGTTGCTGTGCCTTGGGCGAAGGCATTGGAAATGAACGACACGTTGGTCTCTCCGTTATAAGTCAAAACGATCAAAAAAATCAGCCGGTTATTCTACCACCGGCCTGACGCGCCTCGGCGCGGCGAATCAGCTTTGCGATCAACCGTTTAAAGCCTTTTTCGCTGCCCGCGAAAGTTGATTGTAAGGTTTTCCTCGCGAGGCGGACGGATTCTTCGGCTGAATCCGTTGCCCCGCGCCGTCATGGCGACTCGGCGGTGCCGCGCGCGCGGTTCTCGTGAAAGCGTTTGCGGAAGGGCTCGAACATTTTCGCGTCGATGGCGTCGCGGATTTCCTGCATCAGTTCGAGGTAGTAATGCAGGTTGTGAATCGTGTTCAACTGCGCGCCGAGGATTTCTCCTACACGATGCAGATGATGCAGGTAGCCGCGAGTGAAATTTCGGCAGGTGTAGCAGCCGCATTGCTCGTCGAGCGGGCGCAGCGAATTCTTGTGCGCGGCATTGCGGATCTTGACGTCGCCGAAACGCGTGAAGAGCCAGCCGTTGCGCGCATTGCGGGTCGGCATCACGCAATCGAACATGTCGATGCCGGCGGCGACGCCCGCCACCAGATCTTCCGGCGTGCCGACGCCCATCAGGTAGTGCGGCTTGTTGGCGGGCAGCTTCGGGCCGATGTGGTTCAGCACGCGCATCATGTCTTCCTTCGGTTCGCCGACCGACAGGCCGCCGATCGCCAGGCCGTGGAAATCCTTCTCCGCGAGCCCCGCCAGCGACTCGTCGCGCAAGTCTTCGAACATGCCGCCCTGAACGATGCCGAACAGCGCGTTCGGATTGCCCAGCTTGCGGAATTCGTCGATGGAGCGCTGCGCCCAGCGCATCGACATACGCATCGAATCGGCCGCTTCCTTGTGCGAGGTCGGCACGTTATTGGTCGCGTACGGCGTGCATTCGTCGAACTGCATGACGATGTCGGAGTTCAGCACCTTCTGGATCTGCATGGACACTTCAGGCGACAGGAACAGCTTGTCGCCGTTGATCGGCGACGCGAACGTGACGCCATCTTCGGTGATCTTGCGCAGATCACCCAGCGAAAAGACTTGAAAGCCGCCCGAATCGGTGAGAATCGGTTTCTTCCAGCCCATGAAGCCGTGCAGGCCGCCGTGCGCCTCGATCGTTTCCAGACCCGGGCGCAGCCACAGGTGGAAAGTGTTGCCGAGGATGATCTGCGCGTGCATTTCCTCCAGCTCGCGCGGCTGCACGGCCTTCACGGTGCCGTAGGTGCCGACCGGCATGAAGATCGGCGTTTCCACCGCGCCGTGATTCAGCGTGACTCGGCCGCGGCGGGCCAGCCCGTCGACGCCGAGTAGTTCGAAATTGAGGCCCTTGTCAGGGCGCTCGAAAGTCGCGTCGTGCGACTGATGAGCGTCGGTCATGAAATAACTCCTGTGCTACCGGAGAACAGTCCGGCGCAATGTTGAAACGCCGCCGGAAGGGCTCGCGGCGGCTTGAGGAACTGCAAAAACTGAAGGCGTCTCTGACTTCAAGCGTCGCGCCGCGTGAGCAGCATCGCGTCGCCGTAACTGAAGAAGCGGTAACGCTGCTCGATTGCATGGCGATACGTCTCGCGAATCGTTTCGACGCCCGCGAACGCCGACACGAGCATCAGCAGCGTCGACTTCGGCAGATGGAAATTGGTGACGAGCCGGTCGACCACGCGGAATTTATAGCCCGGTGTGATGAAAATGTCGGTTTCCGTGCTGGCGGCGGCAAGCGGTCGGCCCGCGGTTTCGGCGTCGCGCGCGGCGGCTTCGAGTGCGCGCATCGAGGTCGTGCCCACCGCGATCACGCGGTTGCCGCGCGCGCGCGTCGCCGCGATCTTGTCGGCGAGCGATTGCGGCAGGTGATACCACTCGCTGTGCATCTTGTGTTCGGCGAGATTCTCGACCCGCACGGGCTGGAACGTGCCCGCGCCGACGTGCAGGGTCAGCGTCGCGCGTTCCACGCCTTTGGCGTCGAGGCGGGCCAGCAGCGCGTCGTCGAAATGCAGGCCGGCCGTGGGCGCGGCGACCGCGCCGGGATTTTGCGCGAACACCGTTTGATAGCGGGTTTCGTCGATCGAGTCGGGATCGTGCTCGATGTACGGCGGCAGCGGCAGGCGGCCGAACTGCTCGATCAGCGTCAGACAGTCGCCGGGAAAATGCAGCGTGTAGAACGGCTCGACGCGCTCGCCGACCGTGACGTCGAAAGCATCGGCCAGGCGGATCGTGGTGCCCGGCTGCGGGCTCTTGCTTGCACGAATCTGCGCGAGCGCGGTGCGCTCGCCGGTGAGGCGCTCTACCAGCACTTCGATCTTGCCGCCACTGGCCTTCTGGCCGAGGAAGCGCGCCTTCAGGACTTTGGTATCGTTGAAGACCAGCAGGTCGCCGGCTGCGATGCAGTCGGGCAACTCGGCAAAGCGGCGGTCGATCAGGCGTGCCGGGCCGGTGGCGTCGGCTGGATGATCCACCTCGAGCAGACGGCTGGCGCTGCGCTCGGGCAGCGCGACTTGTGCGATCAGCTCGGGAGGCAGATCGAAATCGAAATCGGAAAGCGTCAACATGCGAACGACTGGAAGCGAAATGAAACTGAATTGAGCCGAAGCCGGAGCCGGGCGGCTATGATTGCGGGACGCCAGAGCGGCCCGCGAGCCCGCGCGCTGTATGGCGCCGAACCCCTTGACAGCCGATATTGTACTTGCGAAGCAGCCCATGCCTTTGTCCGACCGCCGATTGCCCTCCGCTACCGATGAAGTGAGCGCCGAGCCCAAGCGCCGCGTCTCGCGCGGCAAGGCGGTGGCGGCGTCAAGCGAAGCAGGCGCGGGCGTGGCGCTGGACCGCGAAACTGCCGTTCCTGACAGCGGCGCAGCGGGTGACGAGCTCGCTGATACATCTGGCGACCAGCGCGCCGGCAAGCCTGCCGACATATTCGGCGACAAACCCGCCGGCAAGGCCACGCCCAAGGCCTCCGCGAAATCGTCCGCGAAGCCCGCGGCCAAGTCCGCCGAAAAAACCGCCGACAAGCTCTCAAAACTCGGCCTCACACGCGACATCGACCTCGTGCTGCATCTGCCCATGCGTTACGAGGACGAAACCTCGCTGACGCCGATCGGGCATCTGCTGCCGGGCGGCATTTCGCAAACCGAAGGCGTGGTGTTCGACAACGAGATTGCCTATCGTCCGCGCCGTCAGTTGCTGGTGAAACTGCGCGACGACGCCGGTGACGAACTCGTGCTGCGCTTTCTGAATTTCTACGGCTCGCAGGTCAAGCAGATGGCGATCGGCGCGCGGCTACGGGTGCGTGGTGATGTGCGCGGCGGTTTCTTCGGCATGGAGATGGTGCATCCGGCCGTGCGCGTGGTCGACGAAGACACGCCGCTGCCGCAGGCGCTGACGCCGGTCTATCCGAGCACCGCGGGCGTGACGCAGGCATATTTGCGCAAATCGATCGACAACGCGCTATCGCGCACTTCGCTGCCGGAGTTGTTGCCCGAGGCGGTCGCGCGGACGTTTATGGAGCCGCTCGGCGTGCCGTCGCTGATGGACGCCGTGCGCACGCTGCATCATCCGGGCGCGCAGTCCGATGAGACCGCATTGATCGACGGCACGCATCCGGCTTGGGTGCGCATCAAGTTCGAGGAATTGCTTGCGCAGCAGATGTCGCTCAAGCGCGCGCACGACGAGCGCCGCACGCGCGCCGCGCCGGCCATGCCGCGCCGCAAGCTGGGCGACGAATCCGCGCTGGTGGCGCGCTTGCTGAAGGCGCTGCCGTTTTCGCTGACGGCGGCGCAGGAGCGCGTCGGCGGCGAGATCGCGCTCGATCTGACCCAGCCTCATCCGATGCAGCGGCTCCTGCAGGGCGACGTCGGCAGCGGCAAGACGATCGTCGCCGCGCTGGCCGCGGCACAAGCCATCGACGCCGGCTACCAGGCCGCGCTCATGGCGCCGACCGAAATCCTCGCCGAACAGCACGCGCGCAAATTGCGCGGCTGGCTGGAGCCGCTCGGCGTGAGCGTCGCGTGGCTGGCCGGCAGTCTGAAGACCAGGGAAAAGCGCGCCGCGATCGAAGCCGCCGCGCTCGGCACGGCGCAACTCGTGATCGGCACGCACGCGATCATCCAGGACGCGGTCGAGTTTGCGCGCCTCGGGCTCGTGATCGTCGACGAACAGCATCGCTTCGGCGTGGCGCAGCGGCTGGCGCTGCGGGCCAAGGCGCAGAACGCGGCCGATGGCGCAAGCGACTTCCAGCCGCATCAATTGATGATGTCCGCGACGCCGATTCCGCGCACGCTCGCAATGACGTATTACGCCGACCTCGACGTCTCGACCATTGACGAATTGCCACCTGGACGCACGCCGATCCTGACGAAGCTCGTGTCCGACGCGCGGCGCGAGGAGGTGATCGGGCGCGTGCGCGAGGCCGCGCTGACGGGGCGGCAGGTGTACTGGGTGTGTCCGCTGATCGAGGAAAGCGAGACCTTGCAGTTGCAGACCGCGGTCGAGACGTATGAGACGCTGGTGGCCGCGTTGCCCGAGTTGAATGTCGGTCTGGTGCATGGGCGTCTGGCGCCGGCTGAAAAGGCGGCCGTGATGGATGCGTTTACTTGCAATGAGGTGCAGTTGCTGGTGGCGACGACGGTGATCGAAGTGGGTGTCGATGTGCCGAATGCATCGTTGATGGTGATCGAGCATGCTGAGCGGTTTGGGCTTGCGCAGTTGCATCAGTTGCGGGGACGGGTGGGGCGTGGGAGCGCGGCTTCGGTTTGCGTGCTGCTTTACACCGGGCCTTTGTCGATGACCGCGCGGGCGCGGCTGCAGACTATGCGGGAAACGACTGATGGTTTTGAGATCGCGAGGCGGGACCTTGAGATTCGTGGACCGGGGGAGTTTTTGGGGGCGCGGCAGTCGGGGGCGGCGATGTTGAGGTTTGCTGATCTTCAGAATGATCAGTGGTTGATTGAGCCTGCTCGGGAGGCTGCGGCGGTTTTGCTGGAGAAGTTTCCTGAGGTTGTGATGCAGCATTTGGCGCGGTGGTTGGGGGCGCGGGAGCAGTATTTGAAAGCGTGAAGGGGGGTGTTTTGCCTGTGCGGCGCTTTGGTGGTGGTTTTTGTGGTGTTGGCCTTTCCTTGAATTCACGGTGGTCGATTGGCGTAGCCCCTGTGCGGGGCGGCACCTACTTTCTTTGCCGCGGCAAAGAAAGTAGGCAAAGAAAGCGGCTTCAAACCGCCAGCTCATAAGCGGGTGTCTCGCGCAGTCGCGGTAGTGGCGCATCTGGAATCTGTGTTCTCGCGCATTCCGCGTGAGTGACAAGGCAGTCATACTTCCCGCCTCGCACTACGTGCTCGCCGGAGCGGTCTGCTTGAAAAACTGTGGCTTCGGTTGAGTGCGGAGGGGGCCGTCGGCTTCGCCTCGGCGAAATGCCAAAAGCATACGGGTGCGGGGTGCTGCGGCGATATGACACGATACGCGGTGGAGAGCGGACGGCTCGAGCAAACGCAGCCGCTGGTTGATGAAGTACCGCGACGGCGCGCGCAGCGCCGCCGGAAGAATGACTGCCTTGTCACCAGGGCGGAATGTGCGAGACGACAGATTCCAGATGCACCACTACCGTGACTGCGCGAGGGATCCGCTTATGAGCTGGCGGTGTGAAGCGGCTTTCTTTGCCTACTTTCTTTGCCGCGGCAAAGAAAGTAGGTGCCGCCCCGCACAGGGGCAACGCTAATAGACCACCGCGAATTCAAGGAAAGGCCAAAGCCCAAAGTCAGCGCCCCGCGCAAAAAAACCAAATGGTTGGCGAACCGACCCTATAGGTGTATAACTAGAACCTATCGAATTCATCGCACTGATTGGTCCCCTAATGACGCTCACCGAATTGAAATACATCGTCGCGGTCGCCCGCGAGCGGCACTTCGGCCGGGCCGCCGAAGCGTGTTTCGTCAGCCAGCCGACACTGTCGGTGGCGATCAAAAAGCTCGAAGACGAGCTCAACGTCCAGATCTTCGAGCGCGGCACCAGCGAAGTGAGTGTCACGCCGATCGGCGAACAGATCGTCACGCAAGCTCAACGCGTTCTCGAGCAGACGCTCGCCATCAAGGAAATCGCCAAACAAGGCAAAGACCCGCTGGTCGGGCCGCTGCGCCTTGGCGTCATCTATACGATCGGGCCGTACCTGCTGCCCACGCTCGTCAAACAGATGATCAAGCGCGTCCCGCAAATGCCCTTGATGCTGCAGGAGAATTACACGCTCAAGCTGATCGAACTGCTCAAGCAAGGCGAAATCGACGTCGCCATTATGGCGCTGCCGTTTCCGGAAACGGGCCTGATGCTGCGCCCCCTGTACGACGAGCCTTTTGTGGTCGCCTTGCCGTCCGGTCACGCTTGGGAAAACCGCCTGAAAATCGACGCCGACGATCTGAAGCAGGAAACCATGCTGCTGCTCGGCAGCGGTCACTGCTTCCGCGACCACGTGCTGGGCGTTTGCCCGGAACTGATGCGCTTTTCGCAAAACGCGGACGGTATCCAGAAGACCTTCGAAGGGTCGTCGCTGGAAACCATCCGTCACATGGTGGCGAGCGGTGTCGGCATTACCGTGCTGCCGCGCATGTCGGTTCATGAAGTCAAGCCGCACGCCGGCGGCATTGATTCGGGGCTGCTCAGCTACGTCGCTTTCGACGAACCCGTGCCGGATCGCCGCGTCGTGCTGGCCTGGCGCAAGAGCTTCACGCGCATGCCCGCCATCGAGGCCATTTGCGACGCCATCAGCTCCTGCGATCTGGCGGGTGTCAAGAAGCTCGATTTGCCGGTCGCCGTCAACTAACCAGCGCACCGAGAAGCCGGCTCGCTGCGCACACGTCCAGCGACCGGCCTTGGCGCCCGCCCGAGGCGCCGATAGCCACAAGTCCTATCGAATAGATAAAATTAATCAAAAGCAGTATTTCGATAGTATTGTTATAGTTTCCTCCATGGATCGCCTGATCCCATAAGACCCGGAGGAAGCCATGACGCAATCCAAGCCGCAACAAATCCACGCCTTCATCGCTCAATCGGCCGTCGTGCCGCGCGGTTTTGTCGCGTCGATGCTCAGCGTGCGTACCGTCGCGTTGTCCCTGCTGGTCGATCGGGCCCTGTCCGCATAACGCATGAGCCTCTGGCATCTGTGCGCCGCGCCGCTCCCCACAATCTGTTTCGATAAAAGCCAACCAGGAGTCACGCATGACCGAACGTAAGCTCACCAGTGCCGCCGGCGCACCCGTCGCCGACAACCAGAATTCGATGACCGCCGGCTCACGCGGTCCGGTTGTTCTGCAAGACGTCTGGCTGCTCGAAAAACTCGCTCACTTCGATCGCGAAGTGATTCCGGAACGCCGTGTCCACGCAAAAGGTTCGGGCGCATTCGGCACGCTGAAGGTCACGCACGATATCTCGCGCTACACGAAGGCGAAGGTGTTCGCGCAAGTCGGCGAGGAAACGCCGCTCTTCATGCGCTTTTCGACGGTGGCCGGCGAGCGCGGCGCAGCCGACGCCGAACGCGACGTGCGTGGCTTCTCGATCAAGTTCTACACGGAAGAAGGCAATTGGGACGTGGTCGGCAACAACACGCCGGTGTTCTTTATCCGCGATCCGCTGAAGTTTCCGGACTTCATCCACACGCAAAAGCGCGACCCGTACACCAACATGCGCAGCAATGTCGCGGCGTGGGATTTCTGGTCGCGTCATCCGGAGTCGCTGCATCAGGTGACGATTCTGATGAGCGACCGCGGCATTCCGCAGAATTACCGGCAGATGCACGGCTTCGGCTCGCACACGTATTCGTTCATCAATGCCGACAACGAGCGTTTCTGGGTGAAGTTCCATTTCAAGTCGATGCAAGGCATGGAGAACTTCACCGATGCCGAAGCGGCGCAAGTGGTGGCGCAAGACCGCGAAAGCGCGCAACGCGATCTGGTCGGCAACATCGACGCGGGCAACTTCCCGAAGTGGCGTTTCGCGATTCAGGTGATGCCGGAAGCGCAAGCCGCGACGTATCGCTTCAATCCGTTCGACATCACGAAAGTGTGGTCGCAGAAGGACTATCCGTTGATCGACGTCGGCACGATCGAGCTGAATCGCAACGCACGGAACTATTTCGCGGACGTGGAGCAGGCGGCGTTCACGCCGGCCAACGTGGTGCCGGGTATCGGCTTCTCGCCGGATCGTCTGTTGCAGGGCCGTCTGTTCTCGTACGGCGACACGCAGCGCTATCGCCTCGGCATCAATCATCACCAGATTCCGGTGAATGCAGCGCGCGTGCCGAACCCGCATTCGTTCCATCGCGACGGCGCGATGCGCACGGACGGCAACCTCGGCGGCAACGTGAATTACGAGCCGAACCGCTTCGGCGATTTCGCGCAGGACGCAAACGCATCCGAGCCACCGCTCGCGGCGGGCGCTGTGGATCGCTACGATCATCGCCTGGACGACGACTACTACACGCAGCCGGGTATGTTGTTTGCGCTCTTCGATGCAACTCAGCGCGAGCGTCTGTTCGGCAACATCGCACGCCATATCAACGGTGTGCCGCAGGAGATCGTTGCACGCCAGATCGAGCACTTCCGTCGCGCCGACCCGGCTTACGCGGAAGGCGTGATCGCGGCGATGGCCGACCTCGCGGAACGCAATAAGAAGTAAGCAGCAATTGCGCAGTTGAAGTCATGCAGCAAAGCGGGGCGCATCTGCGTCCCGCTGGTACCGATACGAACCGAAGGAGCACGATCATGACCCAGATGATGATAGCCGCGCTGGGTGGCACGTCAGCCGCAAACAGCGCGCAACGGCACGCATTGTTGGCGCGCAGGGCGGTGGGCTTTGCGATCTTCGCGAGCGGAGTCGCAGTGATCGTCGCGCAGGCGCTGCAACACGCGCTCGGCGGCTGATCCAAGCCGCCGCCGTGATGCGGCAAGTGGCCACGCGTCATACGAACGCAGCAGTTTTCCAGGCTAAACTGTCGAGCGTTCGAGCTGTCGAGTTTGCTATCCGCAGACCGTCACTTTGCCGACCGGTTCGTATCACTCTTCAAAGGAGTCATCATGGCCAAAAAAGAAGCCGCAGCAGCCGTACAGCACGTCAATATCGGGATCAGCGACAAGGATCGCAAGAAGATTGCAGAAGGTCTGTCGCGACTGCTCGCCGACACCTATACGCTGTACCTGAAGACCCACAACTTCCACTGGAACGTGACGGGTCCGATGTTCAATACGCTGCACCTCATGTTCGAAACGCAGTACAACGAGCTCGCGCTGGCGGTCGATTCGATCGCTGAACGGATTCGCGCGCTGGGCGTGCATGCACCGGGCAGCTACAAGGATTTCGCCAAGCTGTCGTCGATTCCGGAAGCGGACGGCGTGCCGGCCGCGGAGGAAATGATCCGCCAACTGGTGGAAGGTCAGGAAGCCGTCGTGCGTACCGCACGCGCGATTTTCCCGTCGACGGAAGCCGCCAACGACGAGCCGACCGCCGACCTGCTGACACAACGCATGCAAACGCACGAAAAGACCGCGTGGATGCTGCGCTCGATGCTGGCTTAAGCATTAGCGCGCAAGGCCTCTCGTTTCGACGTAGGCGTCTGCGTCTTCGGTAAAGTGCGACACCAACAAAGCCTCCCTGCACGGGGGGCTTTGTTTTTTGCAGCGCCGGCTCGGTCGGTCCTGCCCGCCCGGAAGCGACCCGTCGTCCGCTTCCCGTAAAATAGCCGCACCGTCTTCGCACTTTCACCGACTCCGCCCATGTTTGCCCGACTTCCCCTGTATTTGCGCCTCGTGCGCATGGACAAGCCGATCGGCAGCCTGCTGCTGCTGTGGCCGACGCTCAACGCGCTGTGGATCGCCTCCGACGGTCATCCGACGTGGCCGCTGCTGGTGATTTTCATCGTGGGCACGGTGTTGATGCGCTCGGCGGGCTGCGCGATCAACGATTACGCGGATCGCGACTTCGATCGCTACGTGAAGCGCACGGAGAATCGTCCGATCACGTCGGGCAAGATCAAGGCGTGGGAAGCGGTGGCGCTGGCGGCCGCGTTGTCGTTGCTGGCGTTTCTGCTGATCCTGCCGCTTAATACGCTGACCAAGGAACTCTCGGTGGCGGCGCTTTTCGTCGCCGGTTCGTATCCGTTCACCAAGCGGTTCTTCGCGATTCCGCAGGCGTATCTGGGGATCGCGTTCGGCTTCGGCATTCCGATGGCGTTCGCCGCGATACAGGACCACGTGCCGTTGCTCGCGTGGGTGATGCTGCTGGCCAATGTGTTCTGGTCCGTGGCGTACGACACCGAATACGCGATGGTCGACCGTGACGACGACATCAAGATCGGCATCCGCACGTCGGCGCTGACGTTCGGCCGCTTCGATGTGGCGGCGATCATGATCTGTTACGCGGTGACGCTGGGGATTTACGTCGGCATCGGCGTGCTGCTCGGCTTCGGCGTGCTGTACTGGCTGGGATGGGCGGCGGCCGTGGGCTGCGCGATCTATCACTACACGCTGATCCGCGACCGTGAACGGATGGCGTGCTTCGCCGCGTTCCGGCATAACAACTGGCTGGGCGGCGCGCTGTTCGTCGGCATCGCCGCACATTACGCGGTGGGGTCGTTTTAGTTTTGTTGCGCGGTTTTACGCTAATTGCGTTTTCTATCTGCGGATGCCGCCGCGGATTGAATGGAAGTGCTACCGCGGTCAGTTCTGCCGCGCTGCTTACTTCGCGTCCGGCGCCGTAGACGCCGCGCCGGTTCGAATCGCAGCGCGGCGTGCCACAACGTGCTTCCCTTCCTGAAGTTTCCCGACTGCCTCGCGCCGCGCGAGCGCGCTCACTGCTTGCCGAACTCGTCCCCCATTTCCTTGGCGCGCGCATCGGCGGCGAGCACGCCGTGCACGATCGCAGCCTTGATGCCGCTCGCGTCGAACGACGCCAGCGCCGCCGCCGTCGTGCCGCCTTTGGATGTCACACGTTCGCGCAGCACGCTCGGCGGCTCGTCGGAATTCGCCGCCAGTTGCGCCGCGCCGGTGAAGGTCGCCACGGCCAGCGCGCGACCCTGCGCTTCATCCATGCCGAGCTGACGGGCGGCTTCCTGCAACGCCTCGATGAAATAGAACACGTAGGCCGGTCCGCTGCCCGAGATCGCGGTGACGGCGTCGATCTTCGCTTCGTCGTCGAACCAGACCGTTTCGCCGACCGCCCCTAACACTTGCGACGCGAGCGCGCGGCCCGCTTCGTCGACGCTGCCGGTCGCCACCAGTCCCGTCACGCCCATGCCGATCAGCGCCGGCGTATTCGGCATGACGCGCACGATGCGGTTGTGGCCATTCAGCCAGCGCGACATGTCGCTCATGCGAATACCCGCGACGATACTCACCGCCAGTTGCGATGCATTCAGATGCGGCGCCACCGCCTCGGCGACGCTCTTCAGAATCTGCGGCTTCACCGCCAGCACGACGGCGTCGTACGCGGCGAGCGCGGCATCCGCGGCGGCGCCGGTCTTGATGCCGAATTGCTGCTCGTTGCGCTTGCGCGCGTCTTCGTTGGGATCGATTGCGTAGAGGTCAGCGGGTGCGACGCCACGCTTGATGAGGCCGCCGATCAATGCGGCGGCCATGTTGCCACCGCCGATAAAAGCAATTTTCATGATGTTCCGAAGGAAGTGCCGTGAAGAGCCCAAAGAGCCTGAAAAGGCCCGCAAGGGTCAGTTAGAGTAGTCTCGCGCGCCGAAGATCGCAGTGCCGACGCGCACGATCGTCGCGCCTTCCAGCACGGCGGCCTCGAGGTCGCTCGACATGCCCATGGACAGCGTGTCGAGTTCGAGTCCGTTGTCGCACAGACGCTCGAACAACTCACGCAAGTGCCGATGCGGCACACGTTGTTCGTCGATGCCGCCGGCCGGCTCGGGAATCGCCATCAGGCCGCGCAAATTCAGCTTCGGCAGGGCGGCGATCGCCTGCGCGACTTCCACCGCCTCGGGAACGCTCACGCCGCTCTTCGACGCCTCGCCGCTGATGTTGACCTGCAGGCACACGTTGAGCGGCGGCAAATTATCGGGACGCTGCTCCGAGAGCCGCTGCGCGATCTTCAACCGATCGACCGAATGCACCCAATCGAACTGCTCGGCGACCGGCCGCGTCTTGTTCGATTGCAACGGACCGATGAAGTGCCATTCGAGCGTAGCGCGCAGATCGGCGAGCGTCTCGATCTTGGTGAGGGCTTCCTGCACGTAGTTTTCACCGAACGCGCGGTGGCCGGCGTTGTAGGCGGCGCGTACGTCTTCGGCGGGGAAGGTCTTGGAGACCGCGAGCAGATGGACCGAACGCGTATCGCGTCCGGCCACATGCGCGGCCATGGCGATGCGCTGCTGCACCGCCTCGAGGTTGTGAATCAGATCGGGCATGTCGGAACCGGAAGTCCAGCGAGAGTCGATTACCCGATTATACGGACAGCATGTGCTCGACCAGTTCGATCCAGTGCGCGACCGGCGTCGACGTGCCGCTTTGCAGATGCGCAATGCAGCCGACGTTCGCCGACACGATCACCTGCGGCTCCTGCGCCTGCAGCCGCTCGAGCTTCTGATCGCGCAGCGCATACGAGAGCTTGGGCTGCGTCAGCGAGTAGGTGCCGGCCGAGCCGCAGCACAGATGATTGTCGGCGGGCAGGCGCACTTCGACACCCAGCGCGGTCAGCAAATGCTCGACCTTGCCCCGTATCTGCTGACCATGCTGCAACGTGCAAGGCGGATGAAACGCCACGGTGTGCACCGAGCGGCGGCGCGTGACCGAGATCAGCGCTTCTTCGAACTCCGGCAGGATCTCCGCGACGTCGCGCGTCAATTCCACCACGCGGCGCGCCTTTTCCGCATACGCCGGATCATGCCGCAACAGGTGCGCGTATTCCTTGACCGTCGCGCCGCAGCCGGACGCGTTCATGACGATCGCCTCCACGCCCTGTTCGACGTAGGGCCACCATGCGTCGATGTTGGCGCGCAAATCGTCGAGCGCTTCGTCGTTGTAGCCCAGATGCAGACGGATCGCGCCGCAGCAGCCCGCATCCGGCGCGATCAGCATTTCGACACCGAGCGCGTCGAACACGCGCGCCGTGGCGATGTTGACGTTCGGCATCATCGACGGTTGCACGCAACCCGCCAGCATCAGCATCTTGCGCGGATGTTTGGCGGTCGGCCATTCGAGCGGACGCTGCCGCGCCGGCACTTTGTCGCGCAGCTTCTTGGGCAGCAACGGGCGAAAATGCTGGCCGATCCGCATGGTCGGCGTGAACAGTGCGCTGTTCGGCACGAAGCTCGCGAGCATGCGGCGCACCAGCCGTTGACTGAACGGGCGCGTGACTTTTTCTTCGGTGATCTTGCGGCCGATTTCCACCAGCCGGCCATATTGCACGCCGGACGGGCAGGTCGTTTCGCAGTTTCGGCAGGTCAGGCACCGGTCGAGATGGACCTGGGTGCTGCGCGTGACCGGCGCGCCTTCGACCATTTGCTTGATCAGATAGATCCGTCCGCGTGGGCCGTCGAGTTCGTCGCCGAGTATCTGATACGTCGGACAGGTGGCCGTGCAGAAACCGCAGTGCACGCAATTGCGCAGGATGCCGTCGGCTTCGTCGCCGTCGGGCGTGTTGCGAATGAAGTCCGCGAGGTTGGTTTGCATCGCGTCGCTCAGAAGTCGGGGTAGAGACGGCCGCGATTGAAGATGCGGGCCGGGTCGAAAGCGGTTTTCAGGCCGCGATGGATTTTCATCAGCGGCGCGGGCAGCGGGGTGAATACGCCGGCGCCGCGGTCGTAGCCGTGGCCGGTGCGGAAGATCGTGGCGTGGCCGCCGGCCTGCTTGGCGCTGATGCGCACGGTCTGCGCGTCGGTGTCGGTGATCCACCAGCGCTGGCCGCCGCCCCATTCCATGAGTTGCGCGCCGGGCAGTTGCAGCGGCTCCGTGATCGAAGGCAGCGCGAGGCGCCACAGTGCGGCCCGCGGCGGAATGGCGGCGAAGAACGAGTCGGTCTGTTCGCGCAGGCCCGCCCAGAAGCGTTCGGCTTCGACCGCATCGACGACTTCGCCGCCGAGCGCCATCTTCGCCGACTTGACCGCCGCCTCGGCGCCGGCGAGGCGCACGGCCAGCGTGCCATGGCGCCAGGCACTCGCGGTAATCGGCAGCGGGCGGCCGCCCCATTCGTTGAGCTTACGGACCGCGTCGGTGCCGTTCATGTCGAATTTGAGCGTGGCTTCGGCCTGCGGCAACGGCAGTACCTTGATCGACAGTTCGAGAATCAATCCCAAGGTGCCGAGCGAGCCGGCCATCAGGCGCGAGACGTCATAGCCCGCGACGTTCTTCACCACCTGGCCGCCGAAATGCAGCTTCTGCCCCTGGCCGTTCATGATGACGGCGCCGAGCACGAAGTCGCGCGCCGCGCCGGCCGACGGGCGGCGCGGACCGGCGATACCCGCCGCGATGCAGCCGCCGAAGGTGGCCTGCGGCCCGAAGTGCGGCGGCTCGAAGGCGAGCATCTGATGATGGTCGGCGAGCGCGGCCTCGATCTCCAGCAGGGGCGTACCCGCGCGCGCGGTGATGACCAGCTCCGCCGGATCGTACGCGATGATGCCGCGATAAGCGCGCGTGTCGAGGATGTCACCTTCCAGCGTCTGACCGTACCAGTCTTTGGTGCCGCCGCCACGGATGCGCAACGCGCGCCCCTCGGCGCTGGCCGAACGCACACGTTCCGACCACACGGCGACGATGTCGTCCTCTTCCATGGTGTCCTGCTTCGTTGTGTTTCGTTTGATTGTACCGGGCGGGGGCTCGCTGGCAACCAGGAGCGGACCCGCATCGGGTAATCAGGGTGAGAGCAGGAAAACCGGCGCCCACGCGAGCTATGCGTGATGCGTCGGCGGGCACGGCACAGCGTTAAAACCGCGGCAGCTCCGGATGCGGCAGCAAGCCACCGCGCACGTGCATCTTGCCGTATTCGGCGCAGCGTGCCCGCGTGGGAATGCCTTTATCGGGGTTGAGCAGGCCGGGCGCGTCGAAAGCCCGCTTGACCGCGTGGAACGTGTCGCGTTCTTCGGGCGAAAACTGCACGCACATCGAATTGATCTTCTCGATGCCTACGCCGTGCTCGCCGGTCACCGTGCCGCCCAGTTCGACGCACGCTTCGAGGATGTCGGAACCGAACGCTTCGGCCCGGTGCCACTCGTCCTGGTCGTTGCCGTTGAACAGGATCAGCGGATGCATGTTGCCGTCGCCCGCATGGAACACGTTGATACAGCGCAGGTTGTAGGTCTTCTCCATCGCCTCGATGCGCGCCAGCAGCGGCCCGATACTACGGCGCGGCACCGTGCCGTCCATGCAGTAATAGTCGGGTGAAATGCGCCCGGCGGCCGGGAACGCATTCTTGCGGCCGGACCAGAAGCGCAAGCGCTCGTTCTCCGAGCGGGAAATCTGGATGCGGGTGGCGCCCTGTTCGCGCAGCACCGCGGTCATGCGCACGATTTCATCGGCGACTTCTTCGGGCGTGCCGTCCGATTCGCACAGCAGGATGGCCGCCGCTTCGAGATCGTAGCCCGCGTTGACGAATTCCTCGACGGCGCGAGTGGCCGGCTTGTCCATCATCTCCAGCCCCGCCGGAATGATGCCCGCCGCAATGATGCCGGCGACCGCGTCGCCGCCTTTCACGACGTCGTCGAAACTGGCCATGATGACCTGCGCCGTTTGCGGTTTCGGGATCAGCTTGACGGTGACTTCGGTAACGATCGCAAACATGCCCTCGCTGCCGATCAGCACGGCCAGCAGATCGAGACCCGGCGCGTCGGGGGCGAGAGAGCCGAACTCGACGATTTCGCCTTCCATGGTCACGGCGCGCACGCGCATCACGTTATGCACCGTGAGGCCGTATTTGAGGCAGTGGACGCCGCCGGAATTCTCCGAGACATTGCCGCCGATCGTGCAGGCGATCTGCGATGACGGGTCCGGCGCGTAATACAAACCGTAAGGTGCGGCGGCTTCCGAGATGGACAGGTTGCGCACACCCGGCTGCACCGTGGCGGTCCGCGCGTACGAGTCGACCTCGACGATCTTGCGGAAGCGCGCAAGCGATACCACCACGCCGTGCCGGATCGGCATGGCGCCGCCGGACAGACCGGTGCCCGCGCCGCGCGGCACGATCGGCACGTCGAGGCGATGGCAGATCTGCACGATGCGCTGCACCTGCGATTCCGTCTCCGGCAACGCGACCGCGAGCGGTAGACGCCGGTAGGCCGCGAGACCGTCGCATTCGTAGGCGACGGTGTCTTCTTCGCGATACAGCAAACAATGGGTCGGCAATACGGCCATCAGCGCCTGCACGACTTCGCGCTGGCGCTGGGCGAGTACTTCGGCCGTCAGTTCAGCGGGTGCGTTCATGTGACTTGTCTCCTCGTGCCTTTCAAGTCCAACGCGGCTGGTTCTCTCATGCAGCCGCGCCTGAATACGCGTCATGCCGCCCAGGTGAAGATCTTGCCCGGGTTCATCAGATTGTGCGGATCGAGCGCGTGCTTGATCGAGCGCATGGTATCCACCGCGACTTCACCGTGCTCTTCGAGCAGGAAACCCATCTTGTGCAGGCCGACGCCATGCTCGCCCGTGCAGGTGCCGTCCATGCGCAGCGCGCGTTGCACGATGCGATGGTTCAGATGTTCGGCTTCGACGAGTTCTTCCGGCTTGTTGGGATCGATCAGGATCGCGACGTGAAAGTTGCCGTCGCCGACATGGCCGACGATCGGGCAGGGCAGCGGCGACGCTTTCAGATCCTGTTCCGTTTCCTCCACGCATTCCGCGAGACGCGAGATCGGCACGCAGACGTCGGTCGTGACCGCGCGGCAGCCGGGTTTCAGCTGCAGCATGGCGAAATAGGCGTTGTGGCGCGCGTTCCACAGACGGCTGCGGTCCTCCGGACGCGTCGCCCATTCGAAGCCTTCGCCGGCATTCTGCGTGGCGATCTCCTGGACCAGCTCGGCCTGCTCTTTCACGCTCGCCTCGGTTCCGTGGAATTCGAAGAATAGCGTGGGCGCTTCACGCA
The DNA here is from genome assembly GCF_050281145.1 of Paraburkholderia sp. NPDC080076. NCBI lineage: Bacteria > Pseudomonadati > Pseudomonadota > Betaproteobacteria > Burkholderiales > Burkholderiaceae > Paraburkholderia > Paraburkholderia sp. NPDC080076. The sequence goes on along the minus strand of NZ_JBNNWQ010000002.1, from coordinate 195,001 downwards.
GCGTCAGATTCGAGTGGCGATTGATCGAGCGGATGGCGAGCGAATCGACGAACTCGACGCGCGCAATCGGTACGCCCATCTGAATCGTTTCGATGACCGCGCGCACCGCATTGCCCATGGACGGGAACGCGCACACGGCTGCGGACACCGCTTCCGGTTGCGGATACAGGCGCACGGTGATTTCCGTGATCACGCCGAGCGTGCCTTCCGAGCCGACGAACATGCGTGTGAGGTCGTAACCCGCGGACGACTTGCGTGCCCGCGTGCCGGTTTTGATCACGCGTCCGTCGGCCAGAACCACGGACAGCCCGAGCACGTTCTCGCGCATCGTGCCGTAGCGCACGGCATTGGTGCCCGATGCGCGCGTGGCCGACATGCCGCCAATGCTCGCGTCCGCGCCCGGGTCGATCGGGAAGAACAGACCAGTGTCGCGCAAGGCCTCGTTTAGCTGCTTGCGCGAGATGCCGGGTTCGACGGTGACCGTCAAGTCTTCGGCGTTGATCGACAACACCCGGTTCATTTCCGACAGATCGATCGACACGCCGCCTTGCACGGCGAGCAGATGCCCTTCGAGCGACGAGCCGTTGCCGTAGGGGATGATCGGTACGTTGTACTGGCCGCACAGTTTGACGACGGTTTGCACGTCTTCAGTCGTGCGCGCGAAGACGACGGCATCGGGCAGTTGCGGGTCGAACGGCGATTCGTCACGGCCATGATGGGCGCGCACGGCTTCGGACACGGACACGCGATCGGCGAAGACGGCTTTGAGCGCGCTCAGCAACTCGGCGGGAAACGGCCGGCGCAGCGGGGCCGGCGGCACGGGATGATTCACGCATGTCTCCTGGTATTTGGGGCGGTGCTGGTTTGCAGCATGTGTTTCATTTTACGCCGATCACCCGTGGGCCGGCGTTGCAGCCGGCCAGCGCTTCTATAATGGCGGCGACTTCACGATGCGCGCAATATGGATAAACGCGGTGCCCGATGTGCCGCTGCGGATCTATGTCGGGCCATGGCGCGGCGCATCGTCACTGAATGCATGGGAGACTTTATGGGCAACCGTTTGAGCAAGATCGCCACCCGCACGGGCGACGACGGCACCACCGGTCTCGGTGACGGCAGCCGTGTGCGCAAAGACAGCGCGCGCATTGCCGCGGTTGGCGACGTGGACGAACTCAACTCGAACCTCGGCGTGCTGCTGTGTGAAACCTTGCCGGACAAGGTGCGGACAGCGCTCGTGACGATCCAGCATGATCTGTTCGACCTCGGCGGCGAGTTGTGCATTCCCGGCCACACGATGATTACCGACCGGCAACTCGCGCAACTCGACGACTGGCTTGCCGACTACAACGCGGCGTTGCCGCCGCTGAAGGAGTTCATTCTGCCCGCTGGCTCGCGTGCGGCCTCGCTTGCGCATGTGTGCCGCACCGTGTGCCGCCGTGCCGAACGGGCGATTGTTGCGTTGGGTGAGCACGAGACTATCAACGCCGCGCCGCGCCAGTATGTGAACCGGCTTTCCGATCTGCTGTTCGTGCTCGCGCGCGTGCTCAATCGCGTGGACGGCGGCACCGATGTGCTGTGGCAACACGAACGCAGTGCAGGCTAAAGCCTGGTAGCCGCTGCAATAGGCGTAAGACCGCGCCACGACGCATGCAGCGTCAGCCGCATTGACGACCCCGTGCGTTAGCCAACCGCCAGCGTGACCGGCTTGCCGATCCGGCTCATCATTTCCACCAAAGTGTCGATGGTGAACTTGGTGGTCTTCTTGTTGACCACGTCGGACACGCGCGGGCGAGACACCATCAGAATCTCGGCCGCCTCGGCCTGCTTCAAATGATGCTGTTCGATCCAGGTGGACAGTTCCGTCATGAGCTGCTCCTTGAGCAGCCGCGTGTCGTTGATCTGTTTTTTCGATGCGGCGTGCAGGCGTTTCGCCTCTTCAGCGGAAAAGCCGAGTTCGAGGAACAGATTGGCGCCCGGCTTGGTTACGTGACGAATTTTGGTGTCGATCGTCATTTGTTAAGTGTTCCTATTGTTAACGATGGCGCGATACCGCGTTTCGGCAATCTTCCTGTCGTGCGGACCGAGCACCATTCGTCCGTTCGGCCAACAAAAAGCCCGGCTCATCGAGCCGGGCTTCTCCGTGCATCCACTGCTGCAGTCAGCGTGGGTTCAGTTGCCGCTGCCGCGTGCCACACGGCGTTGCTTGACCGCGTCGGCGAGGCCTTCGAGCACGGCGACGCTTTCATCCCAACCGATGCAGGCGTCCGTGATGCTCTGGCCGTACGTCAGCGCGCAGCCTTCCTGCAGATCCTGGCGGCCCGCCACCAGATGCGATTCCACCATCACGCCGACAATCCGTTCGTCGCCCGAAGCAATCTGGCGGCCGATATCCGCGCACACTGGAATCTGGTTCTCATGCTTCTTCGAGCTGTTCGCGTGGCTTGCATCGATCATCAGACGCGCGGCGAGGCCGGCCTTGCCGATGTCCGCGCACGCCGCGTTGACGCTGTCCGCGTCGTAGTTCGGCGTCTTGCCGCCACGCAGGATGATGTGGCAGTCCTCATTGCCCGCGGTCGAGACGATCGCCGAGTGGCCGCCCTTGGTGACCGACAGGAAATGGTGCGGCTGCGAGGCGGCCTTGATCGCGTCGACGGCGATCTTGACGTTGCCGTCCGTGCCGTTCTTGAAGCCGACCGGGCACGACAGGCCCGAAGCCAGTTCGCGGTGCACTTGGGATTCGGTGGTCCGCGCGCCGATCGCACCCCACGAGATCAGGTCGGCGATGTATTGCGGGCTGATCATGTCGAGGTATTCGGTGCCGGCCGGCAGGCCCAGTTCGTTGATGCGTAACAGCAGCTCGCGCGCGGTGCGCAGGCCGTCGTTGATCTTGAAGCTGTTGTCCATGTGCGGGTCGTTGATGAGACCCTTCCAGCCCACCGTCGTACGCGGCTTTTCGAAGTACACGCGCATCACGATTTCGAGTTCGCCGGCGAAGCGTTTGCGCTGCTCGATCAGACGCCCCGCGTATTCCATCGCTGCCTTGGTATCGTGAATCGAACACGGTCCGATGATCACGATCAAGCGGTCTTCCATGCCGTGCAGAATGCGATGCATCGCGGTGCGCGAGTTGTAGATCACGTCGGACACCGTTTCGTCGCAAGCGAATTCGCGGATCAGGTGAGCGGGCGGTGTGAGTTCTTTCAATTCGCGGATGCGGACATCGTCGGTGTTGTGCGGGGGCATCTTGTTCTCCAATCGGTTCGTAGCGTGTTCGCGCGGGCAATCAGGGTTGCGATGAAGCAGCGATGCCAGAGCGGACGACCATCAAAATTAAAGTTTCAAAGGCATGAGGCGAAAAAAAACCGCCAGGCTAGCTGGCGGTTTTTCGGGAATTCTCGGTGTCCTGCGTGCACTAACACCCCTCTCGATCCGCCAGCGGTCTGAGATGCCAAAAAAAGTAAAAATAAAACTTGGCGGACATGACGAATGAGGTCGCAGGTCAAAAAGGGTGAGTGACTTTATAACCCGGGCAGGCGGCGCTTGCAAGCTGCGGGGTGTAAAAATGCGGAAAATCCGCATACTTCGCGCAATACGTGCACGAAGTATGCATTTGTTGCCGAATCAGGCCGTGCCGCCGACCGTCATTCTGTCGATCCGCAGCGTGGGTTGGCCGACGCCCACCGGCACGCTCTGGCCTTCCTTGCCGCACACGCCGACGCCCGAATCGAGCTTCATGTCGTTGCCGATCATGCTGACGTATTTGAGCGATTCCGGGCCGCTGCCGATCAGCGTCGCGCCCTTCACCGGGTACGTGACCTTGCCGTTTTCGATCATGTACGCCTCGGACGCGGAGAACACGAATTTGCCGTTGGTGATGTCGACCTGGCCGCCGCCGAAGTTCACCGCATACAGCCCGTTCTTCACGGAAGCGATGATTTCCTGCGGATCCTTGTCGCCGTTGAGCATGTATGTGTTGGTCATGCGCGGCATGGGCAGCGCCGCATACGACTCACGGCGCGCGTTGCCCGTGACCGGCATCTTCATCAGACGCGCGTTCAGCGTGTCCTGGATGTAGCCCTTCAGAATGCCGTCTTCGATCAGCGTGGTGCACTGGGTCGGATTGCCTTCGTCGTCGATATTGAGCGACCCGCGGCGGTTCGGCAGCGTGCCGTCATCCACCACGGTGACGCCCTTGGCGGCGACCTGCTCGCCGATCCGCCCCGCGAATGCCGACGAACCCTTGCGGTTGAAGTCGCCTTCCAGGCCGTGGCCGATCGCTTCGTGCAGCAGCACGCCGGGCCAGCCCGGTCCGAGCACGACGGTCATCGCGCCTGCCGGAGCGGGGCGCGCGTCGAGGTTCACCAGCGCCGCATGGACGGCGTCGTCGACATAGCCCGACAGAACTTCGTCCGTGAAATAGGCGTAATCGAAGCGGCCACCGCCGCCGCCGCTGCCGATTTCGCGCCGGCCGTTCTGCTCGGCGATCACCGTGACCGAGACACGCACCAGCGGACGAATATCCGCCGCGAAACCGCCGTCGCTGCGCGCGACCAGTACCACGTCGTATTCGCCGGCGAGGCCGGCCATGACCTGCTGGATGCGCGGATCGCGGCCGCGCGCCATCTGTTCGATACGTTCGAGCAGCTTGACCTTGGCCGTCGCGTCGAGCGAATGCAGCGGATCGGCCGGCAGGTACAGATCGCGCCCGGCGATGCCGGTCAGCGACGACGCCACCTTGATCTTCTGCTTGCCGCCGCCCGCCTTGGCGATCGAGCGGGTGGCGAGCGCCGCCTGGCGGATCGCTTCGGGCGACAGGTCGTCCGAATAGGCGAAAGCCGTGCGGTCGCCCGACACGGCGCGCACGCCGACGCCCTGGTCGATGCTGAAGCTGCCGGACTTCACGATGCCTTCTTCGAGACTCCACGCTTCGCTGCGCGTGTACTGGAAATACAGGTCCGCGTAGTCGATCTTGTGCGTGAAGATTTCGGCGAGCGTGCGAGTGAGCAGGGATTCGTCGAGACCGTAGGGCGTCAGGAGGATGTCCTTGGCGGTGGCGAGATTACGGATACCGGGTTCGATGATGTTCATGCGAAGTATGTTCTGCTCGATACGAAGGATTCGGTTAGCGCCTCTGTCACACACTATGTGAGTAGGAGACGCCGCAGTTTCAATGTCACGCGGATGGATTTATCAACTGGGTCAGAGGAGTCAACTGAGCACACGATGACGCCAGGCGGGCAGACTCTGTCGCACTTCGTCGATACGCGCACGCTCGAGATTGCCGGCGACCACGCCTGCGCCTTCGTCGCGCACCGCGACGATTTCGCCCCACGGGTCGATCAGCATGCTGTGGCCCCACGTCCGGCGGCCGTTTTCATGTTTGCCGCCTTGCGCCGCGGCCAGCACGTAACACTGGTTTTCGACCGCCCGGGCGCGCAGCAGCATCTCCCAATGGGCGCGGCCGGTCGTGTAAGTGAACGCCGACGGCACCACGATCAGCGCGCAGTCGCCCATGCGCCGGTACAGCTCCGGAAAGCGCAGATCGTAGCAGACCGACAGGCCGACGCGGCCGAACGGCGCCTCGAAGGTGCGGACCTCGCCGCCGGGGCAGATGGTGCGTGCCTCGTCGAACGATTCCTCGCCCTTTTCGAAGTTGAACAGGTGGATCTTGTCGTAGCGCGCGGCCTCGTTGCCTTGCGGGTCGAACACCAGCGTGGTGTTCAGCACGCGCGAGGCTTCGGGCGACATCAACGGCAGCGTGCCGCCGATCACCCAGATCTGGTGGCGGCGCGCGGCGTCGGCGAGAAAGCGCTGGATCGGACCGTCCTGATAGGGTTCGCGCACGGCGAGTTTGTCCGTATCCTTGAAGCCCATGAAGCAGAAGTATTCAGGCAGCAGGACAAGTTGCGCGCCGTCGGCGGCGGCTTCGGCAATCAGGCGCCCGGCTTCGGCGAGATTGCGCTCGCGATCCGGTGTGCTCACCATTTGCAGCGCGGCGACACGGAATGCGCTTTCCAGGGAACCGCTGGAGACGGCTGAAGAGACGTGTGTTTCGCTCATGAGCGTTTCGAAAAACTCCCGGCAAGACGGCGGCGCGAATGGCTTGCGCCGCATACGTCGTTCAAGGCTGGCTCGGGCCGCCGCTGCGGCACGGTGCCTGTCTGACCAAACAAAGGGCCGGATGCAGGCTCAGTGCGCGTCCACGGTCGAAGCCGGAGCGTCCATCTTACCGCGATCGCTCTTCACCCGCTCAACGTGCGGTTTCGACCACGAACCGGTGATCGCGTAATCGCGCGCGAACGCGTGCGAGACCGTCTGGCTGAAGGCCACATCGGCCACCAGCGCGCCCAGCCCGAGCAGCGGATTGATGACCGCCGCGGCAATCACACCGGCACCGGCGCTGACCGTCGGCACGATCCGCACGTGCAGGTCCTGGGTTTCTTGAGCGAGATCGACCGAGCCTTTCATCTCGGCGCGCGCCGGTGCGGTCACCATCTCGAAGTTCTCGGTGCGGCCAATGCCGTTGTGAACCTGCGCGGTGCCGGTGACATGATCAAACGGCAGGCCTTCGCCGATCACGTCGTGGAAATTCATGGTGGCGAAGCGCGCGAGGCTTTGCAGGCTGAGCACTCCCAGCAGCTTCGCGACGCCCGGATCGACCTTGAGAATCTCGCCGTGACGCAGATCGACGGCCAGATTGCCGTTAAAGGTCGGATAGTCGATCTTGGTCGGGCCGCCTTGCCACACCACCTTGCCCGAGAGCGAACCGCTGCCCGCCTTGAGCGTGCGCGGCTGGCCGAAGCGCTCCAGCAGCGCGCCGGCGTCCTTGATATCGAGCTTGAAATCGAACACGGTGCGGCGCGGCGTGGCTTCGTCGGCGCTGTTGCCGAGGCCGGTCGAGGTGCGCCAGTTCGCGGTGGCGGTCAGCGTAGCCGCGGGGTTGGTGATGTCGAGCTTGTCGAGTTGCCAGACCGGCACGCCGTCTTCGTCGAAGTTGTGCGCGTCGACTTCGAGGCGGCCAATGTTGCGGTCGCGCACGATCAACTCGTTGACCACCAGATCGATGGTCGGCATGTTCTGCGCCGGCGCCGAGATCGCCTGGCCGAGCACGTCCTTGTCGGTCGCCGACGGAATCACCACGCGGGCAAAGCGCGCCTGTAGCGTGCCCGGCGACTCTTTCGTCGCGCCCGGCAGCCATGACACATGGCCCGACACCTGGTTCGAGGCGATGTTCGCCTGCCATGTGCGGTCCGTATGCGATGCGCCGACGATCACGCTGTCCCAGTGCCGTTTGAGCAGCGTCAGCGTGTCGATGTGCAACGCGAAGCGGCTCGGCAGGAATTGCGCGACGGTCGGGTTCTGCACAGCCGGCGTCACGGCGGCGGCCGCTTCTTTACTGCGTATTTGCGTGATCAGCGCGCGCCACGCGTCCGCGTCGAATTCGTCCAGGTCGACGGCGGCGATCACCCCTTCGGACGGCAGGTCGGCGGTCTTGTTCACGCCGATTGCGCCGCGCACGACCGTCGGCGTCGTTTTCGGCTGATAGCGCAGCAGATAGGTGGCGGCGACCGGGCCGAAGGTGAGATCGGCGCGCTCGATTCCCGCTTCGCCCGGTGCGGCGGACGGGCTGACGGCGAAACGCAGCGGCATCGGCGTGCCGACCGGCTTGTTGAAAGGCGCGGGGAAGTCGAGCGCGAGGCCGGTCAGATCGGAGTGCGCCGTCACTTCGGGCAGCTGTCCTTTGGCGCCGCGCACGTTGAGCGCGTAGGGCGCGCTGCCGCTCATGCGCGTCAGCACCTGCGCGCCCGGCCCATGCAGATTGAGGCCGCGTGCGGCGTCGACGGCGATATGGCCGCCAAGGTCGAGCGCATAGGTGCCGTCCTTCTTCAATCCGCCGTTCGCATGCACGTCGCCGCCGAGGAATTGCCCGGAGAGCCGGTCCACCTGCGCCGTGTGCTCGGTGAAATGCACCTTGCCCTTCAGTTGCGACAGCGGCGGCACGTTCTCGACGCTCAGGCGATTGTTCTGGAAGCCGACCGCGCCTTCCACGGCGATGTGCGGCTTCGGCGTACGCGGCACCGTCAACTGGAGCGCGAGCGACGCCGGCCCTTCAGCGCGCACTTTCTCGGTTTCATGCTTCGCCATGATGCCGAGCGAGCTGGCGTTCACGTAGTCGAGCATGTCGGCGAGCGGCCCGTGGCCGTCGCCCTTGATGACGAGGCTCGACGCCTTGGTGCCGAGGTCCTCGATCCTGCCGTTGACGCCGATCAGCGCGACCTGCTTGTAATGCGCCCGGTCGATGTCGAAGCGCAGCACGTTCTGCTTGAGCTCGAACACGCCGTCGATGCCGTCGAGCGCGGGCCACACGTTCGGCGTGCCGTTCTTCATCTTGCGCGGCGGGAAGGGTGTCGGATCGAACTTGCCGCCCTTGAACGGCGCAACGATATGGAACTGCCCGGCGCTCGGATCGCGCGAGTAGGGAAATTTGGTGAGATCGCCGTGAATCTCGATGGTCGCGCCGTGCGACATGCCGGCCTGCAAGCCGTGGCCGAGATAGATGCGCAGCTTTTCGCTGATGCTGGTCGGCAAGTAGCGGACGATGCGCGACACCTGCGCGCGCTGGAAGTCGGCTTTCAGATCGAGCGAGCCGCGTCCGTGGCCGGGGTTGCTGTAGTCGGCGGAGGCGGTGGCCGCGGCGTCGGCGTTCGAGACGCCGAAATCGGCCAGCTTCACGGTGAAGGCCGGGCGGTTCTCGCCCGGCGCTTTCGGCGCAATGGTCCAATCGGCGCGGCCATGCAGACGGTCGAGCTTCAGGCGCGGGTCGTCGAACACGCCCGGCAGCGTAATGGCGACGTTGGAGGTGTTGAGCAGGGCGGTGCCGTGGGTCTCGTCGGCATCCACGTTGCCCCACAGATTCTCGATGCCGGGAATGCCAGCGCGCGGGTGATTCAGTGGCGTAAGCCCCGGCGGCGGTTCCTGAGCGGCGATGCTGATACCCTGCAGGTCGCCCTTGAAGCGATAGCGTTCGATCGGCTCGGCGCCGCTCGGGCGGCGGTCGCTGCCTGCTTCGCCGGACTCGGGTTTGCCGCGCTCGACTTCGATCACATAATTGGCCACCAGACCGCGCGGATTGAAGCGCACCAGACTGTTCAGGAGGCGCCGCGGCAGCGGCAACGCGCGGCTGAATTCGGCGAGGATGCCGAGGTCGACACGATCGCCGCTCACGCCGACGAGCTGCCCGTGTTGCTGCGAGGCGGTCCGGTAGCGGCCATTGAGCGTGGTGAACGCGAGTGTGCGGGTGAGCGGCGTGCCGTCGTCGAGCGGCGGCTGGCCGAGTTCGGCGTGCAGATTGGTCAGTTGCAGTCTGTAGTCGCCCTGGTCGGCTTCGAGGCGCCACGAGAAATTGGCGACCGGCACCAGCAGCTTCGGCTGGGTCGGACGCACCCGCATGGCGACGTCGGTGCCGGCGAGTTGGCCGCCCGCCGACTTCATGCGCCCGTCGGCGAAGTCGATCCAGATGGCGTTGTCGATTCGGCCGGCAAACGTCTCGATCGGGAAATTGACGTAGCGCGCGAGCGTCGGCAGATCGACCGGGCCGGTCGAGACGTACACCTGGCCGGTCCAGTTGATCGGCTTGCCGATCGCGGAGAGCCGCGCGTGTTTGAAGTGCGTGCGGAAATCGATCGGGCCGTGCAGGACCTGGCCGTCGGCGGGCGCCTGCAGTGCAAGGCGGTGATCGTAGCCGTCGTTCAGAATCGCGATGCGGATGTCGCGCAGCGCCAACTCCGGCGCGTCATGCTGCGCATCGCGCCAGCGCAGCGCGCCGCCACGCACCACGATCGCCTGCTGACGCAGTAGCCAGGTGGACAAGGTGTCGTTGCCGCTGTGGCGAGTCGGCACCGGCACGCCCGCCACCGAAAGCACGCCGTCGCTGCTGCGCGACACCAGCACGTCCGGCTGATCGACGATCAGGCTGGACAGCGCGGGATGAAACTGCCAGAGCGATTTCCACGAGAGCGCTGCGGTGGCGTGCGGGATGGTCAGCGCGGCTTTGCCGTCGTGATCGCGGATCACGAGATCGGTGACGTCGAGGCCCGGCTGGAAGCCGCTCCAATGCGGCGCGAGCTTGCCGATGGTGAACTGCGTGTGCAGCTTTTCGGAGATGGCGGCTTCGATGCGCGGCCGGAACGAATCGATCCGCGGCAGGACCACGTAGCGCAAGCCGAGAAACAGACCCGTCGCAATGAAGTACAGGACGAGCGCGAGCGCGAGGACCACGTGCAAGGTCCGACGCAGCACGATGTGGTCGCGTCCGCTCACAGGCCGGACCTGCGCAGTTTCGTGCGGGGCGGCGGATTCGTTTCGCTCGGACATGCTGCGGCGGGTGGGCGTATGGTAGTTTTGCGAATTAACGACGAAATGTAACACACGGGAAAGCGTAGGCGGACCTCCTGCAAACCCTGTCTGCATGCCGTCTCGCGACTTGCGCGAGGCTGCCGCGACCACCGCTACCGTGTACTACGACGAACTGAACCACGCTGATCAAGCAACGAGCGAGCCAGACCCTTGATGACTGACGCCACTCTCCTGAGTTCCAACTATTCACACTACGCGGCGCGCGCTGCGGCGGCCCGTCCGCAACTCGTGGCGCACGTGGCGGCGCTGGCGTCCGGGCCGCTCACGCGCGAGCGTATCGACGCGCGTTTCGACGCCTTGTGCGCCGAGTCGGCCGGCGCGGCCGATGCGCCATTGAGTGAAGATGCACTTAAACGGGCCTTGCGCCAACTGCGCACCGAGGTTTTTTGCGCCGTGATGGAGCGTGATCTGGCGGGTGAGGCGGATGTTGCCGAAGTCACCGGCGCGATGACGGACCTGGCGGAGACGACGATCCAGCGCGCGCTTGCGGTCCTGTCCGCCGAACTCGAAGCGCTATACGGTGAGCCGCGCAATCCGCAAGGCGAACGGCTCTCGCTTGGCGTGGTGGGGATGGGCAAGCTTGGCGGGCGCGAGCTGAATGTGTCGTCCGATATCGACTTGATCTTCATTTACGAAGAGGACGGCGAGACCGCCGGCGGCCAGCGTTCGCCGATCGCCACGCAGGACTTTTTCACGCGCCTCGGCAAGCGCCTGATCGGCGCCCTCGCCGAAGTGACCGGCGACGGCTACGTGTTCCGCGTCGATATGCGGCTGCGGCCGAACGGCGACTCGGGGCCGCTCGTGTGCAGTCTCGGCATGCTCGAAGAGTATTTCTACGTGCAAGGCCGCGAGTGGGAGCGCTATGCGTGGATCAAGGGGCGTCTCGTGTCCGAAGCCGCGAGCGATGCCGCGCAACGGCTGCAGAAGCAGCTCGATGCGATCGTCACACCGTTCGTCTATCGCCGCTATCTCGACTTCGGCGTGATCAGCGCGATTCGCGCACTCCATCTGCAGATTCGCCAGGAGGCGCAGCGGCGCGCGTCGATGCGTCCCGACAAGGCGGACGACATCAAGCTCGGGCGGGGCGGCATCCGCGAAATCGAATTCAGCGCGCAGGTGTTCCAGTTGATCCGTGGCGGCCAGGATGCGGGCTTCCGTGTGCGGCCGACGCTTGCCGTGCTGCGTCACGCGGCCACGCATGGGCTGATCGACACGTCGGTTTGCGTGAAGCTGTCGCAGGCGTATCGCTTCCTGCGCGAACTCGAGCATCGGCTGCAATACCGCAACGATGCGCAGACCCATGCGATGCCGGTCGATCGCGAGGAACGCGCGGCGCTCGCTCATGCGATGGGTTGCGACGACTACGCCGCGCTGATGGCCAAGCTCGACGCGCATCGCGAATTCGTCGAACAGCAGTTCGATCAGATTTTCGCCGACAAGGTGAGCGGCCGCGACGGCTGTGGCGCCCCCGAAGACGGCGCCGGCGTGTGGGTGTGGAGCAGCGCGCTCGCCGACGACAGCGCCGACGAAGCCCTGCAGGCGCGCCTGATCGAACTCGGCGTGGCCGAACCGGGCGAACTGCTCGCGCGGCTGCGCGCGGTGTGGCAGTCGTCGCGTTATGCGGGGCTGGCCGAGCGCAGCCGGCAACGTTTCGACATCGTCGCGCAACGGGCGCTCGAAGCCGCGCGCACTTTAGAGCCCGCCGAGCGGCGCGGCGATACGGTGGCGCGGTTCTTCGACCTGCTCGAAGCGGTGAGCCGGCGCGGCGCGTATCTCGCGCTGCTGACCGAATATCCGCAGGCGCTGCATCGCGTGCTGTCGGTGCTCGGCGGTTCGCGCTGGGCGGCCGGCTATCTGATCCGCCATCCGCAATTGCTCGACGAATTGCTGGACGACGAAGCGATCAACAGTCCGTTCGACTGGCCCGAGTTCAAGCGCACGCTGCGCCTGCGCCTTGCCGCGGCGGATGGCGTCGAACAGCAGATGGATCTGTTGCGCCATGCCCACCAGGCCGAGGTGTTTCGCATTCTGCTAATCGATCTGGCCGGCAAGCTGAGCGTCGAACATGTGAGCGACCGGCTGTCCGAACTTGCCGATGCCGTGCTCGACGTCACGCTCGAGGCCGTCTGGAACCAACTGCCGAAACGCCACCGCGACGTGCCGCGTTTCGCGGTGATCGCGTACGGCAAGCTGGGCGGCAAGGAACTGGGCTACGCGTCCGATCTCGACGTGATCTTCCTCTACGACGACCCCGACGACGCCGCAGCCGACGTCTACTCCACCTACACCCGCCGCCTGATCACCTGGCTCACGACGGCAACCGGCGCCGGCACCCTGTTCGACGTCGACTTGCGTCTGCGGCCGAACGGCGAATCGGGCCTGCTCGTCACCGATCTGGACGCGTTCCGCCGTTACCAGTTGCGCGAGGGCGACGCAGCGAATACGGCGTGGGTGTGGGAACACCAGGCATTGAGCCGCGCGCGTTACTGCGCGGGCGACGCTGAGATCGGCGCGAAGTTCGAAGCCATCCGCGAACAGGTGCTGACCACGCCGCGCGAAGCGGCGCCGCTGATGAAGGAAATTGTGGAGATGCGTGCGCGCGTAGAAGCGGGGCATCCGAACCATACGGCGCTGTTCGACCTGAAGCACGATAGCGGCGGGATGGTGGATATCGAATTCACCGTGCAGTACTGGGTGTTGTTGCACGCGGCGAGCGATCCCGAGTTGATCCGCAATACCGGCAACATCGCGTTGCTGCGGGAAGTGTCGCGCTTCGGCCTGATGAGCGAGGCGGAAGCGGAGACGGTCGGCGCGGCGTATCGCACGTACCGCAAGTTGCAGCACCAGTTGCGGTTGGATGGGATGGAGAAGGCGCGGGTCGAGCCGGCGCTGGTGGCTAGGGAGCGTGAAGCGGTGCTGGGGCTGTGGAAGCGTGTGTTTGGTTGAACGTGCGCGAGGGTTTCTCAAGCGGGATCTGCCTGGCGGCGCTTCGAGCGGCGGCGTGAGCGACGTCGCGGCCTTCACTCTGCCAAGCGGGCGACGCGCCCAGCGATTCACCCTTAGCCGCCGTTCGTCGCCGCCAGTGCTCCGATCGCGAGTCGCGGATGGCGAGGGCATCCCCAGCCGACGAACAACTACGCCGCCAGCATTTCCTTCGCATGCTTGCGCGTGGTCGGTGTGATCTCCAGGCCGCCGAGCATGCGCGCGACTTCCTCGACGCGGCTCGCCTTGTCGAGCGAGGTCACGCTGCTGACCGTGCCGCCTTTGCCATTGCCCGCTTTCGCCACCTGGAAATGATGGTCGCCGCGCGCGGCAACTTGCGGCAAGTGCGTCACGCACAGCACCTGGCGCTGTTGGCCAAGCTGATGCAATAGCCGCCCGACCACTTCGGCGACGCCGCCGCCGATGCCCGTGTCCACTTCGTCGAAGATCAGCGTGGGTGTCGGGCTGGCGGCGCTGGCGATCACGGCGAGCGCGAGGCTGATCCGCGCCAGTTCGCCGCCTGAGGCGACCTTGGCAAGCGGCCGCAGCGGCACGCCGGCATGACCGGCGACGCGGAACTCGACCTGTTCGAGCCCATGCGCGCCGCCTTCGGGCAGCGGCACCAGCGCGACTTCGAAGCTGCCGCCTTTCATCGACAGTTCCTGCATGCCCGTGGTGACCGCCGCGCCCAGCGCCTTGCCGGCCTTGGCGCGCGCCTTCGAGAGTTTCTTCGCCTCGGTCAGGAAGTCTTCCCTGGCTTTGGCTTCGGCGGCGTGCAGGCTGGCGAGGTCGGCGGCCGCGTCGAGCGCGGCCAGTTGAGCGCGACGCGCCTCGTGTTCCTCCGGCAGCGTTTCCGGCTGCAGACGGAACTTGCGCGCGGCCGAATGCAACGCGTCGAGACGCTTCTCGACCTGCGCCAGCCGGTCCGGATCGAGTTCGAGCTTTTGCGCGTAATGACTCAGCGAATAAGCCGCTTCCTGCAGCTGGATTTCGGCCGGCTCGAGCGCGGCCAGCACGTCGTTCAAGGCCGGATCGATCTCCGCCAGATCGCGCACCTTAGAGACGATCGAGGAAAGATGCGTGATCATGGCCTCGTCCGATTCGGACAGTGCGCCGAGCGCGCCTTGCACGCCGTCGATCAGATTGGCGGAGTGCGACAGCCGCCGATGCTCGGCGTTCACTTCTTCCCACTCACCGGGTTGCGGCGCGAGCTTGTCCAGTTCGGTGAGCTGCCAGGCGAGGCGCTCGCGTTCCAGTTGCAGTTCACGGTCACGCGTTTGCGCGTGCTCGACCGCCTGAACCTTCTCGCGCCACATGCGCCATGCTCGCGTAACGGTTGCGGCAGTGTCGGACAGGCCGGCGTGTGTGTCGAACAGTTCGCGTTGCGCGTCGGGGCGCATCAGCAACTGGTGCGCATGCTGGCCATGAATATCCACCAGCATTTCGCCGACCTCGCGCAACTGCGCGAGCGTCGCCGCGGTGCCGTTGATGAAGGCCCGCGAACGGCCGTTGGCATCCACCACGCGCCGCAGCATCACCGTGCCGTCGTGATGGCCGTCGTCGCCGGTCGTGCCGAGCGCCTGCTCGTCGAGCCATTGCTCGACCTGCCCATGCGTCTCGAACTCCGCAGTGATGTCGGCGCGGCTTTCGCCGGTGCGCACGACGTTCGCATCGGCGCGGGCGCCGAGCGCTAGCGCCAGCGCGTCGATCAGGATCGACTTGCCGGCGCCGGTTTCGCCGGAGAAAACAGTAAAGCCGCTGTCGAATTCGAGATCGAGCGCGGCGACGATGACGAAGTCGCGTATCGAGAGGTGGCGAAGCATGGAGGTCGTCTGGTGAGCGTGATAGTCGGGTTTCGGCAGCGGCGGCGTTCGCGTTCCGGTGTCCTTGCCGCTCAGGGCTTGGAGTCTTCTTCGTGCGACGGGTATTCGTTCCAGTGCAGCTTCTTGCGCAGCGTGGCGAAGTAGCTGTAGCCGACGGGATGCAGCATCGGCACCGTATGACGCGAGCGGCGCACTTCGATCGTGTCGCTCAGTTCGAGCGAGGTGAACGACTGCATGTCGAAATTGACGTTCACCTCACGCCCCGAGACGATCTGGATGCTCACCTTGGAGTCGTCCGGCAGCACGATCGGCCGGTTCGAGAGCGCGTGCGGCGCGATCGGCACCAGCACGATGCCCTGCAATTGCGGATGCAGAATCGGCCCTTGCGACGACAGCGCGTAAGCGGTCGAGCCGGTGGGCGTGGCCACGATCAGGCCGTCCGAGCGCTGGTTGTACATGAAGCGGCCGTCCACCGAGACATGCAGTTCCGCCATGCCCGAGAAGCCGCTGCGGTTGACCACCACGTCGTTGAAGGCCAGCGCGTGATAGATCGGATTGCCGCCGCGCATAATGCGCGCTTCGAGCAGCACACGTTCTTCGCGCTCGAAGTTGCCCGAGAGCATTTGCGGCACGATCTCGCGCATGTCGGAGATCGGAATGTCGGTAATGAAGCCGAGCCGCCCGTGGTTGATGCCGATCAGCGGCGTGCGGTACGGCGCAAGCTGGCGGCCGATGCCGAGCATGGTGCCGTCGCCGCCCAGCACCACCGCAACGTCGGCGCGCGCGCCGATCTCGGCGGGACGCAGCGCCGGATAGTCGGTGACGCCGATCTCGGCGGCGGTGTCGGCTTCGAACACGACCTCGAAGCCGCGCTTCGCGATGCACGAGGCGAGCGTGGTCAAGGGCTCGGCGATGCCCGGCGTATTGTTGCGCCCGACGAGCGCGACGGTCTTGAACTGGCTGGTCACTTGCATGCCGGCATTACACCATAGGTAGGGCCTGAAAAGAACCGCAGACAGACCCGGTAGCCGGCCGGCACGCGCGGGCCGTCAGCGCATCTCGCGATTATCGTTAGAATGGTGAAGCCTTGATGACATGTGCGCCGGTTAAAGTGCGGCGGGGTGCCGGCAGCGGGGCCGCCCAGAAGGTGGCCTGCAAGGTGGTCCGCAAAGCGCCGGGCGGAACGCCGGCTAGCAGGCCGGACCGAAGGCAATGCGCTGCGCCGGCAACAGGCGGCGCGTTCGTCAGGGATGGGCGCCCCTAGCGCTCGCGGTTGTCGTGCCATTGAGCTAAAATTTTCCGTCATGCTAGATCCTCGCGCACAAACCCTCCTCAAAACGCTGATCGAGCGCTACATCGCCGAAGGTCAGCCGGTCGGCTCGCGCACGTTGTCGCGCTATTCGGGCCTCGAACTGAGTCCCGCAACGATCCGCAACGTGATGTCCGACCTCGAGGACCTGGGGCTCGTGATCAGTCCGCATACTTCGGCGGGCCGCATTCCTACGCCTCGCGGCTACCGCCTGTTCGTGGACACCATGCTGACGGTGGAGTCCGCCGCGGACGAAGAGGCCGTGACGCGTACCGTCAAGACTACGCTGCAGGCGGGCGAACCGCAGAAAATCGTTGCGGCTGCGGCCAGCGTGCTCTCCAATTTGTCGCAGTTCGCCGGCGTGGTGCTCACGCCGCGGCGCAGCCATGTGTTCAAGCAGATCGAGTTCATGCGTTTGTCCGACAAGCGCATTCTGCTGATCATCGTCACGCCGGAAGGGGACGTGCAGAACCGCA
This sequence comes from Paraburkholderia sp. NPDC080076, assembly GCF_050281145.1. Taxonomy (NCBI): domain Bacteria; kingdom Pseudomonadati; phylum Pseudomonadota; class Betaproteobacteria; order Burkholderiales; family Burkholderiaceae; genus Paraburkholderia; species Paraburkholderia sp. NPDC080076. Next base: position 177,995 of record NZ_JBNNWQ010000002.1, on the reverse strand, counting down.
TCATGGCGACCCAGCGCGATTTCTCGCCGTCGCAACTGGTCGAGGCTTCCAACTACATCAACGCGCACTTCGCGGGCCTTTCGTTCGACGACGTGCGCCGCCGCCTGCGCGAAGAAATCGACGAACTGCGCGGTGACATGACTACGCTGATGCACGCCGCCGTCACCGCCAGCACGGACGAATCCGACACGGGCGAGACCGTGCTGATTTCCGGCGAGCGCAACCTGCTCGAAGTCGCCGACCTTTCGTCGGACATGGCGCGCTTGCGCAAGTTGTTCGATGTGTTCGACCAAAAGACCAGTCTCCTTCAATTGCTCGACGTGTCGAGTCACGCGGCGGGTGTGCAGATTTTCATCGGCGGCGAGTCGAATCTCGTACCGATCGAGGAAATGAGCGTGGTCACCGCGCCGTACGAGGTGAACGGCAAGATCGTCGGCACGCTCGGCGTGATCGGGCCGACCCGCATGGCCTACAACCGCGTGATTCCGATTGTGGACATCACCGCACGCCTGCTTTCCCTGACTCTCAGCCAGCAATAAATAGCTTCGACTCCTGGCCGCGGCGGCACCTGCTGCAAATAATGCGTGACCGCGCGCGGCTTGCCAATTGGCCGAATGGCCAGGGGTGTCCGGCGGACCGGTGCATGAACCGCGCCGCTATAATGAATCCCACCTGAACCGACTCTCCGCCAAAACCGGTTACTTCTGCTGCCTATGCGCTTCGACCTCGAGCGGCCCTCACAGAACGCCACGTCACACCGTGTCGCCGTGCTGCTGATCAATCTCGGCACGCCCGACGCGCCGACGCCGCGTGCGGTCCGCCGCTATCTCGCGCAGTTTCTGTCCGATCCGCGCGTGGTCGAAATTCCGGCGCTGCTCTGGCAGATCATTCTGCGGCTGCTGATTTTGCCGGTCCGGGGCCGCGCGTCCGCCAAGAAGTACGCCGCGGTGTGGATGCCCGAAGGCTCGCCACTGCGCGTTCACACAGAGAAGCAGGTGGAGGGCTTGCGCCATCTGTTGCAATTGAACGACTACACGGTGCTGGTCGATTACGCGATGCGCTACGGCACGCCGGGCATTCCGGCCATGCTGAACCAGCTCAAGCTGGCGGGCGCCGAGCGCGTGCTGCTGATGCCCATGTATCCGCAGTATTCGTCGTCGACCACCGCCACCGCTTTCGACGACGCTTTTTCGGCGCTCAAGCGTATGCGCAATCAGCCGGAGATCCGCACGGTGCGGCAGTACGCCGACCATCCGGCCTACATCGCGGCGCTTGCCGCGCAGGTGCATCACTATTGGCATCAGCACGGCCGGCCGGACTTTGCCGCGGGCGACAAGCTGGTACTGAGTTTCCACGGCGTGCCCAAGCGCACGCTGGATCTCGGCGACCCATACCACGAGCAATGCCAGCAAACCGGCGCACTGTTGATGCAGGCGCTCGAACTGACACAGGTGGAATGCCGCATCACGTTCCAGTCGCGGTTTGGCAAGGCCGAATGGCTGCAGCCGTACACGGCGCCCACGCTGAAGGAACTGGGTGCGGCGGGTGTGCGTCGCGCCGACGTGTTCTGTCCGGGCTTTACAGCCGATTGCCTTGAAACGATCGAGGAAATCGGCATGGAAGTGCGCGACGAATTCCTCCACGCGGGCGGCAAGGATTTCCATCGGATTCCCTGCTTGAACGCCTCGCAGGCATGGATTGCCGCGCTGGGCGAGATCGTCGCGCAGAACCTCCAGGGATGGCCGGTGCAGGCGTTGCCGGTGCCGCATACGACAGGAGCTTGAACAGGCTCATGAATTACACGATTTCAACTGAAGCGGGCGCGAAGCTGCGCATCGACAAATGGCTTTGGGCGGCGCGCTTCTTCAAGACGCGTTCGCTCGCGGCCGACGCCGTCGAAAAAGGCCACGTGCGGATTGGCGGCGCCAGCGTTAAGCCGGCCAAAGACGTGCGGGTCGGCGACCTGGTGGAGATCGAGATCGAACGGATCGTGTGGCAGGTGGAAGTGCTGGGCGTGTGCGACGTGCGCGGCCCGGCGAGCGTCGCGCAAACGCTTTATGCGGAAACCGAAGCGAGCAAGGTGAAGCGGCAGGTCGAACAGGAGCGGCGCAAGACGTATCGCGAGCCGGCGGCCGCGTTGCACGGCCGGCCGACCAAACGCGACAGGCGCACTATCGACAAACTTTCAGGTGGGGGTTGAACAGTTGTTCCATGGTCGCATGCACACCGCCGTATTCGGTAGTGTGGTCGTTGACAGCCCCGGACATGCAGATGGTCGTGGTGCCCGCAATCAGAACCAATGCGACCACCGAGATTGCAAAGGTCAGTTTCACGGTACTCCCCTCGGGAAGGTTCAGGATAAAGACGGGCGAATCGGGTGGAAATTGCAATATGTCGGAAAGGTTGACGTCAGATTAGGGTTAACGCGTCTTTTCCGATGCTTAAGTGGAGCATAGGCCACTTGTCGATAGCACTCAATCTCAATCTGATTGCGCAGCAATAATCGTTGTAACCGGGCATTTCCGCCGCGCGTTCGTGGTGCGAAAAGATCCGGGAGAACCGCTTGAAATGGTTGTTCCCGGCCTCATCTGCCGTTTTGATTTGCGGTGACTCGCGCAGTTGTCTGTCGCGATTTTGCAACGCACAAACCGCGCCAGGTTTGATGCGTTGCCTGCCACCGTTGGCTTTTACCTCGCTTTCACATTTAACGACTTTCAGCGACATGGAAAACACGCAAGAGAACCCGACGAGCCAGAATCCCACGCCCGCCGACGAAACCGCGCGCCAGGCCGCCGAGGCCGCGGCACCTCAGCAGGAAGCGGCTGCCAACGCCGCGACCGACTCGCCGGTCAACGCCGAGCAAGCGGCCTTGGCCGAAGCTGAAGCGAAGATCGCCGAGTTGCAGGAAAGCTTCCTGCGGGCCAAGGCTGAGACCGAAAACGTCCGCCGCCGCGCTCAGGAAGACGTCGCCAAGGCGCACAAGTTTGCAATCGAGAGCTTCGCCGAGCATCTGCTGCCGGTAATCGACAGCCTCGAGGCAGCCGTCGCCCACTCATCCGACGACCTGCAGAAGGTGCGCGAAGGCGTCGAACTCACGCTGCGCCAGCTCACCGGCGCGTTGGAGAAGGGCCGCGTCGTCGCCCTGAATCCGATTGGCGAGAAGTTCGACCCGCACCGCCATCAGGCCATTTCCATGGTGCCGGCCGAGCAGGAGCCGAACACCGTGGTGGCCGTGCTGCAAAAGGGCTTCGTGATCGCCGATCGCGTGCTGCGTCCGGCACTCGTGACCGTCGCGGCGCCGAAGTAAGCGCCGGAAGGCTCGGTAAGCCGTTTCGGCCGGCAGGCAGCGCTGCGGCCAGTGTTCTGGTCGGCGCCTCGGTGTTTGGCGTCTTCGCGATGCGCGAGCTCGGCGCCGAGTCATTCGGAGCAGACGATGAACTGGCGTGGTGTTTGCCAGAATCTCGACCGTTTCAACTGCGAGATCTTCAGGAAAGCCGTGCCCGTGAGCCGGGCGCGATTCACGCGCTCGGTCTCGAATGGGTTCACAGCAACGTTGGCGAGCATCGCGAACTGGGCCGGCGCTTCATGCTGCACGGCGTGGCCACGTGGTTTCACTTCCACGGCGGCAGGCAGGCGGCTCGGTTAATGGAACAAATTTGGGCAAAAGTTCGCCCGATTGAAAAAAATTAAAGACCGCATCGCAAAAGAGGTCTTGAAAACGATGCGGACGCACTTATGTTGAGTGCAGGTAGGAATTGAGAGCGGATCGCCTTACCGCCAGCTGGGCAAACAAGGCGCTTCCCGCAGCGATCAAAGTTAGGAGATTAGTAAAAATGGGCAAAATCATCGGCATCGACCTCGGCACGACCAACTCGTGCGTGGCGATCATGGAAGGCAATTCGGTCAAGGTGATCGAGAACTCGGAAGGTGCGCGCACCACGCCGTCGATCATCGCTTACATGGAAGACGGCGAGATTCTCGTCGGCGCGCCTGCGAAGCGTCAGTCGGTCACCAACCCGAAGAACACGCTGTACGCAGTCAAGCGCCTGATCGGCCGCCGCTTCGAAGAAAAAGAAGTGCAGAAAGACATCGGCCTGATGCCGTACAAGATCATGAAAGCCGATAACGGCGACGCATGGGTCGAAGTGCGCGATCAGAAGCTCGCTCCGCCGCAAATTTCCGCGGAAGTGCTGCGCAAGATGAAGAAGACCGCTGAAGACTATCTCGGCGAGCCGGTCACGGAAGCTGTGATCACGGTTCCCGCGTACTTCAACGACAGCCAGCGCCAGGCAACCAAAGATGCAGGCCGCATCGCCGGTCTGGAAGTGAAGCGGATCATCAACGAGCCGACCGCAGCCGCTCTGGCATTCGGTCTGGACAAGGCCGAAAAGGGCGACCGCAAGATCGCGGTGTATGACCTGGGCGGCGGTACGTTCGACGTGTCGATCATCGAAATCGCGGACGTCGACGGTGAAATGCAGTTTGAAGTGCTCTCCACGAACGGCGATACGTTCCTGGGCGGGGAAGACTTCGACCAGCGCATCATCGATTACATCATTGCCGAGTTCAAGAAAGAACAGGGCGTGGATCTGTCGAAAGATGTGCTCGCGCTGCAACGCCTGAAGGAATCGGCTGAAAAGGCGAAGATCGAGCTGTCGTCGAGCCAGCAAACCGAAATCAACCTGCCGTACATCACGGCCGACGCGTCGGGTCCGAAGCACTTGAACCTGAAAATTACGCGTGCGAAGCTGGAAGCACTGGTTGAAGAGCTGATCGAACGCACCATCGAACCGTGCCGCGTGGCGATCAAGGACGCAGGCGTAAAGGTCGGCGAAATCGACGACGTGATTCTCGTCGGCGGTATGACCCGCATGCCGAAGGTGCAGGAAAAGGTCAAGGAGTTCTTCGGCAAGGATCCGCGCCGTGACGTGAACCCGGACGAAGCCGTCGCCGTGGGCGCCGCGATTCAAGGTCAGGTTCTGTCGGGCGACCGCAAGGACGTTCTGCTGCTCGACGTGACCCCGCTGTCGCTCGGCATCGAAACGCTCGGCGGCGTGATGACGAAGATGATCAACAAGAACACCACGATCCCGACCAAGCACGCCCAGGTCTACTCGACGGCCGACGACAATCAGGGCGCCGTGACGATCAAGGTGTTCCAGGGCGAACGCGAAATGGCAGCGGGCAACAAGCTGCTGGGCGAGTTCAACCTGGAAGGCATTCCGCCAGCACCGCGCGGCACGCCGCAGATCGAGGTGAGCTTCGACATCGACGCGAACGGCATTCTGCACGTCGGCGCGAAAGACAAGGCGACCGGCAAGGAAAACCGCATCACGATCAAGGCGAACTCGGGTCTGTCCGAAGCCGAAATCGAGAAGATGGTGAAGGACGCCGAAGCGAACGCGGAAGAAGATCACAAGCTGCGTGAACTGGCCGATGCGCGCAACCAGGGCGACGCGCTGGTCCACAGCACGAAGAAGGCGCTCACCGAATACGGCGACAAGCTGGAAGCTTCCGAGAAGGAAAAGATCGAAGCCGCGCTGAAGGACCTCGAAGAAACGCTGAAGAGCGGTTCGAGCGACAAGGCCGCGATCGAAGCCAAGATCGAAGTGGTGGCCACCGCCTCGCAGAAGATGGGCGAGAAGATGTACGCCGACATGCAGGCTGCGCAAGGTGCCGAAGCAGCGGCAGCGGGCGCGGCAAGCCCGGGTGCAACGGCCGGTGGCGCGAGCCACCAGCAGGACGACGTGGTCGACGCCGAGTTCAAGGAAGTCAAGAAAGACTAAAGCCAGGTCGCCTTTCGACCGTAAAGCCGCACACAGCCTTGTGTGCGGCCCGGCTGCACCGGACACTGCGCCAGCTTTGTCGAACAGCAGGACAGCAGAAACGTGCAAGAGCGGTTATCACGCCTGGCGAGCCTTTTAGGCTCTCCGGGCACATTTGTTTTATGGAGGGCGTTGTTTTGAGCCGCATTCAGGCGGCATGAAACAGCGGCCGGACGAGTCGTGAGACTCCAGCATTCAAGAGGAGCCACCGTGCGCATTGCGCGAGTGGCGTTGAACCGATATGGCGAAACGGGATTACTACGAGGTTCTGGGCGTCGCAAAGAACGCGAGCGACGACGAAATCAAGAAGGCTTATCGCAAGCTGGCGATGAAGCACCACCCCGACCGCAATCCGGGCAACAAGGATGCGGAAGAGCATTTCAAAGAGGTGAAGGAAGCCTATGAAATGCTCTCGGACTCGCAAAAGCGTGCCGCGTATGATCAGTACGGGCACGCGGGCGTCGATCCGAACATGGGCGGTGCCGGGGCGCAAGGCTTCGGCGGGTTTGCCGACGCATTCGGCGATATCTTCGGCGACATCTTCGGCCAGGCGGCCGGTGGCGCCGCACGCGGCGGCGGCCGCGCCGGCCCGCAGGTGTATCGCGGCGCCGATCTGCGCTACAGCATGGAAATCACGCTGGAACAGGCCGCACACGGCTACGACACGCAGATTCGCGTGCCGAGCTGGGTCTCGTGCGAAGTCTGTCACGGTTCGGGCGCCAAGCCCGGCACCAAGCCGGAAACCTGCCCAACCTGTAGCGGTTCGGGTTCGGTGCGTATGTCGCAAGGCTTTTTCAGCATTCAGCAAACCTGCCCGAAGTGCCATGGCACCGGCACCTACATTCCTGAACCGTGCGGCCACTGCCACGGCGCGGGCAAGGTGAAGGAAACCAAGACGCTGGAAGTGAAGATCCCGGCAGGTATCGACGACGGCATGCGTATCCGTTCCGCCGGCAATGGCGAGCCGGGTATCAACGGCGGCCCGTCGGGCGATCTGTACGTCGAGATTCACATCAAGCAGCACTCGGTGTTCGAGCGCGACGGCGACGATCTGCATTGCCAGATGCCGATTCCGTTCACCACCGCGGCGCTCGGCGGCGAAATCGAAGTGCCGACCCTCGCGGGCCGCGCCAGCTTCACCGTGCCGGAAGGCACGCAGTCGGGCAAGACGTTCCGTCTGCGTGGCAAGGGCATCAAGGGGCTGCGTTCGAGCATTGCCGGCGATCTGTACGTGCACGTGCAAGTCGAAACGCCGGTCAAGCTCACCGAGCCGCAACGCGATCTGCTCAAGCAGTTCGAGAAGGCATTGGTCGAGGGTGGCTCGCGGCATAGTCCGCAAAGCAAGAGCTGGTTCGATCGGGTGAAGAGTTTCTTCGATTAATGGCAGTTTGAAGTTGGCGGTAGGTATGACGGCAGATGAGCGCGACGCGGTGTTCGCGTTGCTCGACGATTGCGACGCGACGGCGGCGCGCCGTTCGAGTCGTCTGTACACGGGTTTTGTGCATGAACGGGTGTGTGCGGATGCCGCGCACCTCGAAGCCGTGTGCGGGACCGTGGTCGCTGAGACGCAGCGAGGTTTGCATGCCGTCGTGCTCGCCGATTATGAGTTCGGCCGGAATCTTCTCGAAGTACACCGGTCTCTGAAAACGCAGCCTGGCGATGCCACGCTGCGTTTTTTATTGTTCGAACGTTGCGAGAAGCTTGCTCGCGAAGAGGTCGACACATGGCTCATGGCGCGCGATGAAGGCGCGGCCGAGCCATCAGTGGCGGGTACGGCCAACGTGCGCGCGAGCGTCGACACGGCGCAATTCAATGCGTCGATCGATGCGATTCACTCGGCCCTGCGCGCCGGCGACTCGTATCAGGTCAACTACACGTATCGGCTCGGGTTCGACGTATTCGGCTCGCCGACCGCACTGTATCGGCGGTTGAGGGCGCGTCAGCCGGTGCCGTATGGCGCGCTGATCGCGTTGCCGGGCGGACAGTGGGTGCTGTCCTGCTCACCGGAGCTCTTCATCGAGAAGCAGGGCGCGATGTTGCGTGCGCGGCCGATGAAAGGCACGGCGCCGCGCTCGGACGACCCGGCGGCGGACCGGCGCGCTGCCGAATTCCTCGGCAACGATCCGAAAAATCGCGCCGAAAACGTGATGATCGTCGACCTGTTGCGCAATGATCTGTCGCGGGTCGCGCAAACGGGCTCGGTGAAGGTGCCGGCGCTGTTTTCGGTCGAGCCGTATGCGTCGGTGTGGCAGATGACCTCGACGGTGCATGCGACGTTGCGACCCGGCACGTCGTTCGCCGGAATATTGCGCGCGTTGTTTCCTTGCGGCTCGATCACCGGCGCGCCGAAGCATCGCACGATGCAGTTGATCGATGAACTCGAGAGCACGCCACGCGGGCTCTATACCGGCGCGATTGGTTGGCTGGATGCGCCTTCATCGGCCGCTGATCCCACAGACGCAACCACGCTCGAAGCAAACCAGACCGCCTGTGGCGACTTCTGTTTATCCGTCGCTATCCGCACGCTGACGTTGAGCCGGTCGACACAAACTGGCCAACTGGAAGGCAAGATGGGCGTCGGCGCGGGCATCGTGCTCGACAGCGTCGCCGCCGACGAATATGCGGAGTGCCAATTGAAGGCCAGCTTTCTGACCGGCGCCGAGCCGGGTTTCGAGCTATTCGAGACGATGTATGCGACACGCCAAGAGGGTGTGCGGCATCTATCACGCCATCTCGCACGGCTCTCGTCGAGCGCCGCGACGCTCGGCTTCAAACTTGACGAGGCAAACGCCATTTGCGCAGAGATCGCGGCGAAGTGTGCGTCGCTGCCCGCGCACACGCCGCATCGCATGCGGCTTGCGTTGAGCAAAAACGGCACGATCCAGATCACTGCCGCGGTATTGACGCCGCTAGCCGAATCGACAGTCGGCGTGCTGCTTGGATCCGATCACGCTTTCCCGGCAACCGACGCCGCCGATCCGCTGCTACGCCACAAAACGACGCGCCGCGCCGAATACGATCGCGGCTGGCGCGAAGCCGAAGCGAAGGGCGCATTCGATACGTTGTTCTTCAACGCGCAAGGCGAGTTGACCGAAGGCGGCCGTTCGAATGTGTTGGTGAAGTTGGGTGGGCGCTGGTGGACACCGCCGCTTGTGTCGGGCGTGCTACCCGGCGTGATGCGTGGCGTTCTACTCGAGGACGCGTCGGATTTGCAGGTGGCCGAACGTGTGCTGACCCGGACGGATTTGCAAAACGCCGAAGCGCTAATGGTGTGCAATGCGCTGCGAGGTGCAGTACCGGCGCGGATTGTGGCCTGAGAGAGGCGAGAGAGTAAGCCGCTAACGGCAGCAGCAGGAAACGCGGCGCCGGCTCGCCTGTCTGCGCGCTTCAGCCGTGAAGAACATGCCGTAGCCGGGCCATCCAGCCGGTCAGGCGCGCATGCCAGGCGGATTCCCGCACGTCATGCGGTACAGTGGCGTGGTCGCGGATTCCCGCTACATCGATCAGGCAAAATGGGCTCATGGTGGTCTCTCCCCGGCTCGCGGCCAGGCCGCATTAACAGGAAGACGAAGACAGACAACCAGCTTTGCATACGATATCGGATCGGTCTCAAAACGGGCGCGAAGACGCCCGTTCCGCCGCATTCTCTATCGCTTGAAACTCAGAACGTGTGCTCCGGCCCAGGAAACGAACCATCCTTCACTGCGGCCACATACGCTTCCACGGCCGCCAGAATACTTGGCTGCCCTTGCATGAAATCCTTCACAAAGCGCGGCCGTTTGCCGGGGAAAATGCCCAGCATGTCGTGCAGCACCAGCACCTGACCCGAACAATCCACGCCCGCGCCGATGCCGATCGTCGGAATGCGCAACTGTTTCGTCACGTCGCTTGCGAGCAGCGTCGGAATCGCTTCCATCACGATCAACTGCGCGCCGGCCTGCTGCACGGCGAGCGAGTCGCGCATCAACTGCGTCGCGCCCGCCTCGGTTTTGCCTTGCACCTTGAAGCCGCCGAACGCATGCACGGATTGCGGCGTCAGACCGACGTGCGCGCATACGGGAATCGAACGTTCCACCAGGAAGCGCACCGTGTCCGCGAGCCATTCGCCGCCTTCGAGCTTCACCATCTGCGCGCCGGCGCGCATCAACTCCACCGAGCTTCTGAAGGCGTCTTCCGGCGTGCCGTAGGTGCCGAACGGCAAGTCGGCCACGATTAGCGCCGCGGGCCGCGCACGCGCCACGCTAGCCGTGTGATACGCGATGTCGGCGAGCGCCACGGGCAGGGTGGTCGTCTGGCCTTGCAGCACGTTGCCGAGCGAGTCGCCGATCAACAGCACGTCGACGCCCGCGCGATCCAGCAGCGCGGCAAAGCTCGCGTCGTAGCAGGTGAGCATGGCGATTTTTTCGCCGGCATCGCGCATTGCCTGCAGTTTCGGCACGGTGATGGCGTTCCGGCTCGCTTCCTGCAAATAGGTCATGGGTCAATCCGTTGAGAAAAGAGAGGTGGCGGCGCCGCTTACAGCGACGTGCCTTTGACAAAGAATTCCTTGCGGCCGCGCATGGTTTCGATGCGTTCGGCGAGCAGCGCAAGGTCCGCGTCCGAGTCGAGCGGATTGAGGTGTTCGGCATTGACCGTCAGCACGGGCGTGCGGTCGTAGTGATAGAAAAACTCGTTGTACGCGTCGCACAGCGCGTGCAGATACGCGTCGGAAATCTGCAGTTCCATTGGCACCGCGCGCTTCTGGATGCGCGCGAACAGCACCTCGGGACTCGCCTGCAGATAGACCACGAAGTCGGGCGCCGGTGCGTTGACGTCGATCCGCGCGGCAAGCGCGCGATACAACTGCCACTCGTCTTCCTGTAGCGTCAGACGCGCGAAGATGTCGTTCTTCTGCGTCATGAAATCGGCGATCAGCGGCGTGCCCGACAGGTGCGCCGCGCTCACGTCCTGCGCCTGCTGCGCGCGCTGCAAGGCGAAGTGCAGTTGCGTGGGCAACGCGTAACGCGCGGTGTCGCGATAAAAGCGTTCGAGGAAAGGATTGTCCTGCGGCCGTTCGAACAGTTCGTGCATCGACCAGCGCTGCGCGAGGCGGCGCGCGAGCGACGTCTTGCCGACGCCGATCGGCCCTTCGATCGCGAGATAGCCGAACGGAGGCCGCAGTTGCGGCGCCGTGACGGTGAGCGGCGTTGAATTCATTCGCAGCGGCCTTTGGGTGGCGTGCTCTCGGCGGCCAATGCATTGAGCATAGGACACTGGCAAGGCCCCTTCACCTTCTCGATGCGCTGATCGCTCACGCCGCTGAGCAGCGCTTCGGCGCGGCCATGTTGCGGGATGACCAGCGTGGGGTCGATCTCGATGAGCGGCACCAGCGCGAAAGCGCGTTCGATCAAACGTGGATGCGGCACGATCAGATCGGCTTCGTCGATCGATTGATCGCCGAACAGCAGAATGTCCAGATCGAGCGTGCGCGGGGCATTGCGAAACGGCCGCTCGCGGCCGAACTGATGCTCGATCTTGTGGCACAGCGCAAGCAGATGCCGCACGGGGAGCGTCGTATCGATCTTCACGACGCAGTTGAAATAATCGTCACCGCCCGCGTCGATCGGGGCAGTGCGATACAGGCTCGACTTGGCGAGCACGGTGATGGTGTGCTGTTGTGCGAGGCACACCACCGCGTCTTTCAGGGTCTGGCGCGCGTCCCCGAGATTCGCGCCGAGGCCGAGATAAGCAACCGTCATGGCATAACTTCCTGCAACTTTCGTTCGACGGCAACCGCGAACGCTAGGTCAGTCTTCGTGCGGGCCGTCATGGCTCGCGTCGTCGGCTGTGCGTTCGGCTGGCGTACCGCCCTCCAATCCGTCCCCCGGCTTGCGGTTTCTGGCGCCACTGCTGCGCCGCCGTCGTTTTCTGGGGCTTCGGTCCTTCCCGCCTTGCGTGAGCAACGCCTCACGTGCGGCGATGTCTCCTTCAATGAACTCCGTCCACCACGCACCGACCGACTCATCGAGTTCGCCCGATTCGCAGCGCAACAGGAGGAAATCATACCCCGCTCTAAATCTTTGGTGTTCCAGCAGCTTCAGCGCACTTCTTCCGGAGCGTTTTTCGAGGCGCAACTGCAGGCCCCAGATCTCGCGCATATCCGACGAGAAGCGCTTGTGGATCGCGAGTTTCTCCGTTTGCATGTCGAGGACGTCGTCCATCGCGCGATGCAGTGCGGGTACCGGATATTCGCCGTTCGCTTCAAATTTTTGCCAGCGCTGCTGCACGTCGTGCCACAACAACGTGGCGAACAGGAAGCCCGGCGACACCGGCTTGCCGGCGCGTACGCGGGCATCTGTGTTGTTCAGGGCCAACGTGATGAACTTCTCGCCGATAGGTTGCTCGAGCACCACGTCGAGCAAGGGCAGAAGGCCATGATGCAGGCCTTCCTGGCGCAGCCGTTTCAAACACGCGAGCGCATGGCCCGACAGCATCAGCTTGAGCATCTCGTCGAAGAGACGCGCGGCGGGCACGTTGTTGATCAGATCGGCCATGTTGGCGATCGGCTCACGCGTGCTGTCCTCGATCTCGAAGTCGAGCTTCGCCGCGAAACGAACCACGCGCAGCATGCGCACCGGATCTTCGCGATACCGCGTGGCCGGGTCGCCGATCATGCGCAACAGACGCGCGCGCATGTCGGCCATGCCGTTGTGATAGTCCAGCACGGTTTGCGTGGCCGGATCGTAGTACATCGCGTTGATCGTGAAGTCGCGGCGCGTGGCGTCTTCGTGCTGCTCACCCCATACGTTGTCGCGCAACACGCGGCCGCTTGCGTCCACCGCGTGAGTGCGGCGGTCGAGTTCGTCGCGTTTCAGGCGACGGGCCGGAGGCGCGTCTGCCGCGGGCGGATCGACCAGTGCGCGAAACGTCGAGGTCTCGATGATTTCCTGGCCGAACTGCACATGCACGATCTGAAACCGGCGGCCGATGATGCGCGCGCGGCGGAACAGCTTCTGCACTTGTTCGGGCGTGGCGTCGGTGGCGACGTCGAAGTCTTTCGGCTTGATGCCGAGCAGCAGATCGCGCACCGCGCCGCCGACGATGAACGCGCGGTGCCCCGCCTGTTGCAGACCTTCGGTGACGCGAATCGCGTTCCTCGAGATCAGCGCCTGGTCGATGCCGTGCACGTCGTGCGGAATGATGACCGGCACGTCTGGGTCACGCGCGGTCTTGACGGGTGCGCGGGCGGGTTTGCGGCGCGCCTTGCTGGCACTTGACGATGCGCGCGCCGGTGCGCTGCCGGTTTCGTCTGCTTCGGCTTCGGCGGGCAGGCTGTCGTCAGCGGGCGCCGAGTCCTGGCCGAATAGCTTGCGGATAAGTTTTTTGATCACGAGGGTTGAAAGAGTTCGAGGATGCGCCAGCCTTTGGCCTGCGCATGGGCGCGCAATGTGTCGTCCGGATTGGTCGCGATCGGGTCCGTGACTTTTTCGAGCAGCGGAATGTCGTTGTGCGAATCGCTATAGAAATAGCTGCGCTCGAAGTCGCTCCACGTCTTGCCGAGCGAGGCGAGCCATGCTTCGGTGCGCACGATCTTGCCTTCCTTGTAGCTCGGCGTGCCGGTGGGGCGGCCGGTGTACGGCGAATGCGGCTCGCCGTCGACGGTTTCCGCTTCGCAGGCGATCAGCGTGTCGACGCCGAATGCCTGAGCGATCGGGCGGGTGATGAATTCGTTGGTGGCGGTGACCACGCAACACAGGTCGCCCGCTTCGCGGTGCTGCTTCACCAGCTCCAGCGCGACGGGGAAAATCGCCGGCTTGATGACTTCGTGCATGTACTGCGCGTGGAAGTCGGCCAGCTGCGCGCGCGTGTACTTCGAAAGCGGCGTGAGCATGGCGATCAGATAGGCGTGAATGTCGAGCCTGCCGGCTTTGTAGTCGGCGAAAAAGCGGTCGTTTTCACGGGCGAAATTTTCGGCGTCGACCATGCCGTGTTTCACCATGAAGCGGCCCCATTCGTGGTCGCTGTCGGTGGGGATGAGCGTGTGGTCGAGGTCGAAGAGTGCGAGGTTAGCCATGGGGGCCTATTTTACTTGAAGCGGCGGATGACGCGGATGAGGCCGCTGAGGTCGGCACAGCGCGCCGTTCTTCGGCGTCCGGCGAAGCCAGCATGGTACGCAACAGCGGCAGCGTGACCGCGCGTTTCTGTTCGAGCGAGAAGCGGTCGAGCGCGTCGAGCAGCGCCATCAGACTCGGCATGTCGCGGCGAAAATGCGTGAGCAGGTAGGCCGGCACGTCGTCGGCGAGCATGATGCCGCGCTCGCGCGCCGCGTGTTTCAGCACTGCGGCCTTGCCTTCGTCCGGCAGCGGCGCGAGATGGAACACGAGTCCCCAGCCGAGGCGCGTGCGCAGATCCTCGCGCACCGTCATGCCGATGGGCGGCGCGTTGCCCGCGGCGACCAGCGCGCTGGTGGGATGCGCGCGCACTTCGTTGAACAGGTTGAAGACGGCGATCTGCTGCGCGGCCGACAGGCCGTCGCAATCGTCGATTGCATAGAGCGCGACGCGCGGGTCGAAGCTGAAGGCGGCGAGACTGCTCTGTGGGCCGGCGAAACGCGCGTGCCCCGGCGACGCTTCGTGCACGAGCGCCTGCAACAGGTGCGTGCGGCCGCTGCCGGACTCACCCCAGATGTAGAACGTGCGATCGGCGACCGGCCCGGCGGCGAGCGCGTTCTCGAGCTCGCGCAAGCGCGTGACCAGCTCCGCGTTGGCACCGGCGAAGAAATTGTCGAATGTCGATGGCGGCGGGGTGCCGAGATCGAGCGTCAGTTGACGAAGCACAGTAGGTGAATGCCGAAAATGAGGCTTGGGCCGCAAATGGCCCGCAGAACGGGCCGAAATAGTTAAAGAGCAATCAGTTGTTATAAAGCGTGCTCGTCAGATAGCTTTGCCGCAACTCGCGCAGGGCGACCGACAGAATCGCGCTGACCGGCAACGCCAGCAATACGCCGAAAAAGCCGAACAACTGCCCGAACGCGAGCAACGCGAAAATCACCGCGAGCGGGTGCAGGCCGATCCGTTCACCGACCAGGCGCGGCGTGAGAAAAAAGCTTTCCAGGATCTGGCCGACACCGTAAATCACTGCCACCGCGCCGAAGCCGTACCAGTCGCCGAATTGCAGCAGCGCCGCGAGCAGCGCCAGCGCGAGGCCGGTGGCAAAACCAATGTACGGGATGAACACCGCGAGTCCCGTGAAAATGCCGACCGGCAACGCGATCTCGAAGCGCGCGAGGCTCAGCGCAATCGCATAGTACGCGGCGAGCACGCCCATCACGAGCAACTGGCCGCGCAGGTATTGCGACAGCATCTGGTCCATGTCGTGCGCGAGTTGCAGCGTCTTGTCGAGCCAGCGGCGCGGCACCACGATCTGCACGCGTGCGAGCATGCGGTTCCAGTCGTACAGCAGGTAGAACAGCACGAGCGGCACCATCACCACGTTGCCGACCAGCGTCATCATCACATTGCCGCTCGTGCGGATGGAGGTCCACGCATACATCGCCACGGTCTGCGCGCTGCCTTCCAGTTGCCCCATCATGAGATCACGGATGCTGGCGAAATCGAGTGAATCGGCGAGTCCCAGCATGGCGAGCTTGGGTTGCAGCCAGGCGTTCACGTGCGTGAATAGCACGGGGACCTGCTGCCGCAACTGCGGCCCTTCTTTCTGGATGACGGCGAGCACCAGCAGCACCAGCAGCGTCATCAGCAGCGTGAAGAGCAGCATCATCAGCAAGGCGGCGAGACCGCGCGGCACGCGCCGGCGTACCATCCACGCGACGCCCGGCTGCAGAATGTACGCGAGAATCGCGCCGAGCAGAAACGGCGTGAGGACCGGACTCAGCAGCCAGAGCAGAATGCCGACGCCCAGCGCGATAGCCAGCCAGATGAAGGCGCGCCGCTGAACCGGCGTCAGATTCGAGGAGTTCTCGTGCAAGGTTGTTTCCCAGGTGTCGTCGCGACCGGATCATTAAGGATGATGCAAATTCCAGCCAGTCGGCCGGCATCGGGTAAAATCGCATTTTACCGACCTTCGAGCTCTTCCCCATGAATCAACCGAAATCCGCCCCGAATTCAACTGATTCGGCCCAAGGTCTGTCGTATCGCGACGCCGGCGTGGACATCGACGCGGGCGACGCCCTTGTCGACGCGATCAAGCCCTTTGCCAAAAAGACGATGCGCGACGGCGTGCTGGGTGGCATCGGCGGGTTCGGCGCGCTGTTCGAAGTGCCGAAGAAGTACAAGGAGCCGGTGCTGGTGTCCGGCACGGACGGTGTCGGCACCAAGCTGCGTCTCGCTTTTCAGCTGAACAAACACGACACCGTCGGCCAGGATCTGGTCGCAATGAGCGTGAACGACATTCTCGTGCAGGGCGCCGAGCCTCTGTTCTTCCTCGACTATTTCGCCTGCGGCAAGCTGGATGTGGGCACGGCGGCAACGGTTGTCAAGGGTATCGCGCATGGCTGCGAACTGTCGGGCTGCGCGCTGATCGGCGGCGAGACGGCGGAAATGCCGGGCATGTACCCGGACGGCGAGTACGATCTGGCCGGTTTCGCGGTCGGTGCGGTGGAAAAGAGCAAGATTATCGACGGCAGCACCATCGCCCCGGGCGACATCGTGCTGGGTCTGGCTTCGAGCGGCATCCATTCGAACGGTTTTTCGCTGGTGCGCAAAATCATCGAGCGCGCGCAGCCTGATCTGAACGCGGATTTCGACGGCCGGTCGCTCGCCGACGCGCTGATGGCGCCCACGCACATTTACGTGAAGCCGCTGCTGGCGCTGATGCAGCAGATCGCTGTCAAGGGCATGGCGCACATCACCGGTGGCGGCCTCGTCGAGAATATTCCGCGCGTGCTGCGTGAAGGCCTGACGGCTGAGTTGGATCATCGCGGCTGGCCGTTGCCGCCGCTGTTCTCGTGGCTGCAAAAGCACGGCGGCGTGGCGGATGCGGAAATGCACCGGGTGTTCAACTGCGGTATCGGCATGGCCGTGATCGTGTCCGCTGCGGATGCTGAGGCGGCGATCGGTCTGCTGTCGGCTGCCGGTGAGCAAGTCTGGAAGATCGGCGTGATTCGCGAAAGCGCGGCCGGTGAAGCTCAGACGGTAGTGGTCTAAAGACTGTTGGGACCCGCGCGGTGTGCGATAGTTGGCGCCGCGCGAGTTCAAAGCTTCACAATTTCAAAGCAACGCTTCAATCGCTTCAAGCACCCGCGCCGTCGCGTGCGGATCGCAGCAATCCACCACCAAGCGCTCTGTCATGCTGCGCAGCCATGTGAGCTGCCGCTTGCATAACTGCCGCGTCGCGAAGACGCCCTTGTCGCGCATGGTCGAATAGTCGACGGCGCCATCCAGATACTCCCAGACCTGCCGGTAGCCCACGCAACGCATGGACGGCATCTCGGGCGATAAATCGCCGCGTTCGCGCAACTTCACCACTTCATCGACGAAACCGCCGGCCAGCATCGCATCGAAGCGCTTCTCGATGCGCGCATGGAGCACGCTGCGCTCGGACGGCTCCAGCGTAATCGGCACGAAGCGCCACGCGGCCGCAGCGTCGTCCTGTCGGGCGGGCTCGGCCAGCAAAGCTGACATGGCCCGTCCGGTCAGCATGAAAACTTCGAGCGCCCGCTGAATCCGCTGCGAATCGTTCGGCGCGAGGCGCGCGGCCGTCACGGGATCGATCGAGGCAAGCCGCGCGTGCAGGGCAGGCCAGCCTTCGCGTGCGGCGTCGGCATCTAGCGAGGCGCGCACGTCTGCGTCGGCGGCGGGCAAATCGTTGAGCCCTTGCGTGAGCGCCTTGTAGTACAGCATGGTGCCGCCGACCAGCAGCGGCAGACGCCCGCGCGCATGGATCTCGCCGGTCAGCCGCAAGGTGTCGGCGCGAAATTGCGCGGCGGAATAGGCGTCGGTCGGATCGACGATATCGATCAGATGATGCGGCGCCACCGCGCGTTCTTCAGCGGTCGGTTTGGCCGTGCCGATATCCATCTCGCGATAAACCAGCGCCGAATCGACACTGATGATTTCCACCGGGCGCCGCGCGGCGAGCGCCAGTGCGGCAGCGGTTTTGCCGGATGCGGTCGGGCCGAGCAGGCACGGAATAACCGTGGTTATGCGTGAAGTCATGGGCAAGCGGGCGCCCGTCGAAACAGCGTCACGTCACTGACCACGCATGAACAACCGATCGAGATCGGACAGCGTCAACTGGTACCACGTGGGACGCCCGTGATTGCATTGATCGGCGCGCTCGGTGGCTTCCATCTGACGCAGCAGCGCGTTCATTTCATCGAGCGTCAGACGCCGGTTCGCGCGCACCGCGTGATGGCAGGCGAGCGTGCCGAGCAGTTCGTGCTGACGTTCGGTCAACACGCGTGAGCCGCCGAACGCGTGCAGGTCGGAGAGGACCGCGCGCGCCAGCACCTGCAGATCGGCGTCTTTCAGCAGCGCCGGCACCGCGCGGATCGCGAGCGTGGTCGGCGACAGTACGGCGAGGTCGAAGCCGAGCGCGTCGAGCGTGTCGCGCTCTTCTTCCACCGTGCCGATTTCGACCGGGTCGGCCTGCATCGATTGCGGGATCAGCAGCGGTTGCACGGCAATCGTGCGATCGGCCAACGCGTTTTTGAACTGCTCGTACAGAATGCGCTCGTGTGCCGCGTGCATGTCGACGATCACCAGACCGTGCACGTTCTGCGCCAGCACATAGATGCCGTGGATCTGGCCGAGTGCGAAGCCGAGAGGCTGTTCGTCGGCGGCATGAAAAGCGGGGGCCGGGTAGGGCGCGGACGTGTTGTACGGCGATGGCGATTCGGCAGCCGAATCGCGCGCCTCGAAGAGCGTGGCGCCTTCCGCTGTGCCGGCGCTGGTGTCTTTGCGGCCGAAGAGCGCGTCGTAAAACGCGAGCGGTTGCGCGACCGGCAGCGTACCTTGCGTCATGCGCGCCTGGCGCATCCAGGTATTGCCGGGCTGTGACGACGCTCCGAAGCTGCCGCCTGATGCACCACCAAAGCCGCCGCCGATGCCGCTTGCACCGCTGCCCGCACCAAAGCTGGTACCGCCGACGCCCGCTCCACCCAGCGCACCCAGCGGCGTTGCGCCAAACGAAGCCGGTCCACCAACGGACGGCTCCAGATGCGCCGCATGCCCGCCCGCCGTCGTTTCCGGCGATGCGCCCGCATGCCGCGCCAGCGCGCGCTGCACGGCGTGGAACACGAACTGGTGAATCGAGCGCGAATCGCGGAACCGCACTTCGATCTTCGATGGATGCACGTTCACATCGACCGCTTCAGGCGGCAGATCGAGGAACAGCACGTAGGACGGATAGCGCTCGCCATGCAAGACATCTTCATAAGCGGCGCGCACGGCGTGCGTGAGCAGCTTGTCGCGCACAAAGCGGCCGTTGACGAAAAAATACTGCTGATCGGCACGTCCGCGGCTCGCGGTCGGCAGGCCCGCGCAACCGTAGACGGCAAGCGGTCCGGCGGATTCGTCGAGCGGCAGATGGGCCGTCGCGAACGTCTCGCCGAGAATCTTCGCAACCCGCACCGGCGGCTCGCTGGCGTTCCAGTGTTCGACCGCCTTGCCGTTATGCAGCACCGAAATCGCGACATCCGGCCGCGCCAGCGCCGCGCGGCGAATCTGTTCGAGACAATGGCCGAGTTCGGTCTGCTCGCTCTTCAGAAACTTGCGGCGCGCCGGCGTGTTGAAGTACAACTCGCGGACTTCGATTGTGGTGCCCTGAGTGCCGGCCGCGGGACTCAGCACGCCGGTTTCCGCGTCCACGCGCACCGCGTGCGCCGCGTCGGCCGTGCGGCTCGTGATGGTCATCTGCGCGACCGAGGCGATCGAGGCCAGCGCCTCGCCGCGGAAACCCAGCGTAGCAACCGCTTCCAGTTCGGCAAGCGAGCGGATTTTGCTGGTGGCATGGCGCATCAGCGCCAGCACGAGTTCGTTCTCGGGGATGCCGCAGCCGTCGTCGGTGATCGAGATGCGCTTGACGCCGCCTTCGTCGAGCAGGATGCGCAGCGACTGCGCGCCCGCATCGAGTGCATTTTCCAGCAGTTCCTTGACGACCGAAGCCGGCCGCTCGACCACTTCGCCGGCGGCGATCTGGCTGATCAACTGATCGGGAAGGGGCTGGATCGCGCGTAACGGGCGTGGGGCGGGCGCGGCGGCGGAAATCGCGGCCGCGGCGTCGAGGCCGGCAGGCGTTTCGGAGAATTCGGACATGGCGAAATTATAGCGATTCGGCGCGCCAAGCCTGCAGCGCGGGCAAGCGCACCCCGACGCGGGAGTTTTTTAATTGTAGCGGGGCACTTTCTGTATCATGACGCGGTCAATTTCCGGCGGCGAGGGAGCGCTTGCCGCCATCGCTGACAGGCCTGTTGATACGGCCGTTTCCGCCACCGTCACATTCGCTTAATAAAGGATTCTCTTTGGACACGTTGCTACATTTCGTCAACCTTGTCTTGCACATCGACAAGTTCCTCGGAGACTTTATTCACGTGTACGGCGCCTGGGTCTACGCGGTGCTGTTTCTGATCGTGTTCTGCGAAACCGGGCTCGTCATTCTGCCGTTTCTGCCAGGCGATTCGCTGCTGTTCATCGGCGGTGCTTTTTGCGCGACCGGCGAGATGAACATTGGTTTGCTGATCGTGTTGTTGCTCGTGGCGGCCATCGGCGGCAATACCGTGAACTATATGATCGGGCGAGCCATCGGGCCGCGGGTGTTCAATTCGCACATTCCTTTCCTCGAACGCTTTCTCGATCGCAGCGCGCTGCAGAAGACGCACAACTTCTATGAGAAGCATGGCGGCAAAACCATCGTGCTCGCGCGTTTCATTCCGGTGGTGCGGACCTTCGCCCCGTTCGTCGCGGGTGCATCGGAAATGACGGTGAGCCGGTTTCAGTTGTTCAACTTTGCCGGCGCGTTTTTCTGGGTGTTGCTGCTGACGCTGCTCGGCTACTTCTTCGGCAACATTCCGTTTATCCGTCAGTATCTGAATGTGATCGTGCTGGTGGGTATCGGCGCGGCGATCGTGCCCGTCGTGCTTGGCGCGGTGTGGAAGATGATGCGTAAGAACGCGTCAAATCCGGGTAGCCACTGACGTTTTTATCGCACTGCTAGCCAGATGAAAAAACGGCGTCGCGAATCTCGCGACGCCGTTTTCGTTTGGTACTTCTGAATCTCGTGGATTTAACAATCGACGACGCGAGCAATCCGCGTCGCACGACGATGCTCAGGTCACCGCACGCGGCGCCAGCGGCGTTTCCGGCGTCGGGTAGCCGGCTTCCTTGAACGTCTGGATGATCGCGCGATTGGTGTCGAAGTAGACCTGCCAGTAGTGCTCGTTGTGCGCGTAAGGCCGCACGCAAAGCAGGGGGCCTTCCGGCGTGAAGCTCAGCACTTCGATGTCCGGCGCGGGACTCTCTGCCACATTCGGAATCTGCGTGACGGCGGCCTTCAACCGGTTCATCGCATCCGTTGGATCGACGCCGTTGGCGATTTTCGCCGTCAGCTCGACACGCCGCACCGGGAGGATGCTGTAGTTCGAGATCGTGTCGGAAAAGATCTTGTTGTTGCCGACGATGGTCGTCACGTTGTCCGGCGTCACGATGGTCGTGCCGAACAGCCCCAACTCCGAAACCGTGCCGGTGACGCCGCCCGCAGTGACGAAATCGCCGACTTTGAACGGTCGCAACACTTGCATGAATACACCCGCCGCGAAGTGGGCAAGCAGGCCGCCCCAGGCGGTGCCGATGGCGAGGCCGAGGCCGGCGAGCAGTGCGGCGAACGACGTCGTCTGGACACCGAACACCTGCAGGATCGCGAGTATCAGCAGCAGGTTCAGCAGTGCGCCGAGAATCGAGCCGAGATAATGCGCCAGCGTGGGATCGACCCGGCCGTTACGCGCCAGCACCTTGCGCAGTAAGCCGGTGATCAGGCCGATGAGCCAACGGCCGACGATCCACAGAACGATCGCCCCGACGACCTTGGTGCCGAGGTCGATGCCTCGGGTCATGATGAAGACGCGTACGGTTTCGAGATCCAAGATGTTCCTCGTTGGGTGAGTTGCCTTCGACTGATTGAACAGCGGTGGTGCAATACAGCGGCAATGCCCGGCGACGGGCGCAAGCGGTAACTCGGGGTAACACTCGGTCTTCGGAAGTTATAGGCGACGGCGCGGGCATTCGCAAGGACCGTTCCCGTTGCTCATGTGGCTTGTCTGGCGGGAAAAGCAGGCGATTCGGCGGACGCGTTCGACGCGATGGCGCTTGCCGTGCCTTACATCGGCAGGTTCGATTTCGAATACGGAGACGTGTGGACGACGAGCGCTTTGCCGGCCCCGACTTTCGCGCCCCGCGCGACACGGCGCCACGTGAAAGCGGCGATGATTGCAAGCAGGTACGCGCAGCCGCGCTCGAAGAACGCAGTAGATGTGCTGAACTGGCCGTAGCGGTTTTGCGAGTCGGCGAACACCAGAAAGGTGAGCGCGGCATCGAGCAGGAGTGCAACCGATGCCAATGCGGCGAATATGTGCGAGCCGTTGAGCGAAGCGCCGGGGATGAAGCGGTTGCACAGGTGACATGCGGCCAGCACCAAGGCAAGCAAAGCCAGGTTCGAGAACAGGTCGAACAGAAAATTGGTCATATCGGTGGAATGAAAGCGCAGGGGGGCTGCGGCGTTGCCAAAGCGTCTGCTCACGCAGAGTCGCAGCGGGTTTCGCTGAATCGGCGGCGATCATTGCACGTCTTTATGTCTCAATAAATGTTCTGTTCGGTATCCGTTGTTTCCTGTTTGTGCCGGTCAGATTGGACGCTGGAAAATGCTGATCGCGTTGTGTGAAATGGTGGCGAGTGTTGTGGGAAAAGTCTGCGGTCATCAAAAAAGATGTCGGCGTACGCGAAGATTTCCGCAGGAAAGCGGGCAGCCGCTGATCGGCAATTATATGCGGCTGTGATATAAATTTTGCGGGCGTTCTTGCACGAGTTTGGGTGCTGATGCGCGCGAGAAGGGGAAGTGCAGAAGGGAGCCGGCGTGAAAAAGCCACCACATTTGCCGGTGACGGCAGCGGCGTCACGCGGGGACACATGACGTAGCCCGAACCGCAAAAAGAAAAGGGCTCGCACACAAACGCGTGCAAGCCCTTGAATCTTTTGGTAGGCCGTACGGGATTCGAACCTGTGACCAACGGATTAAAAGTCCGCTGCTCTACCAGCTGAGCTAACGACCCAAAAGAGAAGCGAAATTATAGCGATAGCCGCGGCGCGCTGTCAACCCGTCACGGCCATCCGAGCTATCAGCACTTCAGATAGTGAAAAGCCCGGGCATCACTACCCGGGCTTTCCAGCGAGAGGCGCGCGTGGCTATGACGTCGGACACTGCGCGTTACTGCCAGCTACTCAAACAGTATGAACTACTTGATCTGCGACAGCTTGCTCTGGGCCGACTGCGCGACGTCCGAGCCGCCGTATTGCGCGACGATCTGCTCCAGCGTCTTCTTGGCCGCAGCCTTCTGACCTTGCTCGAGCTGATTGTTCGCAATTGCCAGTAGCGCTTCCGGCGCCCGCGGATGCTGCGGATATTTCTGCACCACACCCTGCCAGGTCGCCGTCGAACCCTTGTAGTCGCGCAGTGCATACAGCGCGTTGCCGAGCCAGTACTGCGCGGTCGGCTGGTAAGGGCTGTTCGGGAACTTGGAGATGAAGGTGCGGAACGACGCCGCCGCATTCTTGAAGTCGCCGTTGCGGAACTGCTGCGAAGCCGCGTTGAACGAATCGGTCTCACCCGGCTGCACCTCGCCCTGGACGCCGTCCACCGTCTGCTGCTGCGGCTCGAATTTCTTCAGACGCGTGTCCAGATCGGTGTAGTAGTCCTTTTGCTGCTTTTGCACCGTGGCGAGCTGGTTGGCCATGTCCTCGTTCTGCCCACGCAGCGTAGCGACCTGCTGGTTCAACTGGTCGAGACGGTTGGACTGATCGAGGATCGTGCGCTGCGCGGCCGACAACTGACTCGACAGGCTATCGGTCTTCGAACGCAGATCGAGAATGGCCTGACGGGCCTGATCGTCGTCGAAGATGCCCGCATGCGCGGGCACAGCCGCGAAGGCCGTGCCTGCGACGCAGGCCGCTGCGGCAAACCGCAGCCAGGAGAAACGATGCGTCATTCGGCTCATCACCCGTTACTTACTGTTGGTACACGAGGTCGGCGCGGCGGTTCTGTGCCCACGACGATTCGTCATGACCGGTAGCTTGCGGCTTTTCCTTGCCGAGGCTCACGGCTTCCATTTGCGAGTCCGTCACGCCCATCAGCGACAGCGAACGGCGCACAGCTTCAGCACGCTTCTGGCCGAGTGCCAGGTTGTACTCGCTGGTGCCGCGTTCGTCGGTGTTGCCCTGGATCAGGACGTGGCGTTGCGGATGGCTCTTCAGGTACTGCGCGTGTTGTTGCAGCAGCGACTGATAATCGTCCTTGACCGAGTAGCTGTCGAAGTCGAAGTAAATGCTGCGCTTGGCGAGCGGGCTGTTCGGATCGTTCAGCGGGTCGACGTTGACCTGTGCGACATCGGTCGGGTTCGGCTGCGTCGAGACTGCGCCACCCTTGTTAGCGTTTTCGTCGAGCTTGACGCCCGAGTGACATGCGGCCAGCGCACCAACCATCAATACGGCGAAAGCGAAGCGAAGTTTTGACATCATTTGAGTACTCTCCTTGTGTTATTGCATCAACGTTATTGCATAAACGGGCCCCAGGACGGCTCGCGTACGCTGCCACCCTGAACGGACAGGACCTGCCGAGTGCGACCGTCGGTCGATACTGCGGCCAACACGCCACGGCCGTTCACCTGTGTGGCGTAAAGAATGTACTGACCGTTCGCCGCGAAGCTCGGCGATTCGTCATGTGTCGTGTCCGTCAGGCCTGTGGCGGTGTTGCCCTGCAGGTCCTGGATATAAAGCTTGAACCCGCCGCCGACGCGCGAGATGTAAGCGAGCTGTTTGCCGTCCGGGCTCACGCGCGGACTGGTGTTGTAGCTGCCCGTGAACGTGACGCGCTGAGCGGCGCCGGCGCTTTCGCCCTGCGCTGACATCTTGTAAATCTGCGGCTGGCCGCCACGGTCGCTGGTGAAATAGATCGACTGGCCGTCAGGCGAGAAGCACGGTTCGGTGTCGATCGAGCTGCCTTGCGTGAGACGGCGCAGGCCGCTGCCGTCCGCATTGACGGCGAAAATCTGCGTGTTGCCGGTGCGCGAGAGCGCGACGGCCAGCGTGCGTCCATCCGGCGACCATGCCGGTGCACTGTTATTGCCCTTCTGGTCCGAAACGACCACGCGACGGCCCGTAGGCAGATCGTGGATGTAGACGATCGGCTTCTTCTTTTCGAACGAAACGTAAGCGACCTTGGTGCCGTCAGGCGACCATGCCGGCGAGATGATCGGCTCGGGGCTCGACAGCGCGATATGCGCGTCCTGGCCGTCCGAATCGGAGATCTGCAATTGATAACGGCCGCCCGTCTTGATGACGTACGACAGGCGCGTGGCGAACACGCCGCGGCCGCCCATCAGCTTCGCGTAGATGTAGTCCGCGACCTTGTGCGCGCTCATGCGCAAGCCGCTTTCCGGGCTCACCAGCACGAGGCCGCCGAGGCTTTCGCCCTTGACGGTGTCGTACAGCTTGAAGCGCACTTCGTACTGGCCGTTCGGCAGGCGGTTCACGCTGCCCGACACGAATGCGTTGGCGCCCTTGGCCTTCCAGCTGCCGAGGTCGACGGAATCGGTTTCGGAAATCGGCGTGGAGCCCGCGTCGATGTTCGTGAATTTGCCGCTGCGTTGCAGGTCCTGGCGCACGATCGTGCTGACCTGTTGCGGCGAGTTCGCTTCATTGGCGAAATTCGCCGTTGCGATCGGAAACTGGGTGGACCCGACGCCTGTCACGAGGACGTTGAGTTGTGCGTGGGCGGCGCCGCCGACGGCGATCAGGCACGACGCTACAAGTGTCCGCAGGCCTAGCTTGGTCATCAAACTCATGCTGTATGGATTCCCCAAAAACGGTTTTACTAACGCTTCAAGACAGCAGACAGACCCGAAAAGAACTGATTCGTTCCCGAGCACGCCCCGGTGGGCGGGGCGCGGCGTCTGCTGTCAACTGACTGTCAAACTACTGGACTCAACCGGCCGGGCGCAACGTAATCAGGAAGTTGGTCGGTGTCTTGCCATTGATGTCCTGTGGCATCGGATCGGTACGTTGGACGGCCCGCAGTGCGGCGTCGTCCCATGCGGGGTTGCCGCTGCTGCGCGAAATCGTTGCGCCCAGCAAGGTGCCCGTTGGTGAACAGCGCACGGAGACCACCGTCTCCAGACCGCTCGTTTCGCCGCCCCACGAGATATTCGGGCGTACCGCACGACGCACCTTGTCCGAGTACCCCGGCGATGTCGCCGTGCCACCCGAGCCGCTGCCCGTGCCGCTCTTGCCGAGACCATCGCTGGTCGTCGAGCCGGTGCCGCCAGTCGCGAGGCCCTGCATCTGCGCGAGGCGTGCGCGACGTTCCGCATCCACTTTCTTCGCCTGCGCCGCGGCGTCGGCTTGCGCCTTGGCCTTCGCCGCTTTCTGCGCATCGGCCTTCTTCTGCGCTTCAGCCTCGGCTTGCTTCTGCTGTTCCTGCTGCTGCTCCTTCAACTGCTGCTGCTTTTGCTGGTCGGCCAATTGCTGCTGCTTCAGCTTGTCGGCCTGCTGCTGTTGCTGCTGCTTCTGCTTGGCTGCCGCAGCCTTCTGCGCGGCGAGCTGCGCTGCCTGGTCGGCCGCCAGTTGCTGCTGACGCTTCGCTTCGGCTTCCTGTTGCGCCTGCAGCTTCTGCTGACGTTGCTGTTCAGCCAACTGGGCCTGGCGAGCCGCCTCCTGTTGCTGGCGCTTCTTTTCCTGCAGCGCGATGTCGGCCTGTTCATCTCGCACCGGCGGAGGAGGGGCCACCGGCACGGGCGGCGGCGGAACGGGACGCGGGATCGCCGTATCCGGCACTTCTGTCCACAGCTCCGCTTCCGCGCCTTCGGGCGTACTGTTTTGCCACTGAATGCCGTGATACAGGAAGAACCCGAGCAGCGCGTGCATCACCAGCGCGAACACAAAGGCTCGCCCGGTGCCGCGTTCACGCGGTGGCTGGAGCGGGTATTCGGAATTCTTGCGGATCATTGCGATTTGACGAGCAATCCAACGCGCTTGACGCCGCGAGCTTTCAGTTCGGACATCACGTTCATCACGACTTCGTACTTGACGGTCTTGTCGGCGGCGATCACGACGGGCTGGTCAGGATGCGACTGTGCACGGTCGGCGATGAAGCCGTTCAGATCGGCTTTCGTCATGTTCTCCTGCTGCTGCGCACCCGAGTCGTCCTTGTACTTGACGCTCATGTTGCCGTCCGCGCGAATGTTCACGATCACGGGCGGCGTTTGCTGCTGAGGCGCCGCGCCGCCCACGGTCGGCAGATTGACGATCGACGGGGCCACGAGCGGCGCGGTCACCATGAAGATCACGAGCAGCACGAGCATCACGTCGATATACGGCACGACGTTGATGTCGGCCATCGCGCGGCGCGAGCGGCTGCCGCGCATGCTGGAGGAGCGAGAGCCTGCCATCGTGGACTCCTTACTGTGCCTGACGCTGCAGGATATTCGAGAACTCTTCGATGAAAGTCTCGAAGCGGATTGCCAGACGGTCGATATCGTGCGCGTAGCGGTTGTAGGCAACCACGGCCGGAATCGCGGCGAACAGGCCGATCGCGGTGGCGGTCAGCGCTTCGGCGATGCCCGGCGCGACGTTGGCGAGCGTGGCCTGCTGCACGTTGGCGAGGCCGCGGAACGCATTCATGATCCCCCACACCGTGCCGAACAGACCGATATACGGGCTGACCGAGCCGACCGACGCGAGAAACGCGAGGTTGGCTTCGAGCACGTCCATTTCACGCTGGAACGCGGCACGCATGGCCCGCCGTGCGCCGTCGAGAATCGCGCCCGAATCGTTCAGGCGCTTTTCCTTGCCTTTCAGGAATTCGCGCATGCCGGACTCGAAAATCCGTTCCAGCGCGCCGATCGTGTGGCGGTTGTTCGCCGCACTTTGATAAAGCGCCTGCAGGTCGCCGCCCGACCAGAAATCGCGTTCGAAACGCTCAGTTTGCGCGCGCGCCCGGCGGATCGCAAACCACTTGCGGAAGATGAAAGTCCAGGACAACAGCGACAGCAACAGCAGCAGAGCCATGACAGCCTGCGCCAGCAGGCTCGCGTTGAGTACGAGTGAAACGATCGACAGATCTTGTGTAGTGTTCATAAAGGTTCGTTTTAACGTCCCGGAAGGGGGCGTCCGGCTGCAAGGCCGCTCGAAGCTTGCCGTGAGCAAAACGGAAGCATCGGCGATATTGCAAGCCGAACCATGCTTTGTGTTGCTTGATCGTTACGAGTTCACTGGCCCCGTAACAACGGGGTTCAGTCATTGTCCGTTGACACGCCGGGCTCGCTCACGCTTGGCCCGCGCCGCAAGGCGGCGAGAACCGGCGGAGGAATCGCGGCCGGCCGCAGCGCAATGCGGTCCACGCAGCCGACCCGGATGGACCCGGTAGCAAGCAGCGTGCCGTCCCGCCACGCTTCCTGCGCGAAATCGACCGACGCTCTGCCGAGCCGCTCGATCCGGCTGACCACGTTGACCACGTCGTCGAGCCGGGCCGGCGCCCGATAATCGACCGCGGTGCTGCGGACGATGAAAATCGCGCCCGTTTCGTCCGCGAGCCGATTCTGGTCGACGCCGCACGCGCGCAGCCATTCGGTGCGCGCCCGTTCGAAAAACTTAAGGTAGTTCGCGTAAAACACGATGCCGCCGGCGTCGGTATCTTCGTAGTACACGCGAATCGGCCACGTGTAGCCGATTTCCGCGCCGGGCTGGCTGGTCGACATATTCATGCGGCGCATTTTACCGGAACGCACACCCCAAGGTCTGTTTCAAGATGTGTGCCCCGTCCGGCGGCCCTCAGTCGCGTTTTTCAGCCGCGATGAACGGACAAAGCGGAGAACGATTGAGCCACCGGCATCAGTTCGATCGTGTTGATGTTGACGTGCGCCGGGCGTGTGGCGATCCAGTAGATCGAGTCGGCGATGTCTTCAGGCGTCAGCGGCTGCACGTTTTCGTACATTTTGCCGGCCTTTTCATCGTCGCCGCGAAAGCGCACGTTCGAGAACTCGGTACCGCCGCACAGACCCGGTTCGACGTTCGTCACCCGCAGCGCGGTGCCGGCGACATCGGCGCGCAGATTCAGGCTGAACTGATGCACGAACGCTTTGGTGGCGCCGTACACGTTGCCGCCCGCGTAGGGCCAGCTGCCGGCCGCCGAGCCGAGATTGAAAATGTGGCCGCGATTGCGCTCCACCATGCCGGGCAGGAGCGCGTGGGTGACTTGAACGAGTCCGGTGCAGTTGGTCTCGATCATGGTGTTCCATTCGTCGAGACTCGCTTTTTGCGCCGGTTCGATACCGAGTGCGAGGCCGGCATTGTTGACCAGCACGTCGACTGCGGCGAAATCGGCCGGCAGCGAGGCCGGTACGGCTTCGACGGCGGCGCGGTCGCGGACGTCGAGTTCGTACGGCAGAAGTGCGTCGCCGAGTTCGTCGGCGAGTTCTTGCAGGCGGTCCTTGCGGCGTGCGGTGGCGACGACGCGATGGCCGCCTTTGACGAAGGCGCGAGCGATGGCGGCGCCGAATCCCGCGGACGCTCCGGTGACGAACACGATCATTACAGTGGTTCCCAGGCTGGTAAGAGAGAAAGGCCCCAAGCCTACTTCCATTGCGGCGCTGCGGCAAGGATGAACCAGCCGTACGAGTGGCCGTGGCAGGGACGCGCCGCGGGTTTCCGCAGGACTTTCCTCAGATGTTTGCGCGCCGCGCAAGAGGGCGCTGCGGGCCGCCCGGCGAGCGCCTGCGGCAGCGGCCGGAAGCTGGTTGCCTATTCGATCCTCTTCCAATAAACTAACGCGCTCATCCCTGCGTGACTGGCGATAGAACCGGTTCAAGCAACCGGGTTCAAGGTGGAACAACCCACCGTGAAGCGCAGGGTGCCGTTTTGCCGTTCGCCTGGGCAGCCGTGATCCGCGCGCATTGATCTGCGCTGACGGTGGCTGTCCTGCCTCGCGTGTGCGGCGACTCTCCATCCGCCACGTCAGGGCTGGCCCAGCCGCCAGCAGCGCTGCGTACCCTCTACGCAAGATTCGGCGCACGATCCGGTCAACCTGAACACATTCAACGGAATCCGTATGTTTGACAGAGCCCAAAGCACCATCGCCAACGTCGATCCTGAACTCTGGAAGGTCATCGAGCAGGAAAACCGCCGTCAGGAAGAGCATATCGAGCTGATCGCGTCGGAAAACTACACGAGCCCGGCTGTCATGGCTGCGCAAGGCTCGCAACTCACGAACAAGTACGCTGAAGGGTATCCGGGCAAGCGCTACTACGGCGGCTGCGAGTACGTCGACGTCGCCGAGCAGCTGGCGATCGACCGCGTGAAGCAACTGTTCGGCGCCGAAGCCGCCAACGTGCAGCCGAACTCCGGCTCGCAAGCCAACCAGGGCGTGTTCTTCGCCATGCTCAAGCCGGGCGACACGATCATGGGCATGAGCCTCGCGCACGGTGGCCACCTCACGCACGGTTCGCCGGTCAACATGTCGGGCAAGTGGTTCAACGTGGTCAGCTACGGCCTGAACGAAGCCGAGGACATCGACTACGACGCCGCGGAGAAGCTCGCTCAGGAACACAAGCCGAAGCTGATCGTGGCGGGCGCCTCCGCGTTCGCGCTGCGTATCGATTTCGAACGCCTGTCGAAGATCGCCAAGTCGATCGGCGCGTACTTCATGGTCGACATGGCGCATTACGCCGGCCTGATCGCCGCGGGCGTCTATCCGAATCCGGTGCCGCACGCCGACTTCGTCACCACCACCACGCACAAGAGCCTGCGCGGCCCGCGCGGCGGCGTGATCCTGATGAAGGCCGAGTTCGAAAAGCAGATCAATTCGGCAATCTTCCCGGGCATTCAAGGCGGTCCGTTGATGCACGTGATCGCCGGCAAGGCTGTCGCGTTCAAGGAAGCGCTGTCGCCGGAGTTCAAGGCCTATCAGCAGCAAGTCGTCGAAAACGCGCGCGTGCTGGCTGAGACGCTGGTCAAGCGCGGTCTGCGCATCGTGTCGGGCCGCACTGAAAGCCACGTGATGCTCGTCGACCTGCGTGCGAAGAAGATCACCGGCAAGGTTGCTGAAGCCGCGCTGGGCGCCGCTCACATCACCGTCAACAAGAACGCGATCCCGAACGATCCGGAAAAGCCGTTCGTGACGAGCGGCGTGCGTCTCGGCTCGCCGGCCATGACCACGCGCGGCTTTGGCGTGAAGGAAGCGGAGCAGGTGGGTAACCTGATCGCCGACGTGCTGGATAACCCGGAAGACGCGGCCACGATCGAACGTGTGCGCGGACAAGTCGCTGAGCTGACCCAGC
Organism: Paraburkholderia sp. NPDC080076; assembly: GCF_050281145.1. Lineage (NCBI taxonomy): Bacteria > Pseudomonadati > Pseudomonadota > Betaproteobacteria > Burkholderiales > Burkholderiaceae > Paraburkholderia > Paraburkholderia sp. NPDC080076. Next base: position 146,636 of record NZ_JBNNWQ010000002.1, on the reverse strand, counting down.
GCTTCCCGGTTTACCGCTAAGCCGCCATGCATTGCCCCTTCTGCCGTCACGCCGATACGCAAGTGGTCGACTCGCGCGTATCCGAAGACGGCGCGACGATTCGCCGGCGCCGCCGCTGCCCGGCCTGCGACAAACGTTTTACGACGTATGAGCGGGTCGAGCTGGCGTTGCCGTCGGTCGTCAAGAAGGATGGCAGCCGCACCGAATTCGACCGTCGCAAGATCGTCGCGAGCATGCAACTGGCGCTGCGCAAGCGCCCGGTGGCAGCGGACGCGATCGACGCGGCGGTTGCCCGTATCGAGTATCTGTTGCTCGGTAGCGGCGAGCGCGAAGTGCGCAGCGAGCGCCTCGGTGAACTTGTGATGAACGAGTTGCGCGCGCTCGATACTATTGCCTACGTTCGTTTCGCTTCCGTCTACCGGCGCTTCGAAGACGTCTCGGAATTCGAAGACGTGATCGAAGAATTTCGCCGCGCCTCTTCTCCTCCCAAGCCCCCCCGCAAACGCTGAACGTAGTCGCATCTCGCGTCGCGTTTGAGTCGCCGTTTTCTCCCGCGTTGTTTCGCGCATCTGTATCCCCCGCTGCCGTTATGGTTCGTCGCGTGCATTCTTGCGCGGGATAGCGTCTGAGTGCCACCTGGCCATTCGGCCGATTGTTGAGCGATTTGCAAATCGCTAGATTGACTGCATTCTTCGAATCGATCAGGGATGCAGATGAATCGAAATGCAGTCCGTCCACCGCGATACCGCGGCTTTACGCTTGTCGAAACGCTGGCCGTCGTCGCGCTGCTGGCTGTCATCGCTGTGATGGCCACGCCGTCGTTCGTAGCGTGGTACGTACGCGACCAGGTCGACGCCCGCGCAAAGGCGCTTGCATCGACGCTCGCTTATGCGCGCAGTGAGGCGTTACGCCGAGGCGCACGCGTCACCGTGTGCCGGATCGACGCCGCGCGGCATTGTCTTGCCGCCGGGCAGCCGTGCGGCAATGGCGTCGCTGACTGGTCGTGCGGCTGGGCAGTCCTGGCCGAACGAGGCGGCACGCTATCGCTATTGCGTGCGCAACCGCTGCTTGCGGCCGTGAGCATCGTCGGCACGCAGACGAATCTCACGTTTACGCCGCCGGCGGGGCAATTGATCGGCACCTTTCGCAGTTTTGATATCGCGCCGCGTGCGCCGTCCAGGGCGACGCAAGGGGACAAGTGGCGACGTTGCATTCGTATCGCGGCGGGCGGCCGCGCGCGCATTGTCGAAGGTGCATGCGGAGCGGCGTCATGAGCCGATATTCGCAGAGCCGGCACTCGCGCCGCAGCGAGTCGAAGTGTCGCGGCAGTTCATTGATCGAGGTCATGCTGGCGGTCGCGTTGATGGCAGTCACCGCACTAGGTTTGATCGCCGGTCAGTTGTGGACCGCACGCGAAGCCCGCGCGATGTCCATGCGCGAACATGCTGCCTGGATCGCGGATTCCGTCGCGGAAGCGATGAGCGCACCCTCCGCTGGCGACTCCGCAATCAGGCAATGGGACGCACGGGCCACGGTACTTTTGCCGCATGGCGAAGCCTCGGTGGGAGACAACGGTGGTGTGTCGGCTGCTCGCGTGACATGGACATCACTGCGCGACATGCCGCATTCCGACGATGTCATCGACAAGCCCGCGTCCTGCGGCGGAGCGGATCTTCCGGCGGGCTCTTCATGCGTGGCGCTGGCGTTTGCAAAATGATGCGGCGTTCGAATCCTGCTTACGGCCACACCCTGATCGAATTCGTGATCGCTATGGCGCTGGGGCTACTGGTGACCGCGGGTGCAGTCTCGCTCTATACGACGCAGCGGAGCGCGTTCGAGCACGCGAGCGATGCGATGCGGATTCGCGAGGCCGGTCTGACAGCGCTGACGCTGATTGGCCAGCAACTGCAAATGGCAGGCTTCGTGCCCGCGGACGTCGCACGTTACAACAGTCCCGCGCCGATGTTCGGATGCTCGGGCGGCCGCCCGACCGGCGCGGACGATAGCCTCGCTTGCGAGACCTTGCCCAGCCACTCGGACGGTGTCGCGGTCCGCTACGTGGGCGACAACATCTCCACATGGCCATCGACCACCGGACAAACGACCGACTGCCTCGGCCAGGCCGTGACTGGCAGCAACGCGGCACTCGGCGACCAGGGCGTGCTGGTCGTCAACCGGTACTTCGCGAGAACAAGCGGTTCGACCGGCGAGCCGGAGCTTTACTGCGAGGGCAACGGCAAGACGGGGTCCGCTCAACCGCTGGTCGAAGGCGTCGAACGCTTGCGGATCAAGTACTGGTTGGCCGGCGGATTGGCCGCAATCGACGCGTCGGCCGTGATGGCTGATCAATGGGCGAAGGTCGTCGCCGTCGATCTCTGTGTGCTCGTGCGCGGCGCGCCGCAGGGACAACAGCGTGCGCGCTATGTCGATTGCGACGGCGTGAGCGCTCTCGCCGCTGACTCGCGGCGGCGACAGGCGTTCTCGCGGCGTGTGGCGACACGCAACCACGTGGAGGACTCGCTGTGACAAAACGACGAAGGGAAATGCGGCCGAGCTGCACGGACGGGAAGTGCGTTGGATGCCACGATGACCCGGCAATCTTGTCAGGCCCAAGCCGAACGGGTCGCAACGTGTCACGCGCTCGCCAACGCGGCATGGTGCTGCCGATCGTCCTGCTGATTTCAACAATGATGTTGGTCACTTCCGCCGCCTGGTTCGAAACCTCACTCGCAGCAGCGCGCGGCACGACCAACGTCCGCGACTACTTGCAGGCCTTTCACGCCGCGGATTCAGCGTTGACCTTATGCGCACGCAGTGTCATCGCGGCTGCAAGCGCGCAGTCCGGAGCACCGCCGCCGGTCGCGGCCGGTGAGCCGACACAATGGAAACTCGCAGCCGCATTCGAAGCAGGCGCCGTTACGCCGGTGGCGCAATGGCCCGGCTCGCTGCGTGCGCCGCAATGTCTGATCGAGGCCTGGCGTCTAGCCACTCGTGCCGATGCTCGGGCGTATTTATTGACTTCACGCGGCTTCGGCCGCGTCAGCGAGTCGCAGGTATGGCTGCAAATGGAACTGGTGATCGACGGACAGAAAATCGAACGTCATTGGCGACGCGTTGCCGCCAGACCTTTTTGACGGAGGCGACATGAAGCCGCATGCATCCGCGTTCACGCTGCTCGAGTTGATGATTACGCTAGCGATCGCCGCTACGCTGGCCGTCTTTGCCGTGCCTTCGTATCGCAGCCATATTGCGCGAACTCATCGAATCGACGCGGCGTCCGCGCTCTATCGCGCGGCCCAATTCGTCGAAGGAGCGGCAAGTGACAGCGCGCCGACATTGCCCCCCGGCCTCGATCAGGCGCCGCAATTCGGCACGCCTGTCTATCGCCTGCATGTGCTGCCCGCGGACGATGCAAACGGTGGCTATGCGATCGAGGCAGCGCCGAGCGAATCCGGCCCGATGCGCGACGACACATGCGGCATTTTCACGCTCGATGCGACAGGATTACGCGGCAACAAAAACGGGGCAAGCGGTTCGACGTCCATTAGCAACGACTGCTGGAATACAAGCTAGCGAGCCAAGCCGAGGCGACACGGCCCGCAGTGTCTGCCCTCAGTAACCGCTGTCCGTGGATTCAGCCTTGTTGCCAGACGAGGCCGCCGAATCTCGCTTCATCTGCTGCCAGATCCGGTAGCCTTCCCACCCGGCAAGCGCAAGACTGCCCCACTTGAGCACCGGTTTGGCGCCGGCCACGACCGTCGTACGCAGTGGCTTGGCGAGGAGGATCGATACGATCGAGCTGATGAGCGGATACTGTTTGAGAAGGGCGCCGATGCTCCCCGCGTTGATAAAGCTCGCCTTCGAGCCCTTGCCGACGCGCATGCCACCGAAGCCCGGCAGGATAAATTTGAGCCAGCTGAAGTGCGTGACCGCCTGTCGCAACTCGATGGTCGCTTGAGCGAGCTCCATACGCTCGACATCCGCACGCACCAGCAGCAGCTCCTTGCGCAGTGCTCGCAAATGCGGTGCGCTCAGATCTTTGGCCTGGTGGCGCTTGTTACGGAATGCGGTGTCGGAATGGATCTGGCTCATGGCGTGTCGGCGGCAGTGAATGGTGGGGCGGTGGAACGGCGCTGCATTTCGCGCGAGCTTCTCAAGCAAGACGCAAGGCGCGAAGGGCACGCCGTTGCGCCTTCAAGGTCACGGTTTGCGGAACACGTCGCGGTCTTTTTCGAACTCGGCGAGGGTCGCTTCGAACACCATTGGAGCATTGCGCAAACCGCTGCGCGCTTTTAGCGCACAAGCTAATCCCGCAATCGCATAGACCGCGGTGATGCCGGCGAGCGCCTGCCAGCGGTAAGTGTCCCAGAAGGCGATAGCGATCAGCGCGGTCAGCGCGATCAGCGCCATGGTGGCGAGCATCATGGCGGCAAGGCCGAGGAACAGCACGCCGAGCAAACGGTCCTTTTCTTCGGCGAGTTCGATGCCGACCAGTTCCAGCCGCGTTTGCAGAATGGCAAACACGGAACCGATTATGCGGCGTAACGGACTATGTTCTCCGCGCTGCGATTGTGTTTCGATCGTCATGGCTGTGGGCGTTGCGCGTGAAGGCCTAACCGGCGCGCGCGCGCGCCAGAAGAAGCGGACCGGCCAGGCGTGCGCCGGTCAACTCGATTCGCTGGTGCGCCGGACGAGCTACGCCCGGCGGCATCGGCAGTGTTACTTGCGGTTGATCAACAGCCCAAGCAGCACACCGGCGCCTGCGGCGATGCCGATGGATGCCCACGGATGCTCGTGCACGTAGTCGTCGGTGGCGCGGGCTGCCTTCTTGCCTTTTTCGACCACCACTACCTGAACGTCGGCCGCCTTTTCCTTGGCTTGCTTCAGGCGCGTGAGCGCCGTTTCACGAAGTTCCGAAGCACGCTCGCCGGTGGCGCTCGCGGCCTGTTTCAGCAGATCTTCAGCGTCCGCGAGGACGGTTTTGATATCCGACATCAATCTCTCCTTGTTGATTTCCGACATTGACAGCTCCCCTTCGTCTCACGCCACGCGTGAATCGTAACCAAAGAAACGGCCGCTGGCGAGCGCAGGGCTCGGTTGGTTCCAACTTCGCACGAACCGTTCCCGGTTGAAGCATAGCCACAAACAACGTCACCGCCTGCACGACGTGCAGACAAGTTTGCCTAAGATGGAGTTGATCTGTCCCGCAAAGTTTCCACTAAATCGGTGAAAATTACAAAAACGCATAAAGTAGTGAAGCGATGTTCGTTCGTCATACACCGTCCCTCCCGTATGCTTTATCGTTGCGGAGCGCCGCGGGTAAATGGTCGCGCGGCAATGCCCAAACCCCTATAGGAGTTGCACAATGAGTCTACGTCTTGGCGATATCGCGCCGGATTTCGAACAGCAGTCGAGTGTCGGCCCGATCAAATTCCATGAATGGCTGGGCAATAGTTGGGGCGTGCTGTTTTCGCATCCCGCCGACTTCACGCCGGTCTGCACGACCGAACTCGGCTTGACCGCCAAGCTGGCCGACGAATTCGACAAGCGCAACGTGAAGACCATCGCGTTGTCGGTCGACAGCGCCGAGTCGCACAAAGAGTGGATCAAAGACATTAACGAGACTCAAGCCGCCAATGTCGGCTTCCCGATTCTCGCGGACGGCGATCGCAAGGTCGCCGAGTTGTACGACATGATCCACCCGAACGCGAACGAGACGCTCACGGTGCGCTCGCTGTTCGTGATCGACCCGAAGAAGAAGGTGCGCCTGATCATCACCTATCCGGCCAGCACCGGCCGCAACTTCGACGAAGTGCTGCGCGTGATCGATTCGCTGCAACTCACCGACAGCCACTCGGTTGCTACGCCCGGCAACTGGAAGCAGGGCGATGATGTGGTGATCGTCCCGTCGCTGAAGGACGAGGAAGTCATCAAGCAGAAATTCCCGAAGGGCTACAAGGCGCTGCGTCCGTATCTGCGCATGACGCCGCAGCCGAACAAGTAAGCGGCTGATGCGCCACGAAGCGGGCCGTTAGCGACGGCGCGCTGCGTCGAACGAAAAAAGCCGGTTCACATTGAACCGGCTTTTTTATCGAGCCGCGCGGACTCCGACGCAATCGTTGTATCGCAAATGGTTGTAATCCGCGCTTCAGAAAACCTTCAGAAAAAAGCCTGAATGCCCGTTTGCGCGCGCCCGAGAATCAGCGCGTGAATGTCATGCGTGCCTTCGTAAGTGTTCACCACTTCCAGATTCACCAGATGCCGCGCGATGCCGAACTCGTCCGAGATGCCATTGCCGCCGAGCATGTCGCGTGCGAGCCGCGCAATGTCCAGCGCCTTGCCGCATGAGTTGCGCTTCATGATCGAGGTGATTTCGACGGCTGCGGTGCCTTCGTCCTTCATGCGGCCGAGGCGCAGCACGCCTTGCAGGCCGAGCGTGATCTCGGTTTGCATGTCGGCGAGCTTCTTCTGGATCAGCTGGTTCGCGGCGAGCGGCCGGCCGAACTGCTTGCGGTCCAGCACATACTGACGCGCCGTGTGCCAGCATGCTTCGGCCGCGCCGAGCGCGCCCCAAGCGATGCCGTAGCGCGCCGAGTTCAGGCACGTGAACGGACCGCGCAAGCCGCTGACTTCCGGGAAGCGGTTCTCTTCCGGCACGAACACTTCGTCGAGCACGATCTCGCCGGTGATCGACGCGCGCAGGCCCACTTTGCTATGGATGGTCGGCGCCGACAGTCCTTTCCAGCCCTTCTCGAGAATGAAGCCGCGGATCGCGTCCTTGCCGTCTTCTTCGAGCTTCGCCCACACGACGAACACGTCGGCGATCGGCGAATTGGTGATCCACATTTTCGAGCCCGACAGCGAATAGCCGCCCTCGACCTTCTTGGCGCGCGTGACCATGCTGCCCGGATCGGAGCCGTGATTCGGTTCGGTCAGGCCGAAGCAGCCGATCCATTCGCCGGTGACGAGCTTCGGCAGGTATTTCTGCTTCTGCGCTTCCGAGCCGAATTCGTAGATCGGCACCATGACCAGCGACGACTGCACCGACATCATTGACCGGTAGCCGGAATCCACGCGCTCCACTTCACGCGCGATCAAACCGTACGCCACGTAGTTCAGACCGGGGCCGCCGTATTGTTCAGGAATCGTCGGGCCGAGCAGGCCGAGTTCGCCCATCTCGCGAAAGATCTCGATGTCCGTCTTCTCGTGACGGAACGCTTCGAGCACGCGCGGCTGCAGCTTGTCCTGCGCGTAGGCCGCGGCGGCGTCGCGCACCATGCGTTCGTCTTCGGTGAGCTGCTGATCCAGCAGCAACGGGTCTTCCCAGTGAAACTGCGCGGCCTCGGCCATGGCTTATCTCCTGATTCCTTGCTTGACGGAAACGTGTTTGCGCTTGACTTAAGTTCCGCTATGCGAAACAATGTTTTGCAAACCACGTCCGAGTGTATCACCCCATGACGCCGACATCTACTCCCTCCGAACCGCTCGACCAGCGCAAATTCGTGGTCGCCCTCGCACGCGGACTGGATTTGTTGCGCGCGTTCAAGCCGGGCGAAACGATGCTCGGCAACCGCGATTTCGTCGAACGCACGGGTTTGCCGAAGGCGACCGTCAACCGTCTCGCCTACACGCTGACCGTGCTCGGCTATCTGCGGCTCGACGAAACCTTGGGTAAATACGCACTCGACGCGGGTGTGCTGTCGCTCGGTTTCGCGCTGCTCTCGGGCACGGACACGCTCGAACTCGCGCGCCCGCACATGCGCACCTTCGCGCGCGAGGTGGGCGCGGCGGTCTCGCTCGGTTGCCGCGACGGGCTCGACATGATTTATCTGGAGACGATCCGCAGCGAAACGGCGTTGACGCTTGGGCTGGCGTCGGGTTCGAAACTATCGATGCTGACAAGTTCGATGGGCCGCGCCTATCTCGCAGTGCAGCCGCTCGACGTGCGCGCCGCGTTACTGGCGGAATTGAGGAAGGCGGCGGGCAAGGACGGCGCCGAACTGGTCGCCGACGCCGAGCAGGAAATCGCCGCCTTTGCCGCGCAGCGCTGCTGCTATTCGTTCCGTGCGTGGCATGACGATGTCAATGCGGTCGCGGTGCCGTTTCGCGAGCCGCGCGAAGGGCGCTGGCTGGTGCTGAGTTGCAGCGGGCCGGCATCGTCGATGGGAGAGGATGTGTTTCGTGACAACGTCGCGCCGCGGCTGAAAGCGCTTGCGCGGCGTTTGGGCGATACGGTTTGAAGCGGGTGGCGCGTGTGCAACGCGTCAATCCAACTACTCAAACCGCCCGGTCGTGATAATGCGCATTGAACAACGGGCCTTGCACGAAGCGCACGTCGTACTGCTGCAACGCCTCGAACTGCGTTTCATCCATCACGCGGTTGAAGATCAGCGGAATCCGCAAGCGGCCCGCATAACCCACTAGCGGTTTAACCGTGGCATCGCGCAAAGCGGTCCCCGCATCCATCTTGATGAAGTCGAGGCGCGCAGTCTCCGACACCGACAGAATCTGCCCGGCATTGGACAGATTGCCCGCCACCTTGAAGCCATAGTGCTGGTAGCTCTTGGTCAGATAGCCGAGAAACGTCTTGTGCGCTACCGCCGCGGCCGGCAGCTCGATCACCACCCGCGACGGGTTCAATCCGAACGACAACAGCACGCTCGAAAAATGACGCCCGTGGTCGTACTTCACACTCTTGAGCAGCCGTTCGTGCACGCGCAAAAAGAGCAACCCATGCCGCTGCGCGCCGAAGAAATTGATGGCGTGCAGCGCGCGTGACATGCGGTCGAGCGCGACCAGTTCCTGATCGTCGGCGATACGGTCGAACGGATCGAACACGTCGAATGGCGCCGCCTCGACCCGGTGCGTGACGGCCTGAAAGCCGAGTTCATCGCCGAAACGGTCCACCCCCTCGACCCCCGACGACAGTGACTGCGCCAACGCATGCACGCTGATATCGAAGATCGGCTCATAGGCGCTGGCGAGTTCGACCCCGTCGAATTGCGCCAGCGCGACGTCGTGATGCAGGCCTTGACCCATTACCAGATGCTCGCCGAGAAACGGATGATCGGCGGCGCGGGCAATGAGGTTGGGGATGGTCGGCGGAATCATGTAGACGTATGGATGGCGATAGTGAGGCGCTCGGCGCGCAGCAACGCGACTCGATTGCCGCATCCACTGATGGTAGCAGTCTGCACCGCCGTCACATGAACAAATTGCTCATAACGTTATCCGTCGAACGCTTGTGCCGACTGGCTGTCCGGGATTCTTAAATGGTTTTTCAGGGTTTACGTTAATTTCACTAATCATAATTCATTTTACTATACGTAAATTGCAGTGCGACTGCGATGGCGGGATGACTTGTGCCGTGCGCGCGGCGCATGCGCCGCCCAGTGGCGCCGTCCGGCCGTTTCAGCCGCGCCGCCACCATCGAATAATCCAGTCAGCATCAGGAGACGAACCAATGAGCGCAAAACCGGCCGCGGCCGCCGCCAATGTGATCGAAGTCGAGCGCGTGCTCGGCGAAACGCATCACCCGGCATTCCAGTTGCTGCTGCTCGCGCTATGCGGGCTGTGCCTCGTGATCGACGGGTTCGACGCGCAAGCGATGGGCTACGTCGCGCCGAGCGTGATCGGCGAATGGCATGTCTCTAAGGCGGCGCTCGGTCCGGTGTTCAGCGCCAGCCTGTTCGGCATGCTGCTCGGCGCGCTCGGGCTGTCGGTGCTGGCTGACCGCATCGGCCGCCGTCCGGTGCTGATCGGTTCGACCTTCTTCTTCGCGCTGGCGATGCTGGCCACGCCCTTCGTCACCACGATCCCCGCGTTGATCGCGCTGCGCTTCATCACCGGTCTCGGCCTCGGCTGCATCATGCCGAACGCGATGGCGCTGGTCGGCGAATTCTCGACCCCCGCGCATCGCGTCAAGCGCATGATGCTGGTGTCGTGCGGCTTCACGCTGGGCGCGGCGCTCGGCGGCTTCATCAGCGCCGCGCTGATTCCGGCTTATGGCTGGCGCGCGGTATTCTGGGTGGGCGGCGCGGTGCCGCTGCTGCTGGCGCTGGCGATGCTCGCCGCATTGCCGGAATCGCTGCAATTTCTGGTTCTCAAGGGCCGCAGCGAGCGCGCGTTGCGCTGGCTCGCGAAATTCAACCCGGCGCTGCCGATCGACGCGAACACGCGGCTCGTCGTGCGTGAGAAGGGCAACGGCGGCGCGCCGGTCGCCGAATTGTTCCGGGCCGGCCGCGGCCCGGTAACCTTGATTCTGTGGGCGATCAGCTTCATGAACCTGATCGATCTGTACTTTCTGTCGAACTGGCTGCCTACCGTGATGCGCGACGCCGGCTATTCGCCGGGCACGGCAGTGATCGTCGGCACGGTGCTGCAAACAGGCGGCGTGGTCGGCACCTTGCTGCTAGGCTGGTTCATTGAACGGTTTGGTTTTGTGCGTGTGCTGTTCGTGTGTTTCGCGGGCGCGGCGCTGGCGGTCGGCACAATCGGCACGGTGGCGCATGCATTGCCCTGGCTGTTGCTCGTGGTGTTCGCGGGCGGCTTCTGCGTGGTCGGCGGACAACCGGCGGTCAACGCACTGGCCGGTCATTTCTATCCGACCACGCTGCGCTCGACCGGGATCGGCTGGAGCCTCGGCATTGGCCGGATCGGTTCGGTGATCGGACCGCTGATCGGCGGTCAACTGATCGCGCTGAACTGGTCGAACGCCGCGCTGTTTCATGCGGCGGCCCTGCCGGTGCTGTGCTCCGCGCTGCTGGTGATCGCGCTGGCCGCCGCGACGCGTCAACGCGGCCAGCCGTCCGAGCCGCGCACCGCATGAGATGACGAGATCGAGTATCAACGGAGAACCTTGCATGGACACCCAAACACGCACGCCGAACACTGCCAGTTCGCGGCTCGAAATCGAGCCGGGCTATCAGTCGGGCTTCGCGAACGAATTCGCGACGGAGGCCTTGCCGGGCGCCTTGCCGGAAGGCCGCAATTCGCCGCAGCGCGCGGCGTATGGTCTGTACGCCGAACAACTGTCGGGCACGGCGTTCACCGCGCCGCGCGGCCACAATCGCCGCTCGTGGCTGTACCGGATCCATCCGGCGGCGGTGCACAAGCCGTTCACGCCGCTGCCTTCGGAGCGGCTCGTCGCCAACTTCGCGGAGGTGCCGCCGACGCCGCCCAACCAGTTGCGCTGGGACGCGTTGCCGATGCCGGCCGAGCCGACCGATTTCATCGACGGCTGGGTGACGATGGCGGGCAACGGCGCGGCCGAATCGATGAACGGCTGTGCGATTCACCTGTACGCGGCGAACCGCTCGATGCAGGACCGCTTCTTCTATACCGCCGACGGCGAACTGCTGATCGTGCCGCAGGAAGGGCGCCTGCACATTGCAACCGAGCTCGGCAAGCTCGACGTCGAGCCGTTCGAGATCGCGGTGATTCCGCGCGGCGTGCGCTTCGCGGTGAGCCTGCCGGACGGCACGGCGCGCGGCTATATCTGCGAGAACTTCGGGGCGTTGCTGCGTCTGCCGGACCTCGGTCCGATCGGCTCGAACGGCCTCGCCAATCCGCGCGACTTCCTCACGCCGCACGCGGCCTATGAAGACCGTGAAGGCGACTTCGAACTCGTCGCCAAGATGAACGGCAATCTGTGGCGCGCGGATATCGGCCATTCGCCGCTCGACGTGGTGGCGTGGCACGGCAACTACGCGCCGTACAAGTACGATCTGCGCCGCTTCAACACCATCGGCTCGATCAGCTTCGATCATCCGGACCCGTCGATCTTCCTGGTGCTGCAATCGCAAAGCGACACGCCGGGCGTCGATTCGATCGACTTCGTGATCTTCCCGCCGCGCTGGCTCGCCGCCGAAGATACGTTCCGCCCGCCCTGGTTCCATCGCAACGTGGCGAGCGAGTTCATGGGCCTCGTGCACGGCGTGTATGACGCCAAGGCCGAGGGTTTCGTGCCGGGCGGTGCGAGTCTGCATAACTGCATGTCGGGGCATGGCCCGGACGCGGAAACGTTCGAGAAAGCCTCGCACGGCGATACGTCGACGCCGAAGAAAGTCGCCGACACGATGGCCTTCATGTTCGAAACGCGCACGTTGATCAAGCCCACGCGCTTCGCGCTCGAAACCGCGCAATTGCAGGCGCATTACTACGAGTGCTGGCAAGGTCTCAAGAAACACTTCAATCCGGAGCAACGATGAACGCACCGAGCGATCTTCAGGCGACGCTCGATCCGTCGCGCAAAAGCTGGGTCGAGTCGGCCAACGATTCGACCAGCGATTTTTCGATTCAGAATCTGCCGTTCGGCGTCTTTAGCGACGCTCTGAATGCGACGCGCCGCGTGGGCGTCGCGATCGGCGACAGCATCGTCGACCTGGCCGCGCTCGAAAGCGCGGGTCTGCTGACGCTGCCTACGTCGGGTGCGGGCGACAGTGTATTCGTGCGCGACGCGTTGAACGATTTCATCGCGCTCGGCCGTGACGCGTGGCGCGGCGTGCGTATTCAGTTAAGCAAGCTGCTCTCGCGTGATAACGCGACGCTGCGTGAGGACGCCGAACTGCGCAGCCGCGCGCTGATCCGCCAGGCCGACGCGCAATTGCATCTGCCGGTGCAGATTCCCGGCTACACCGATTTCTATTCGTCGAAGGAGCACGCGACGAATGTCGGCTCCATGTTCCGTGATCCGAAGAATGCGCTGCTGCCGAACTGGTCGGAGATGCCGATCGGCTATAACGGACGCGCGTCGTCGGTGGTGGTGAGCGGCACGCCCGTGCGTCGTCCTAACGGGCAGTTGAAGCTGCCGGATCAGGAGCGTCCGGTGTTCGGCGCGTGCCGCAAGCTGGATATCGAACTGGAAACGGGCTTCGTGATCGGCGCGGGCAATGCCTTGGGCGAACCGGTTGCGTGCGCGGATGCCGAAGCGCATATCTTCGGCATGGTGCTGCTGAACGACTGGAGCGCACGCGATATTCAGCAATGGGAATACGTGCCGCTCGGACCGTTCAACGCGAAGACCTTCGCGACGACGATCTCGCCGTGGATCGTGACGCTCGACGCGCTCGAACCGTTCCGCGTCGCGCAGCCGGCGCAGGAGCCCCAACCGCTCGCATACCTGCGGCACGACGGCGAGCATGCGTTCGATATCACTTTGGAAGTGAAGCTGCGTCCGCAGCAGGCGAAGCAGGCGAGCACGATTGCGCGAACCAACTTCAGGCATATGTACTGGACGATGGCGCAGCAACTCGCCCATCACACGGTATCTGGCTGCAATACGCGCGTGGGCGACCTGATGGGCTCGGGCACGATCAGCGGCCCGACCGAAGATTCGTTCGGCAGCCTGCTGGAGTTGACGTGGAACGGCAAGAAGCCGCTGGAGTTGCAGGAAGGCGGCACACGCAGTTTCATCGAAGACGGCGACGAATTGACGCTGGCCGGCTGGTGTCAGGGTGAGGGTTATCGTGTGGGTTTCGGCGCATGCGTCGGGCAGATTTTGCCGGCGTTGAAGTAACGCTGTAATAGCGGACGAGCCGCACGCAACGTGCACGACGAAAAACGGGGACGCCATTTATCGTGGCTTCCCCGTTTTGCTATTCATGGGTCATCATCATGCAGTGGCGCCGCGCCCAAGCGCCCAAGCGCCGAAACGCCGAAACGCCGAAACGCCGAAACGCGTAAACCAATGTCCGGCGATTAACCAACGACTCGTACCGGCGCACGCCGTCTCTCCCACCAGACCGCCACCAGAAACGCCAACGCCGCCACAAGCAGCACCCCGACCATCGCGTCATTCCCCACGCCCTTCATCAGCGCGCCCGCCACCAGCGGGCCGCCGAAACTCGCCGCGCTCCAGGATGCGCCCACCAGCGAACTCGCCGACACCAGCGCGACGCCGCGAAAGCGCTCGCCGCAGGCAACCAGCGACAGCGTGTAAATCGCGCCTGCCGCCGCGCCGAGCACATACAGCAGAGGCCAACCGAGCCACGGCGAAGTCATCGCCCACGGCAGCAACGGCAGCAGCGCCAGGACGATCACACCGCAACCGATATGCACGCGTTCGCGTCCAAGCCGGTCAGCCAGCCAGCCGATCGGGAATTGCATCGTCGTATCGCCGAGCAGCAGCGCCGACGCGAACAGCACGGCCACCTCGCTCGTAATGCCGTGCGACATGGCGAAGAGCGGCAGCAGCGAGAGCGCGATCGTGTCGAACAACGCGAAGAAACCGGTGCCGATCACGAGCGCCGGCATCTGCGGCAAAACATGGCGCCAACTGCCGTGCGCCGCGTGCTCATCCTCGGACGCTTGCGGCGTCTTGCGGATCGTGGCGAGCATCGGCAGCGCCAGCAGAAAGATCGCCCCGCAAATCAGGAAGCGCCACTGCGTGAAGCCGGCGATCTGACTCACCAGCACAGGACCGGCCATCTGGAACAGCGTGAAGTTGGTCGCGTAAATCGCGATTACGCGGCCGCGCGTGGCGTCGTCGGCCAATTGGTTGACCCACGCTTCGCCGATCGTGAAGAGGAGCATCAGCGCCGCGCCGCATAGAACACGCAACACGGCCCACAGCCACAGGTTCGAGGTGAGTTGCATCAGCGCCGTGGCGAACGCCACTACCAGCACGGCGCTCACGATCACCTGGCGGCCACCGAAACGCGCCGCGATCCATCCCGCGAGCGGCACGATGACGAGCCCGCCGCCCGCTTGCGCGGCAGTCAGCAGGCCGACCACGTCGGTGCCGTAACCGGCTTGCGTGAGTGCGAGGGCAGTGAGGGGAAGCGTTGCGCCGCTGCCGAGTCCGACGACGGCGACGCTGAGGATCAAAGCGAGGAAATCGCGAGTGAAGATGACTTTCATCGGCCGAGATGCTACTACGGCCGCGAGTCATCCGCACCTATGCGGGGTTTGACGCGAGCGAGCAGAAGGGCGGTTAGCCCGCCATCGCCATGCGTTGCGCGCGCCGGTCGATCGACACCGACCACAGTGTCAGCACCAGCGCGCCGATCGAGGTCGCCACGCCGACCCAGGGCAGCGTCGTGAGCGGTGCGCCCGCGCCGATCGCCATGCCGCCGAGCCAGGCGCCGGTCGCATTGCCGAGGTTGAAGGCGCCCTGGTTCAAGGTCGAAGCCAGATTCGGCGCATGACTCGCGCGGTCGACGATCAGCATTTGCAGCGGCGGCACGATCGCGAAGGCCAGAATGCCCCACACGAAGATCGTGATCATCGCCGGGATCTCCGAATGCATCGTGCCGGCGAAGATGGTCAGAATCACGACGATGGCCAGCAGAAACGCCACCAGCGACGGCATCAGCCGCCAATCGGCGAGCTTGCCGCCGAGCGTGCTGCCCACCGTGAGGCCGAGGCCGAACAGCAGCAACACGAGTGTGACCGCGTGCGGCGTGAAGCCGGTCACGTCTTCGAGAATCGGCGTGATGTACGTGAAGGTGGAAAAGAGGCTCGCCGACGCGAGCACGCTGATGCCGAGCACCATCAGCACTTGCGGGTTCTTCAGCACGCTGAATTCGTGGACGAGGCTGGCCTTCTGCATTTCGATCTTCGCGGGCAAACACACGGCGAGCGCGGCCGCCGCGACGACGCCGATGCCCGTCACCGCCCAGAACGTGGCGCGCCAGCCCACCGCCTGGCCGAGCGCGGTGCCGAGCGGCACGCCCAGCACGTTGGCGAGCGTGAGGCCCGTGAACATCAACGCGATCGCTTGCGCGCGACGGTTCGGCGCGACGAGGCCCGCGGCGACCACCGAGCCGATGCCGAAAAACGCGCCATGGCAGAACGCGGTCACGATGCGCGCGGCCATCAGCACCGCGTAGCCCGGCGCAACCGCGCACAGCAGATTGCCGACGATGAACACGCCGATCAGGCTCATCAGCGCTTTTTTGCGCGGCATGTTGGCGACCGCGATTGCGACGATCGGCGCGCCGATGGTGACGCCGAGCGCGTACGCCGACACCAGCATGCCGGCCGCCGGAATCGACACGGACAGATCGCGCGCGACATCGGGTAGCAGCCCCATGATCACGAATTCGGTGGTACCGATTCCAAACGCGGCGACGGCAAGGGCAAGCAGGGGCAAAGGCATGGTGAAGGAGCGTGAATCGGCGCGACGGGAAGCGTCGCGCGGCCGGCGCGCGTTTTCGGGGCGAGAACGCGTGCGCCGTACAGGGGTAAAACAGTAGGGGATTCTACCTAAGTCAAAACGGGCTTGCTGATCGTCGACACGTATGTTGTTTTTTGCTGAAAGTCGCTGTCTAACGCGAGCCTTGCTGCGTTTCTAGCGGCTGCCACCGTCGGGGCCGAGCGTTTTGCCGTGGCGGCCGGCACCACTGGCGAAATGCGCCGCGCCGGCCACACCTTCGTCGAAAACCGCTTGATAACCGCCGGCGCCTTCACGGCGCAATGCTTCTGCGACATCGTCGAGCATGCTGTTTTCCAACACCGAACGGCGGTCGGCGAGCAACGCAGCCTGCGGAAAGGCGGCCAGTTCGGCGGCCAGCTGTTCCGCCGCGGCGCGTGCCGTGCCTTTTGGGACGACGCGATTGGCGAGACCGAAGCCAAGCGCTTCCTGCGCGCTCACCGCGCGGCCGGTCAGAATCAGGTCGAGCGCACGTGACAGGCCGATCAAGCGCGGCAAGCGGATCGTGCCGCCGTCGATCAGCGGAATCCCGACGCGCCGGCAGAACACGCCGAGCACCGCGTCGTCTTCGACGACTCTCAGGTCGCACAGGGCCGCCAGTTCCAGGCCACCCGCCACCGCATAACCGGCAATCGCGGCGACCACGGGCTTGCTGAAGCTCATGCGCGTCGGTCCCATCGGGCCGGGACCGCTGCCGTCGGCATGCAATTCGTTGCGACGGGTGTCGTCAGCGAGGGCGGTCAGGTCCGCGCCGGCGCAGAAAGTGCCGCCCGCGCCGAACAGCACCGCCGCGCGCCAGGCCGGCTCCGCTTCGAAGCGGGCGAACGCGGCGCTGAGCGCGTCAGCGACAGGACGGTCGACGGCATTTCGACGCGCAGGGCGCTCAAGGATGATCGTCGCCACGCCGATATCCTGATTAGCTTCGATGCGCACGTGGTCATTGAAATTTTGCGTGGTTATCATCGTTGTCACCGTAGAAGTCATCAGCGTCTGCCCGCTGGGTGCGGGTTGTGAGCAGTGTGCTCATGCAGAGTAATTAATACCGTGGTCTGTCATGCTTCTTACACAATCGGCTCGTAGCGTAAGCGCTCTTTTAATGCGCTGGCGTCTTTTCGCCGGCTTAACGAGCCTGCCTTTGCCCTTGTCCAATTCATCGTCAGCCGCCGCGCCGGCTTGTGCCGAGACGGTCTGGACCGTGCCTCTGCAAGAGCATCCATGGTACGACCACGTGCGCCTGAAACGCGTCTTCGTCACGGACGGCACGCGGCATCAGGTCGTCCTCGTCGACGTGCGCAAGCTGCTCGCCTGCGCCAATCGCGACAATACCGATTACGTGCTGAAGCCGGTCGCCGAATGGCATTCGGGCAAGGTGCGCGGCATTCGCGAGTTTCTCGATCCAGAGAACCCGCGGGTTCCGCAGATGCCGTACGTGACCATCTCGACGCGTCGCGCGCCGGGTCTGCTGGGCTGGTTCGGATTGGAGCGCGAAGGCGTGGTGGCGTTTCGCAACGGCCAGCATCGCGCGCGCTATCTGGCCGATGCGGGCGCGCGCTGGTTCCCGGTGGAAGTGCACGAGCGTGAGGCGACGTTGCTGCGCGAACTCTGCGGCGCCGCGGACGACGCGCGCACTGTGGTTCGCGCGACGCCGCTGAACACCGGCGGCGGCACCTAAGCGGGCGCGCGCACCACGTTGCGCGGCGTGCCGGCCTGCCACGCCACGACGTTATCGAGCGTGGTCTGGGCGATCTCGTTCATCGCCTCGCGCGTGAAGAACGCCTGATGCGCGGTGACGATCACGTTCGGGAACATCAACAGACGCGCGAGCACATCGTCCTGCAAGGGCAGGTTCGAGTGATCCTCGAAGAACAGGCCGCCTTCTTCCTCGTACACGTCGAGCCCGAGGTGGCCGAGCTGGCCATCTTTCAGGGCGCCGATCAGCGCATTGCTTTCGACGAGGCCGCCACGGCCCGTGTTGATCAGCATCGCGCCGCGCTTCATCTTGGCGAGCGCGGGGCCGTCGATCAAATGGTACGTGTCCGGCACCAGCGGACAATGCAGACTGACCACGTCGGATTCGGCGAGCAAAGTGTCGAGCGGCACGTAGCGGGCGCCGAGCGCGAGCAGATCGTGGGCGGGCTTGCCGGGATCGTACGCGAGCACCTGCATGCCGAAGCCCGCCATGATGCGGCCGAATACGCGGCCGATCATGCCCGTGCCGACCACACCCACGGTCTTGCCATGCAGATCGAAGCCGAGCAGTCCGTGCAGCGAAAAGTCGCCTTCACGAGTACGTGCGGCGGCGCGCGGCAGGCGCCGGTTCAGCGCCAGAATCAAGCCGACTGCATGTTCGGCGACCGCGTGCGGCGAGTAAGCCGGCACCCGCGCGACCGTGATGCCGAGACGCTCGGCCGTGGCCAGATCGACATGATTGAAGCCCGCCGAGCGCAACGCGATCATGCGCGTGCCGCCGGCATGAAGCCGCTCCAATACCGCTGCGTGAACGTTGTCGTTGACGAACGGGCATACCACTTCGTAGCCCTGAGCGAGAATGGCCGTCTCGCTGTCGAGGTGCGACTCCTGGAAGTGCAGTTCATAGCGATGCGTGGCATTGGCTTCGGTGAACGTGTCGCTGTCGTATTGGCGGCTGCTGAACAGGATCATGCGCATGTCGGGCTCCGAAGAATACGTGCCGGCGCTAACGAAGCGGCCTGATGGCGCGGCAGGCGAACGGTCCAGTATAGGGTAAGCCTCACGGACCAGGTACTTGCAATCCATTCGCCTTTGCTAAAGATCATTTTTTGCGAAGACAGGCGGACGCGAGTTAAAAATAATATTGACAGCCCTGCGGAATTACAATATCAATTAAAAAAGGCAGTTCGAAAAGGCGTGTTCACTCATGCTGTAATAATTGGCCATCAGCAGACGATATCTTTTCAAGGCATTAGGCAACTTCGCGAGGAAAGAGTGACAGTCGAGCTATCGAATGACTATTTCAATACCCGCCGCTGCAGTGCGGCAAATCATCCCGGGCGCAACTCGCGTCATCCCCTTGCCATAAATTAAGTTTTCACTCATTCGCTATGCCGATTGAGTAATGCGTGCGTAATACTGGGGACCGAATAAACTTATTCGAGTTTCTCGAACGATTTTTCGGTTTCCTGCCAATAAACCCGTTAATCGGCGAGCCAACATGATCGGTGAATTGCTGAGGTCTCAACCGGAGATCGCGCTGTTCGCAAGCCTTGCAATCGGATATTTCATTGGTTCGTTCCGCGTCGGGCCCATTCAGCTCGGCGGCGTGTGCGGCACGTTGATCGTTGCGTTGTTGTTGGGCCAGACGGGCGCGCGCATCGCCCCCGATCTGAAGAACATCGCGTTCGCGCTGTTCATCTTCGCGCTGGGCTTTACCGGCGGACCGCAGTTCTTCGCCAACATCGGCCGCGGCTGGCGCTACGGGTTGCTGTCGGTAGTCGAGATCGTGTCGGTGCTGGTGCTGATCATGATCGCGGTGGCCATCATGCGGCTCGATGCCGGTACCGCGGCCGGTCTGCTGGCCGGCGCGGCGACGGAGTCGGCCGTGATCGGCACGGCGTCCGAGGCGATTGCCAAGCTCGGCTTCGGCGACGCGGAAACGGTCCGCCTGCAGGCCAATATCGTGACCGCGTACAGCGTGAGCTACCTGTTCGGCCTGATCACCATCGTGCTCTTTACGAGCCAGTTCGCACCGCTGCTATTGCGCGTCAATCTGCGCGACGAAGCCGAGCGCGTGTGGCGCAAGCTCGGCGGCGACGGCGCATTCGGCGAGGGACAGCACGCGGCCGCGCCGGCGCTGGTGGGCCGCGCGTTTCTCGCCGGTACGGCGGCTGGCGCGACGATTCGGGCGTTCGAACAGCAGTACGGCTTCAATTTGACGGTCGAGCGCGTGCGGCGCAACGGCCTGGACGTACCGGCCGAACCGCAACTGACGCTCGCACCTGGCGATGTCATTCTCGTGGCGGGGCGACGTGAAGCCATAGTGGCGGCCGCGGCCGCGCTTGGTGACGAAGTGAGCGGCACCGACTTCGGCCTCGTGATCGCCGAGAAGCTCGACGTGGTGCTGACGCGCCGCGACCTGCACGGCCGGACCATCGCGCAGGTGCGCGAACAGGCGACGCCGGAAAACGGACGCGGCGTCTACATCGCGGCGGTCACGCGGCTCGAGAGCACGGTGCCGGCGCTGCCAGGCACCGAACTGAATCGCGGCGACGTGCTGACGCTGGTGGGCACGAAAACCGATGTGGAGCGCGGCGCGAAGCGGTTGGGCTACGCGCTCGTCGCGACGCAGAAGACCGACTTTGTCTATCTGGGTCTGGGCGTGCTGGTCGGCATGGCGATCGGCCATCTCGGCGGACGGGTGGGCGGCGTGTCGGTTGCGCTCGGTACGGGCGGCGGTTGTTTGCTGTCGGGGCTGCTATTCGGCTGGATCCGTTCGCGTTATCCGCTGGTCGGTTCGCTGCCTTCGGCGGCCGCGCAGATCCTCAAGGACTTTGGTCTCGCCACTTTCATCGCGGCAGTGGGTTTGTCGGCGGGACCGGACGCCATCAAGCTGGTGCGCGAATACGGTCTCGCGTTGCCGGTGGCCGGGATTCTGATGGTGCTCGTGCCGGGTCTGCTGTCGCTATGGATCGGCCGCATGTTCCTCAGGCTCGAGGCGCCCATGCTGCTCGGCGCGATTGCCGGCCAGCAATGCAGCACGCCCGCGATCAGCGCGCTGGTGGGCGTCACCGGCAACTCCACTCCCGTGATCGGCTACACGATCACTTATGCACTCTCGAACATTCTGTTGCCGCTGATGGGGCCGGTGGTTGTCGGCCTCGCCGGGAAATTCCATTAGGCGGCAGATGTGCCGGACGTGGCACGCCATGCCACGTTCGGTCGATGCGGCAGGCGGCATGTGGCGCGCGACACGATTGCGCCTCGCATGCGCGGGCCGCACCCAGTACTCAGTATCGCAAACTATCCAGCGAGGGCACGATGGACTGGCTACATCACATCTTTCAGAAATCACCCGAGATCGCGCTGTTTCTGTCGCTCGCAGCCGGCTACTTCATCGGGCAGATCAACTTCGGCAAGTTTCAGTTGGGCGGCGTGGGCGGGTCGCTGCTGGCCGCGGTCGTCATTAGCCAGGCGGGCGTGACCATCGACAACGGTGTGAAGTCGGTGATGTTCGCCGTCTTCATCTACGCCGTCGGCTACGACTCCGGTCCGGGCTTCTTCAATTCGCTGAACCGCAAGACGCTGCGTGAGATTGCGATGGCCGTCTTCCTGGCGGTCACCGCGCTGATCACCGTGGTGGTGTGCGCGAAGCTGTTCCACCTGAACAAGGGCCTCGCCGCCGGACTCGCGGGCGGCGCGCTGACGCAGTCGGCGATTATCGGCACGGCGGGCGACGCGATCGCGCGTCTCGGCCTGCCTGCCGATCAGGTCAAGTCGCTGCAATCAGACGTGGCGATTGCCTACGCGGTGACCTACGTGTTCGGCTCGCTGGGCGCGATCATCGTGTGCGTGAACATTCTGCCCAAGTTCATGGGGCAGAGTTTGCGCGACGCCTCGATCCAGGCGGAACGGGAGTTGTCCTCCGGTGCGCCGTCCATCGCGCCGGGACAGCTTTCCGCGTTGCCCGAGATGGTCGGCCGAGCGTACAAGATCGATGTCAGCGCCGGGAAAACGGTGAAGACCGTCGAGACGCAACATCAGGATATGCTGACGATCGAGCGGATCAAGCGTGACGGGCAGCAACTCGATCCAACGCCCGATCTGGTGTTGAAGCCCGATGACGTGGTGCTGGTTGTTGGCCGCCGCGAGGCTGTGGTCGCATTCGGTGCGAGCGGCGGCGAAGTTGCCGCGGTCGAAGACATCGGCGTGGTCATGCAGACACGCGAAGCCGTGTTCACACGCAAAGGCATGAACCACACAACGATCGCCGCCGCGCGGGAAGTGCTGGATCGTGATATGCGCCACGGCGTTTACATCCAGGGCATATCGCGCGCCGGCCAGCCGCTGCCGATTCTGCCGGAGACCAAGCTGGAACACGGCGACGTGATCACCTTCTACGGTTCGCCGAAAGACACCAAGCGCGCCGTCGACGCAGCCGGCTACGAGCTGCCGTACAGCATCAAGACCGACTTCATCTATATGGGCGTCGGCATCGTGCTGGGCTTGCTGATCGGACTGATCGTCATCGACGTGGGCGGCATTCCGCTCACGCTCGGTTCGGGCGGCGGCTGTCTGCTGGCCGGGCTGCTGTTCGGCTGGATGCGCGGCAAGCACCCGATGTACGGCGTGATGCCGACGGCGGCCTCGCAGTTGCTGAAGGACTTCGGCCTCGCGGCTTTCGTCGCGGTGGTCGGGCTGAACTCCGGCTTGCAGGCCGTGGTCACCGTCAAGCAGAGCGGCATGACGATCTTCCTGCTCGGCGTGTTCGTCACGTTGTTTCCGCTGCTGCTCACCATGCTGTTCGGCCGCTACGTGCTGAAGTACAACAACGCGGCCATCCTGGCCGGCGCGCTGACCGGCTCGCGCAGCGCGAATCCGGCATTCGGCGGCGTGCTCGACAAGGCGGAAAGCGCCGTGCCGACCGTGCCGTTCGCGATTACGTACGCCATCGCGAACGTCGCGTTGACGCTGCTCGGCCCGCTCGTGGTCGGGCTCGTCTAGCGCGGGCGTCTATCGATCTCTCACGCCGGCGCTTATCGGGCGATCATCCGCCACGCCGGCGTCTTTCACTTGGCTCAGGAGAACGCATCATGGCAAAAGAGAAGGGCGACAAGAAACACTCGGATATGGCACAAGCAGGTATGGCCGCGCTCAGCCCGTTCGAGCTGAAGGACGAATTGATCAAGGCCGCCGGCGGCGGCGCCGTGGAGCGGCCCGCCAACGCATCGATGCTCAACGCCGGCCGCGGCAATCCGAATTTTCTCGCGACGATTCCGCGCCACGGCTTCTGGCAACTCGGCCTCTTTGCGATGCGCGAATCGGAGCGCTCGTTCGCCTACATGCCGGAAGGCGTGGGCGGCTTTCCGCGACGCGACGGCCTCGAAGAGCGCTTCGATCTGTTCCTGCGCGAAAACAAGGGCGTGGCGGGCATCGACTTCCTGCGCGGCGCGGTGTCTTACGTGCGCGACCAGTTGGGATATTCGGCCGGCGACTTCCTGTATGAAATGTGCGAGGGCATTCTCGCTTCGAACTACCCGGTGCCCGACCGCATGCTCAAACTGTCCGAGTTGATCGTCGGCCAGTATCTGCGGCGCGAGATGATCGGCGACCATCCGTTCGTCGGCGAATTCGACGTGTTCGCGGTGGAAGGCGGCACGGCGGCGATGACGTACATCTTCAACACGATGCGCGAGAACCACCTGATCAAGGCCGGCGACACGATCGCGCTCGGCATGCCGATCTTCACGCCGTACATCGAGATTCCGCGCCTGAACGACTACCAGTTGAACGTCGTGAATCTCGAAGCCGACGTGGCCAACGGCTGGCAGTATTCGAAGAAGGAACTCGACAAGCTGCGCGATCCGAAGGTGAAGGCGTTCTTCCTGGTGAACCCTAGCAATCCGCCTTCGGTGAAGATCGACGACGCGAGCCTTCAGTACATTGCCGACATCGTCAAGGAACGGCCCGATCTGATCCTGCTGACCGATGACGTGTACGGCACCTTTGCCGATAACTTTGTGTCGCTGTTCGCGCTCGCGCCCAAGAACACCATTCTCGTGTACTCGTACTCGAAGTACTTCGGCGCGACCGGCTGGCGTCTCGGCACGATCGCGACGCATCGCGACAACGTGCTCGACAGGTTGATCGCTGAACTGCCGAAGGACGCGAAGAAGCAGTTGCACGAGCGTTACGAGTCGATCACGACGGAGCCGGACAAGCTCAAGTTCATCGACCGCCTGGTGGCCGACAGCCGCACCGTCGCGCTGAATCACACGGCGGGCCTGTCGACGCCGCAGCAGGTGCAGATGGTGCTGTTTTCGCTGTTCTCGCTGATGGACACGCCGGACGCGTACAAGAACGCGTTGAAGCGGCTGATTCGCAAGCGCAAGCAGGCGCTCTATGAAGAGGTCGGCATTTCGTTCGAGGACGACGATCCGAATCAGGTCGATTACTACACCATTCTCGACATCGAATTCCTCGGCGAGCGGATGTTCGGGCGCGAGTTCGTCGAGTGGCTACTGAAGAACACGCAGCCTTCCGAACTGCTGTTCCGTCTCGCGCGCGAAGCGCGGGTGGTGCTGCTGCCGGGCCGCGGCTTCGGCACCCAGCATCCGTCGGGGCGCGTCTCGCTGGCCAATCTGAACGAGTCCGACTACCGGCAGATCGGCCGCGCCCTGCGCAAGCTGATCGAAGATTATGTCGAGCGTTTCAATGCGTCCACGGGCAAGAAGCTTGATAAGACCAAGGTGAAGTGACGGGATTGTCCGCCGTGTTGTGCGGTCAAGCATAGTCAAAAAACTTGCGCAATCGCGCGGATCGGTGAATGATCGAACAGGCGGCCTCGCCAGCGTCAATGCTGGCGGGGCCGTTTGCTCCTTTGCGTCCTGACATTCACGTACCAATCATCATGCCGACTTCATCATTCACATCTGCATCTTCCGCAGTGCCCTGTCCGGTTGTCCAGTCGCTCGACGCCATTCTTCCCGAAGAGCCGCTCCTGATGATGGGCGCCGGCCCCGTGCCGATTCCCGCGGCGGTGGCCAAGGCCAACGCGATCGTGATCAATCATCTGGGTGGCACCATGGTGAAGGTGATTGGGCAGGTGAAGTCGATGGCGCGCTATGTGTTCCAGACGAATTCGAAATGGGTGCTGGGCGTGGCCGGGCCTGGATCGGCCGCGATGGAGATGGCGATCTCGAACCTCGCGTGGGAAGGCACGCGTGTGCTGTCCATCAGGAACGGTTTCTTCAGCGAACGGATGGCGGAGATGGGCCGGCGCGTCGGCGCGCGGGTGAGCACGCTCGATGTTGCCGACCGCTCGGTGGCGAGTCTCGAAGAGATTGCCGAGGCAATTCGACGCGAGCGTCCGGAGATCGTGACGGTGGTGCAGGGCGAGACGTCGAATACGGTGTGGAATTATCACCTGAAGGAGATTGCCGCGTTGGCGAAAGCCGCGGGCGCGTTGGTGATCGTCGATGCGGTTTGTACCTTGAGTACGATGCCTTTGGAGATGGATGCCTGGGGGATCGATGCCGTTATTACGGGTGGGCAGAAGGGGTTGTCGTCGATTCCCGGTGTGTCGTTGATCGCGTTTTCGGATGCGGCGTGGGAGCGCGTGAAAGGGCGCACGGCGCCGAATGCGCATTGGTGCCTGGATGCGACGCTTGCGGAGAATTTTTGGCACAACGCGGGGTATCACTATACGGCGCCTGTTTCTGGCGTTTTGGCTTTACACGAAGCTTTGCGGCTTGTTTGTGCCGAGACGCTGGAGAAGCGGTTTGCGCGGCATTTGAAGTGTTCGTTGGCGCTGCAGGATGGGGTCGCGGCGATGGGGCTGCGGTTGTATACGCCTGACGCGTGCCGGCTGAATTCTGTTGTTGGCATCGAGGTGCCCGAAGGGTTCAGTCCGGCAGATGTGTGCTCGCATATTTCGCGGATGCATCAGGTGGAGATTTCGGGGTCTTTTGGATTGCCTATCGTTCGCGTGGGACAGATGGGAGAGCAGTGTCGGGAACATAACCTCTTTCGCACTGTGCACGCGCTTGGGAGGACTATGGTGGATCTGGGGGTTAAGGTTGATTTGCCGGCGGGGGTCGCGGCTTTGGAGAGGGGGTTGTCGGGGGGGAGGTAGATTCTTCTTTGCCTGCTCGGCGCGCTCAAGCTCATCCTCGGCGCGTGCCTTCTGCGTATCCGGCGCTATCTGGACAACCTCAATCGGGTGCTTGCAGTGATCCGCCACCCAGAAAAAAGCGAAGCCCCATGTCCATCTTGCGCACAAACTCGCTTGATGGGATGGGGCTTAAGTTGAGAGCATTGCCCGGCACAGGGGCAACGCTAATAGACCACCGTGAACTCAAGGAAAGGCCAAAGCTCCAGTACCACAACGCATCCAGACTCAAAGCGCCGCAGGCAAATTATTCACCTTGGCATTGCGCAAATAGAGCAAAGTAGAAAGCCCCACACCCGCGGCAGCGGCAACAGCCGCAAAAAGAAACACCGACCCATACCCAAACTCGCCGGCAATATACCCAGCCAACGGCCCGGTAATCCCGAGAGAAAGATCCAGAAACACGGAATAAGCCGACAAAGCCGCCCCCCGACTGGCCGGCGGCACGAGCCCAACAGCCTCGACCCCGAGAGCCGGAAACACCAAAGCAAACCCAAATCCGGTTAAAGCTGCACCAGCCAGCGCAATATGCGGCTCAGGCGCCAACCACAACATCAACAACCCGGCGCATTCAAACGAAAACGAAGCAATCGCGACGCGAAATCCACCGTAGGTCTTGATCGTATTGGCAAACAACAACCGGGCCCCGATGAACAGGGTCCCGAACACCGTCAACGACAACGCCGCATTGGGCCAATGCTTAGCCGCATAAAACAGCGTGATGAAAGTAGCAATCGACCCAAATCCGGCCGAGCCAAGCGCCAACCCGATCCCATGCGGCAGCACCCGCGTGAACACGCTGCGATACGACATGCGCTCGCCATGCACGATCGGCACAGGCGCCATCGGACGAGCCAGGTAAAAACCAAGCGCCGCCAGCAGAATGACCAGAATTCCCAACGCTGCAAACCCGACCGTGTGCTCGATCGCCACGCCCAGCGGCGCGCCGACTGCCAGCGCGCCGTAAGTGGCGATGCCATTCCAAGAAATCACTCGCGCATTGTTGCTCGTGCCCACCCGGCCGATACCCCAAAGAATCGCCCCCGTGCCGCACAGGCTCTCACCGAACCCCAGCACGAGACGGCTGCATACCAGGAGGCCGAGGCTCAACACCGGCCAGCGTCCGCACAGCACAGCCAGCAACAACAGAACCCCGCTTGCGCCACAACCCAGCAAACCGATCGACACGGTCCGCTTCGGCCCCAACGTATCCGCAGAACGGCCGGCCAGCGGCCGCGACGCCAACGTCGCCAGGTATTGCACGCTGATCGCCGCACCCGCCAGCACGGCGCTGTAACCCAGGTCGTCGTGGACGTAGCCCGGCAGTACCGCCAGCGGAATTCCGATCGTCAGATAGCAAAGAAACGTGAAAAAGACGACCGGAATGATCTGCATGGTCGTCGCAAATTCGCTGCGAGGTGTCGCTGAGTCGGTGGACATGGGGAAAACGAGACTTGAAATCGGCGGGAAGGCGTGATTTTCCCATGGAACCGATTCTCTTGCAGGACTTGCTTAATAATTCGTCTAACAAAAACCCGGTGCCGGGACCTTATAGCGGTCCGTTTTAGCCTCGTCAGAGGTCACTTTTTGGGGTGGGTGCGTCAAAACTGTTCTCCCCAAACTGGCAAATAATCAACAAAAAAGACAAAAATACGGTCAAATACCCCAACCACCATAAGCCAACCCTTCCCCAAACCCATCTCGATATCTTTTCGCGGATATGTCCCGCATGCGACCCGAGCTATGGGTTGTATTTATTGACGGTGATAGTTTTCGAACCATCACTGCTGCACGTCCCAACGGACACAGAACATTCGAGAGTAACGAGACATGACTGAGCCGATTCGCTTCTACCACCGCAACGCGATCCGCGAGATCAAGGACGCGCCCGTCACTCGCACCGTCCTGCAATATCTGCGCGAAGACGCGCATTGCACCGGCACCAAGGAAGGCTGCGCCGAAGGCGATTGCGGCGCGTGCACGGTCGTGATCGGCGAGCGCAACGAGGCGGGCGGCGTCGACTTCAAGGCGGTCAACGCCTGCATCCAGTTCGTGCCGACGCTCGACGGCAAAGCGCTCTACACCGTCGAAGACCTGCGCCAACCGGACGGCTCGCTGCATCCCGTGCAGGAAGCGATGGTGGAGTGCCACGGCTCGCAGTGCGGTTTCTGCACGCCGGGCTTCGTCATGTCGATGTGGTCGCTGTACGAAAAGCACGGCCACGAACATAGCTGCGCGAACAAGAGCGTGCCGTCGCGTGACGCGATCAGCAACGCGCTGACCGGCAATCTGTGCCGCTGCACGGGCTATCGTCCGATTGTCGACGCGGCGGTGCGCATGTTCGAAGCGCCCGCGCCGAAAGCGCCGGTCAACATCGAAGCATTGTCGAAAACGCTCGCCACGCTCGAACGTAAGGACACTTTCCACTACCAGCACGCCGGCCAGCAGTTCGCTGCGCCGCGTACGGTCGAAGCGCTCGCAAAGATCAAGGAAGCCGAACCGGCCACGCGTATTCTCGCCGGCAGCACGGACATCGGCTTGTGGGTCACCAAGATGATGCGCGATCTCGGCAACATCGTGTATGTCGGGCAGATCGCCGAATTGCAGAAGCTCGAGACCAACGACGAATGGATCGAGATCGGCGCGGGCGTGAGCGTCGAAAAGGCCTACGCGGAAATCGCGAAGCAATACCCCGAACTGAACGAGATGTGGCAGCGTTTCGCGTCGCTGCCGATTCGTAACGCCGGCACGCTCGGCGGCAATATCGCCAACGGTTCGCCGATCGGCGATTCGATGCCGGGCCTGATCGCCCTCGGCGCGCGCGTGATCGTGCGCGGCGGCGAGATCGAGCGCGAAATGCCGCTCGAAGACTTGTACCTCGCGTATCAGAAGAAGGACATGGCGGAGCACGAGTTCGTCGTCGGACTGAAAGTGCCGACGCGCACCGGCGTGCGTCAGAACCTGCAGTTCCGCACTTACAAACTCTCGAAGCGCTTCGATTCGGACATCTCGGCGGTGTGCGCCGCGTTCGCCTTCATCGCCGACGGCAACCTGATCCGCGAGCCGCGCATCGCGTTCGGCGGCATGGCTGCCACGTCCAAGCGCGCGACGCATGCGGAAGCCGTGTTGCGCGACGCCGAATGGCACGAAGCCACCGCGCAGGCCGCGATGCTCGCGCTCGGCAACGACTACGCGCCGCTGTCGGACATGCGCGCGACCAGCAACTACCGCCTCGAATCGGCGAAGAACACGCTGTACCGTTTCTGGCTCGAAACGCGTCCGAACAATCCGCTGCCCAGGAGCGCGCTGGATGTGCGCGCGGTCGCCGCGGCCTGTGCGCCGGCCGCCGTCTAAGTAGAAGCCCAAAGGATACGGAGAACACAACGATGAATCAGCAAGCCGAACCGTTCCTGAAAGACCTTCAGGATCTCGACGACTTCACCCAGGTGCACATCTCGCGTCCGCACGAGTCCGCGCATCTGCACGTGAGCGGCCGCGCCACGTACACCGACGACATTCCGACGCTCGCCGGCACGCTGCACGCCGCGCTCGGCCTGTCCTCGAAAGCGCATGCGAAGATCGTCTCGATGTCGCTCGACAAGGTGCGCGCCACGCCGGGCGTGGTCGCGATCTTCACCGCCGACGACATTCCGGGCGTCAACGACGTTGGTCCGATCATCCACGGCGACGATCCGATTCTCGCCGACGGTCTCGTGCAATACATCGGCCAGCCGATCTTCATCGTGGTCGCGACGTCGCATGAAACCGCACGTCTCGCCGCGCGCCGCGCCGAAGTCGTCTACGAGGAACTGCCGGCGATTCTGACCGCGCAGCAGGCGCGCGCCGCGAACCAGCACGTGCTGCCGCCGATGAAACTCGCGCGCGGCGAGGCGGACACCAAGATCGCCCGCGCCGCGCGTCGCGAAGCCGGCGAAATGTTGCTCGGCGGTCAGGAACAGTTCTATCTGGAAGGTCAGATTTCGTACGCGGTGCCAAAGGACGACGACGGCATGCATGTCTACTGTTCGACGCAACACCCGACCGAAATGCAGCACATGGTCGCGCACGCGTTGGGCGTGGCATCGCACAACGTGCTGATCGAATGCCGCCGCATGGGTGGCGGTTTCGGCGGCAAGGAATCGCAATCGGGTCTGTTCGCGTGCTGCGCGGCGCTCGCCGCATGGAAGCTGCTGTGCCCGGTGAAACTGCGTCCGGACCGCGACGACGACATGATGGTCACGGGCAAGCGCCACGACTTCCACTACACGTATGAAGTCGGCTACGACGACAAGGGCGTGATCGACGGCGTGACGGTCGACATGACCTCGCGTTGCGGCTTCTCCGCCGACCTGTCCGGTCCGGTGATGACGCGCGCGCTGTGCCACTTCGACAACGCGTACTGGCTCTCGGACGTCACGATCGACGGCTTCTGCGGCAAGACCAACACGCAGTCGAATACGGCGTTCCGCGGTTTCGGCGGTCCGCAAGGCGCGTTCGCGATCGAATACATCATGGACAACGTCGCGCGCTCGGTCGGTGAAGATTCGCTCGACGTGCGCCGCCGCAATCTGTATGGCAAGACGGAGCGTAACCAGACGCCGTACGGTCAGATCGTCGAAGACAACGTGATTCACGAGTTGATCGACGAACTCGAAGCGACCAGCGAATACCGCGCGCGTCGCGCGGCGATCAACGAGTTCAACGCGAATAACGAAATACTGAAGAAGGGCATGGCGCTCACGCCGGTCAAGTTCGGCATCGCGTTCAACGTGACTCACTTCAACCAGGCCGGCGCGCTGGTTCACATCTACACCGACGGTTCGGTGCTGGTGAACCACGGTGGCACCGAAATGGGCCAGGGCTTGAACACGAAGGTCGCGCAGGTCGTCGCGCATGAACTGGGCATTGGCTTCAACCGCATTCGCGTCACGGCCACCGACACCAGCAAGATCGCCAATACGTCGGCGACGGCGGCCTCGACGGGTTCCGATCTGAACGGCAAGGCCGCGCAGGACGCCGCGCGTCAGTTGCGCGAACGTCTGTCGGCGTTTGCCGCCGAGCGTTTCGGCGCGGGGCAGGTGAGCGCGTCGGAAGTGCGCTTCGTGCATGACCGAGTCGTGGTCGGCGACGCGATCGTGCCGTTCGAAGAAGTGATCGCGAAGGCTTACGTCGCGCGTATTCAGCTCTGGTCGGACGGTTTCTACGCGACGCCGAAGCTCTACTGGGATCAATCGAAGCTGCAAGGCCGGCCGTTCTACTACTACTCGTACGGCGCGGCCGTATCGGAAGTGGTGATCGACACGCTGACCGGCGAAATGCGCGTGCTGCGCGCGGACGCGTTGCACGACGTGGGCGCTTCGTTGAATCCGGCGCTCGACGTCGGCCAGGTGGAAGGCGCTTTCATTCAAGGCATGGGCTGGCTCACGACCGAAGAACTGTGGTGGAACGCCGGCGGCAAGTTGATGACGCATGCGCCGTCCACCTACAAGATTCCGACCGTCAACGATACGCCGCCCGACTTCCGCGTGCGTCTTTTCAAGAACCGCAACGCGGAGGACAGCATCCATCGCTCGAAGGCGACCGGCGAGCCACCGCTGCTGCTGCCGTTCTCGGTGTTCTTCGCCGTGCGCGATGCAGTGTCGGCCGTGGGTGACCACAAGGTCAATCCGCCGCTGAATGCGCCCGCGACCAGCGAGGAAATCCTCAAGGCGGTCGGCGCGGTGCGGGCCGCAACCGCAACACCGCGGCAACCAGCGTAGCAATGAGCCGGGAAAGAAGCGCGTGAACAACACACTCACTGGAGTGATCGCCATGAACGATTTTTCATCCGTTCAGATCGGCCGACGCAGCGCCGTGCAGACGCCGCGTCCGGCGCCGATGCATATCGTGCTGTTCGGCGCGGGGCACGTCGGGCACGCGCTCATCAAGCTGCTCGGCAGCTTGCCGTGCGTCGTCCAGTGGGTCGACGAGCGCGACGAACTGTTCCCCGACGAAACGCCCGCCAACGTGCAGATCGAAGCGACCGACACGCCGGACGCGATCGTCGATACGGCGCCGCCCGGCGCGTACTTTCTCGTGATGACGCACAATCACGCGCTCGATTTCTCGCTCGCCGCACGCATCATGCGGCGGCGCGATTTCACCTACTTCGGCATGATCGGTTCAAAGACGAAGCGCGTGAAATTCGAGCGTCGTTTGCTCGATCGTGGCGTGGATCTGGACCGGCTGGTGGAGATGACGTGTCCGATCGGCGTAGCCGGTATCGTCGATAAGGCGCCTTCGGCGATCGCCGTGGCGGTGTGCGCGGAGTTGCTGCAGATTCGTACGCGGCAGGTCGTGGCGCAGCTCGCAACGCAGCAGCTCTGCGCGAGTGTCTGATAGCTAGAAGTCGATCAAGACGAAGGCGTTCAACCGCGGCCGATCGCACTGCAAACCCAAACGTCAGCCCATCGCGGCTGACGTTTCCTTTTTGGGCGCCCGTTTCGCGCGCCGCACCTTCTGCGCGACCAGCGTATCCGACACCTCGGACATCAGCGTACGCAGCCAGCCGACATCGCTCGGCCGGTCCGGCTGCGGATGCCACAACTGATAGCACTTGATGCGCGGAAACGGAATCGGCACATCGACCACCGCGAGCGGCAGCATGTCCGCGTAGTGCATCGCAAAGCGGCGCGTGGTCGTGAAGATCAGATCGGATTGCAGCAGCGTTTGCGGCACCAGTCCGAAGTAGGGCAGCGTGGCGACGATACGGCGCTCGGCGCGCGCCCGCGCGAAACCAATGTCGATGGCGCCGCTGCTCGCGCCGCTATACGCCGTCGGCGCCAGATGCGGCGCGGCGAGATACGCCTCGCGCGTCAACGGCATGCGCGTCAGCGGATGATCGGCGCGCATCATGCACACGACCGTGTCGGAGAACAGATCGCTGCGCTCGAAGCGCGGCTCGGGCTTCGGCCAGTTGCCGATCACCAGATCGAGTTCGCCGGCATCGAGCGCGGCCGAATGATCGAGCATCGGGCTCAACGAATCGATCTCAAGCCGCGCGTGCGGCGCCGCCTCGCGAAACTGCGCGATCACCGTCGGCATGAAGAAGTCGTTCAGATAATCCGGCGCGGCCACGCGAAACGTACGGCGCGAGCGGCCGGGATCGAAGTCGCCATGCGGTGTCGCGACGAAATCGACTTCGCGCAGCACGCGCTGCGCGGAAGCCAGCAGCGATTCGCCGTATTCGGTCGGCACCATGCCCGACTTGCCGCGCACGAGGATCGGGTCGTTCAGCGTCTCGCGCAGTTTGCGCAGCGCGGTGCTGATGGCAGGCTGGGTCTGATTCAGACGCAACGCGGTCTGCGTGACGCTGCGCTCGACCAGCAGCGTGCGCAGCACGCGCACGAGCCAGATATCGAGGGAGGCGGCGGTGTCGTCCATGATTTAAGCGAGGCGGGGCAAACGGATCATTCGATAAGGCGTCGTACGGAGCCGCCCGCGAGAGTCTCGTGAGAGCGCAGCGCCAACGCGCACGGCGCGAAGGTCATAACCTTAGGCCCGTTTGCGGTGTAGCGGCATAGCGGGCACGGTATGACCGGCATCAGCAAGGCTGTTTTGCCGCTATCGACCTGCAATCGACCCGCGCAAGCGCCATGCGGCGCGCGTTTTGCCCGCTTTACGCTTACGTATCGCCTACGGTTGAATGTCCGCAAGCCCCGACGGCAGCGAACTGATCCGTTTGACTTCTCTCGATTCGAGCCAGTTCGGCGTGCGCGCGCAATACAGCACCATGGGCAACGCGTCCTCACCCCAGAACAATTGATCGTTCAGAAAGAAGGTCGGCACGCCGTACACGCCGAGGCCGATCGCATCCGCCGTGTTGCGCTGCAATTGCGCCAGCACGGCTGCGCTTCTGATGATTTCCGGACCGTCGGGCATACCGACGCGGTCGCACAACTCGGCAAAGGCTTCGTCAGTGGACGGATCGCGGCCTTCACGCCAGATGAATCGGAAAATCTCGCGCACGAAGTTGATGTCGCCATTCGCCGCGGTGGCGAGCAGCAACGGCTTCATGGAATCGAACGGATGCGCCGGCGGCATCTTGTACGGAATGCCGAGTTGCTCCGCGCGAAACAGCGCGTGCCGGTACAGGAAGGTGCGTTTCGAGGGCACGCCGTAAGCCGGCCGCTGTCCCCAGTGACGATACAGATCATTCAGTACGACCGGCGTGAACACGAAGTCGAAGCCTGGCCATTTGTCGTGTTGCTCCAGCAACAGGTAGGTAAACGGCGAGACAAAGTCGTAGAACCACAGCGGTTGCCTGGCGTCGATGCCAACGGTCATAAATGTCTCCCGAATTGCCGGTTCCGCACGGCGCGTCTGCTGCACCGTCGGATTTGTAATGATCTTACGCGGTGCAGCCGCGGCTTGCACCCGTCAATATGGTTTCGCGTCGTGGTCGTCGCGCGTTTCGCCGATTTCAGCCGCTTCGTTCGCGGCGGGCGGCGTGGGTCCGGCGCCTGCTTCGTCCGATCCGTTCTCCGCGCCTTCCGCTTCGTTGGCGGCGTCGTCGCGCTGGGCGTCTCGGGCCTGCATGAGCCGCTGGCGCACGAAGCCGATATGCTCGCGCAGCACGTAGAACTGATCCGCATAGGCGAGCGGCATCTTCAGACCGTTGACCGATTCCTCGATCGCGTCGAGCCGCTCGATCAGCGACGCGCGCTCGGCGGGCGAATGGTCGCTGAGCGCGCTGCGTTCGATCGCGATCAGCGCGCCGTACCAGCGATAGATGCGCGATTTCACCCGCCACGCATACAGCGACGGCACCAGACGCAACGCCGGCACCAGCAACACGATCAGCGGCACCACGACCACCAGCAGGCGGTCAGCGAGACTCGCGAGCCAGAACGGCAGGATGCGGTAGAGGAAGCTCTTGCCGGACTTGTAGTAGCGCGCGGCGTCGTCGCTGACCGGGAAATCGTGGGCGAGCGGTGCGGGGAATTCGCCAGCGCGCTGCATGATGTTCGCCTTGCCGTGCACCTCGCGCGCGGCTTCGATCAGCAGGTCGGAAAGCGCGGGATGCAGCGAGTCGCGCGCCACCAGCTCGGCGGTCGGCGCCACCATATGAATCGGCGCGGACGGCAGGTTCTTGCCGAGGTCGAACGCGCCCATCGGCATTTCGAGTTGCGTCAGGTAGGGAAAGCGGCGCGTGTAGGCATCGGCTTGCGAAAAATCGTAGAACTGCACGTTCGGCGTGCGGTAGAGCTTGCCCATCACCGCGGGTTGCGCCGAATCGCCGGCGAGGAACGCCGCGTCGACCTTGCCGGAGACGAGTGCTTCGGCGGCGTCGTCGCCCGAAAGCGGCAGGAGTTTGGTTGCGCCGCCCGGCACGATGCCGTTCGCCTTGAGCAGCGCGAGCGCCAGTTCGCGCGTGCCGCTGCCTTCGGCGCCGACTGCGAGCCGCTGGCCCTTGAACTCGGAGAGCCGCGTGACGGTCGGCCCGTGATAGAAGATCGCGAGCGGCACATAGGCCACGCTGCCGAGCGACATCAGCCCGTCGGCCGCCGCGCCGGGCGCGACGCCGTCCTGCACGAAGGCGACATCGACGCCGGACTTCGGATCAGACAGCCGCTTGAGATTCTGCAGCGAGCCTTCCGACGACAGCACGTTCAGCGTGATGCGGTTGCGCGCCAGAATCGCCTTGTACTTTTGCGCTGCGGTCCAGAAGGTGCTGCCTTCGGGGCCGGCGCTGATGGTCAGCGTGCTGGGCGGCGCGGGCTGGATCAGCCGCACGGCGACCCAGATCCCGACGGCGGCGATCAGCAGGATCGGCCCGAACGAGACCGCGAGATCGCGCCAGGAGATCGCGACGAAACGGGCGACGAGACGGGGAGGGCTTTTGCGGCCGGAGGCTGGCTTCATCGGATGACGTGACGGGCTACGGTCGAAAGTGAACAGGAACGGCGCTCCGCCGCGCGCCAAGCGGTGCGAAGCACGCGCGGCTTGTGGCCAGGCTGCCGCGAAGGGCACGCAAGCCGCGCGGCAGCTTGCGTCGCGCCGATGGTACCTGAGATTCACCGCACGGCGGAACGCGCGGCGGCGGCCAGCGACGACAAACCCGTAACAAATCGTGAACGTGGCGTGACAGCCCGCGCGTCTGACGCGATTCGCATCTCCAGTGTGACTAAACCCGACTAAACCCTTTGCGCTTCTGGCCCGGCTAGATTAAATTGTGCATCGCTGCCGCGAACAGATGTTTGCGCGGCGCGACCCGGCACGACACACAAGAACCGGGCGCGTCGGCGGACTTCGCGGCTTGCCGGTTTCGTACCGCACTGCATGCCCGTCATCGGTCATCGCAGGCGGCAACGGCAACCGGCCTCTCTCGCCTCTCGCACATCGTGTTACAGCCCTAGTCGGCCGTTGCTCGGCCGCGCCTTGTCGTGCGCGCCCAGCATGGCTGCCGGTAGTCGTAACGAAGCCGCTTGTATATGCGGTCCAATGTGAAGCTAAGGAGAAGAAAAGCTATGAAATCGGTCGGTTTTCTGAAAACGCTGGGCTCGGTTGTGGCAATGGTGGTGGCGTGCAATGTGTACGCTCAGGCAAGCGACGCAACGGCAACCGGCACGACCGCCGCGCCGGCTGCCAGCGCCAAGTCGACCAAGAAGGCGAACAGCCAGCTGGGCCGCAAGGTGCGTAGCGCGCTGGCCAAGACACAAGGCGTCGATGTGTCGAACATCGCCGTGCGTGCTCGTGGCGGCGCGGTGACCCTCACGGGTTCGGTGCCTGACCAAGGCCAGATCGACGCTGCCGGCCAGGCGGCCAAGGGCGTCGCCGGCGTGACGTCGGTGTCGAATAAGCTGACCGTTGTGCAGCAGTAAGCAGGCTGCGACACCTGGCGCGGACGGCTCACGTCGTCATGCGCCATCGTGATGCAGGCGTGCACCAGGGTTCCGGCAAAAAACCGGAGCCTTTTTTTATTTATTTGGCGATTATTGAAGCGGCGATGATGGGGCTCAGCCGTTTCGAATGGGACGGCGGCGCGGCCACGGTCCGTCTGTGCGCTGTGACACACTGCTGACGCGTTGCAAAGCGTACTGTGATGCGTAAGGAACCGGAGTCAACGTCATGGACACCTCGCTTTTGCGCTATACCGATCTGCCCATCGGCGATCGGGCGGCTTTCGAACTGGTGTGCGCGCGGCACGGTTTTGCACCGGTCCATTTCGACATCAGTGCCTGCGCGGATCCGAGCGATGAAGCGCACGAGCGCCTCGTCACCGTGCGGCGCGGCGGCTGGGCGCAGTCCTATCACGATCGTCACGGTCAATGGATCCGGCAGTTCGAGGCCGATCTGACCTGCCGGTTCTTCAAGTAGCCGCTGGACGTTCGCGCCGCCGTGCGTCGATATCCTTAGGGCGGTTTCAGGCCAGCACGAGGCGTACGCCGACCAGTGTGAGCGTGGCGGCGAGCAGGTTGCGCAGCAGCGCGTCCGGCGCGCGCGAGGACAGATAGCTGCCGATCGCGATGCCCGGCAGCGATCCCACCAGCAACGACAGCAGCATCGACCAGTCGATCGAGCCCAGCAGCCAATGGCCGGCGCCCGCCAGCAGGGTGAGCGGCACCGCGTGCGCGATGTCCGATCCGACAATGCGCGTGGTCGGTAAAAGCGGATACAGCAGCAACAGCACCGTCACGCCGATCGCGCCCGCCCCGACCGAAGTCAGCGACACCAGCACGCCGAGCACCGCGCCGGTCAGCATGGTCAGCGCGAGCGTGCGTCCCTGACGCGGCGTGCGCTGTTTGCGCGCGCCGAGCGCCGCGAGTTGCGGACGAAACACCAGCGCCACCGCCGTCACCAGCAACGCCGCGCCGAGCACGACCTGGATCAGCCGGCTCGCGCCCGGCGTGTCCATGCCATAACGATGCAGCAGGATCAGCGTGATCGTGGCGGCCGGCACGCTGCCGGCGGCGAGGCGCAGGGTGATCTGCCAGTCGACGGAGCCCTTCAGGCCGTGCACGAGCGTGCCGGTGGCCTTGGTGGCCGCCGCGTACAGCAGGTCGGTGCCGACCGCGGTGGCCGGATGCACATTGAACAGCAGGACCAGGATCGGCGTCATCAGCGAGCCGCCGCCGACGCCCGTCAGTCCGACCAGAAAGCCGACGAACAGGCCGGAGACGGAGTACAGCAGATCGATGTGGGGAAGTGCCATTGAGCGGACCGCTGGCGGTCGGGTGGGTTGGACGGGTTAGAGGCGGCAAGGCCGGCGCGCCGGCCTTCGACAGTCGATGGAGGGCGGCGCAAAGGCCGCCGCGGCGCGGCGAAAGCCGCTATTGTCGCAAAACTGCCGCGTTTGCGTATGAAGCGGTGCGCTGCGCGGCCTGCATACGATCGATCAGCGCGAGGACTTCGGGCCGGTTTTCGCCTTTCGCATGCACGAAGTAGTAGGTCAGCGGCGAGGCGACTTCATGGCGGCTCACGCGTACGAGGCCGCTGCGCTGCAGATAGGCGTCGGCGAGCGGCACGCGTGCCAGCGCCACGCCGAGTCCCGCTTCCGCGGCGGCCAGCACCAGCGTGTAGTCTTCGAAGCGCCGGTCCTGCGCGCGAGGCTTCAATGGTATGTCCAGCGCATCGAACCATGCGCGCCAGCCTGTCACGTCCGAGTCGTGCAGCAGCGGCACGTCGAGCAGCGCCGCGTCGCCGCGCTTATGCCGCTGCTTCGCCAGTTGCGCGGCCAGTGCGGGATGCGCCACCGGATACAGCTTCTCCGGCAGGAACGGCTTGACCTCCAGATGACGCCAGTTGCCGCGCCCGTAGCGAATGGCCAGATCCGCGTCGCCGCTGACGATGTCCGCGTTGCGGTGATCGATGTCGAGTTGAATGCGCAGCGCCGGCGCCTCGCTTTCGAACGTCGCCTGGCGCTCGAAGAACCACAGCTTGGCGAACGCGGGCACCACGCTCAGCTTGACCAGTTGCGGGCTGCGCGGCGAACGCCACTGGTCCGCAGCGCTGTCGATAATGCCGAAAGCCTGCTCGATCCGCCCAACAAAACGCTGCCCGTCCGGTGTCAGCCGCACGCCGCGGGCATGGCGTTCGAACAATGTCATGCCGAGCCAGTTTTCTACCGCCGCGACTCGCCGGCTGATCGCGCCGTGCGTGAGTCCGGCGGCTTCCGCAGCGGCGAGGAACGAGCCTTCGCGGGCCACGTGGCAGACGGTTTCGAGGCTGGCGAGCGGCGGCCGCGCGGACGCGGCGTGTGGCGAGGTGTGAGCCATATTCACATCACGGTGTTCATTTGTGTTCTAGCTTAGCAGCTCATACCGAGGCACGATCGCGGCATGAACACACTCACTTCGCCTCGTCCCTCGCGCTTTGCGCGTCAGCCGCTGTTGGCGGCAGGTGCGGTCGCTTTCACGATTGTGTCGTGGGCATCCGCTTTTCCATTCATTCGGATCGGCTTGCAGGGCTTGCCGCCTTTGCAACTGGCGTCCGCGCGATTCGCTACTGCGGCGCTGCTGGTGCTCGCGTGGCTCGCCTACCGGCGCCCGCGTCTGCCGACATGGCCCGATGGCCTGCGCTTCGCGTTGTGCGGTTTTCTCGGCATCGCGCTCTACAACGCGCTGCTCAATACCGGTGAAAAGACCGTGGCCGCGGGCGCGGCGAGTTTCATCGTCAATACGCTGCCGATTTTTACTGCGCTGCTGGCGGCCGTCGTACTCGGCGAGCGTTTCAACCGCTGGGGATGGCTCGGGTCGCTGATAAGCCTGGCGGGTATCGCCGTGATTGCGCGCGGCCAGCCGGGCGGCCTGACGCTCGGCGCGGGCAGCACTCTGATTCTCGGCGCCGCGCTGTGTTCCGCGAGTTACTTCGTGCTGCAGCGGCGTCTGATTCCGGTCTACGGCGCGCTGACCTGCACCGCCTACACATTAATGGCCGGCGCGCTGCTGCTGACGCCCTGGTTGCCGGGCGCGGTGCATTCGCTCGACGGTGCGCCGCGCGGGACGCTGCAGGCGGTGCTGGTGCTCGGCGTGTTTCCCGCGACGCTCGGTTATGCGACGTGGACCTTCGCGCTCGGCCATTTCGGCGCGGCGCGCGCGGCCAATTTTCTCTATCTGACGCCGGCCGTGGCGACAGTCTTGTCCGCGCTGCTGACCGGAGAACGCCCGGGGCTCGCGACGCTATGCGGTGGTTTGCTGGCGATCTGCGGTGTGGTGCTCGTGGCGTTGCGCGGGCGCTCGTGAGGCAGAGGCTGAGGCCTCAGCTCAACCGTAGCCGCCGACCCAGCCGCAGCGCTAATACGTGGTGCTGTGCGCGGACGCTTGCTCAAAGCGCCCGGCGAATTTCCACGACGCCGAACGCCGCCAGCGTGAACCCGACGATCCGGTCGATGGCAACGCGCAGTTTGCTGCCGATCGCATGACGCGCGAGCGACACCACCGTCACGAGGAAACACCACCACGCGATCGAGCCGCAAAATACGCCGCCAACCGTGGTCAGCGCGATGCTCGATGAAAACGCGCCGCGCGGGGCGAGCGTCGTGAACAGTGCCGCGAACATGATGACCGTTTGCGGATTGGTCAGCGTGAGCAGCAATGAACTCGCATAGGCGCGCAGCGCACCGGCGCGGCCCACTTGCGCGAGCTTGCCGTTGCCGTTGCTGTCGCCGTTCGACGCGTCGGCGGGTGCTTTCTGCAGTAGCGTGCGCACGCCCAGATACAACAGGAACAATCCGGCGAGCAGATGCAAGGGCCGGTCGTACGCGAGCATGAACTGCGAGATGCTGACGAGGCCGAGTGCCGCGATCAGACCGTAAGCGGCGTCGCCGGTTGCGATGCCGAAACCGATGGCTAGCCCGGCACGCGGACCGCCGGTCAGCGTGCGGCGGATGCACAGCATGCCCATCGGGCCGACCGGCGCGGCAATCGCGAGGCCGACGCCTGCGGCGGTGAGGAAGAGACTGGTGGTGGACATGGCTATCTCTGGTTCTGGTCGATTGTTCTGGTTCGTGCCGCGATTCGCGTGCTGCGCACAGGCTCGCGGCCGGCAAGGCCCTCAGCATAGCCAGACCGGAAAAGCCGGGCAAGTGCGGGAATGATCGCGGGTTAAAGCAGCTCAATCAGCCCAAGCAACGCAAGCAAGCCAAGCAACCTCCGCGGTGGATACCCTGAGATGGTCTCGGCCGCCGTCATCGTCGGGCATAATTTTCCCACTTCAGACCTTGGGAGCACGCCCGCTCATGTGGCAGATCGATCAGGTGACCTTGCGCTTGTTCATTGCCGTCTGCGAGGAAGGCACGATCGCGCGCGCGGCCGAACGCGAGTTCATCGCGCCGTCGGCGGTCAGCAAACGGCTGGCGGACCTCGAGGCGCTGGTCGATGTCGCGTTGCTCTCGCGCAGCCAGCGCGGCGTGCGCGCGACCGCCGCCGGCGAGGCGCTGCTGCGGCATGCGCGGCTCATCATGCGCGGCCACGAACGCCTGCAAGCCGAACTCAGTGAATACGCGGCCGGCGCGCGCGGCCATGTGCGGGTGCTGGCAAACGTGTCGTCGATGGTGGAGTTTCTGCCCGAGGCGCTCTCGGCGTTTCTAAAGGCGAACCCGCGAATTCGCGTGGACGTCGAAGAGCGCGTGAGCGCGGAGATCGTTCGAGGGCTGGAAGAAGGCGTCGCCGATCTCGGCATTTGCCGCGATGTCGTGCCGATGGGCAGTCTCGACGCGCTGCCCTATCGCGCCGATCATCTCGCGCTGATCGTGCCGCGCGACCATCCGC
Organism: Paraburkholderia sp. NPDC080076; assembly: GCF_050281145.1. Lineage (NCBI taxonomy): Bacteria > Pseudomonadati > Pseudomonadota > Betaproteobacteria > Burkholderiales > Burkholderiaceae > Paraburkholderia > Paraburkholderia sp. NPDC080076. Next base: position 104,872 of record NZ_JBNNWQ010000002.1, on the reverse strand, counting down.
TCGCGGGCGAGGGCGCGGTCAGCTTCGAGCAGACGCTGGCGTTCGACCACCTCGGACTCTCGTCGAACGCCTCGGTGAATGCACTGATGCAGCGCATCGCGGTAGAGAAGGGCCGTGAACTCAACTATCGCACCTACGTATCGACGTTCGACGCCGCCTATCGTTTCATCCAGGCCGGCCTCGCCGTCGCGATCCTGCCGCGCGAAGCGCTGCCGCGTCACGCCGCCGACGAATACGGCATCATGGCCGTGCCCTTGAGCGAAGCCTGGGCCGAACGGCGCTTCGTGATTTGCATGCGCGACCGTCAGGCGCTCACGCTCGCGGCGTCACATCTGCTCGATCATCTGCTGAACGCGGGCTGAGCGTCTGAGCTGAAACCCGGCCGCGATCTGCCTGCTCTCCTCCCTCTGAAAAGCCCTTAAGGGTTTCCCCTTTGCGACGGCTCACGCCCGTCCGGCCTGCCTGAGCCGCCATCGCGAGCGGCGATGGAGTACGTCGCCAACGCAGACTTTGCCGCGCGTCGATGCGCGGGCACGCTGTCACTCAGTTGCTTCATTCCCCTCATTCTCCGCCGCATTCAAGACCGGGATTCAAGACCATGAGTGACACCCAGGAGCGCGTCGTCGTGACCGAAGTCGGTATGCGAGACGGTCTGCAAAGCATCGCCCGCACGATGCCCACCGCGTTCAAACGGCGCTGGATCGACGCCGCGTATGCTGCCGGCGTGCGCCATATGGAAGTCGCGTCCTTCGTGCCGGCGAAGCTGCTGCCGCAGATGGCCGACGCCGACGAAGTCATCGCCCACGCGCTCACCTACGACGATCTGGTCGTCACGGCGCTGGTGCCGAATCTGAAGGGCGCGCAACGAGCGCTCGAATGCGGCGTGCATCGGGTCGTCGCGCCGATTTCGGTGAGCGCTGCGCATAGCCTCGCGAACGTGCGCAAGACGCCGGTGGAAATGATCGATGCGTTCGCGGCGATGCGCGAGTTGATCGACAGCGCGTCGAAAGCGGGCGCGCGGCGCGTCGAACTGATCGCCGGGTTATCGACGGTGTTCGGCTGCACGCTGCAAGGCGCGGTGCCGTACGCGGATATCGCCGCGATCGCCGGCGCCGCGGTGCAAGCAGGCGCCGATGTGATCGCACTCGGCGACACCACCGGCGAAGCGACGCCGCGCCAGGTCGGCGAGATCATCGAACTGGTGCGCAACGTCGCGGGCGGCAGGCTGCGCTCGCTGCATTTCCACGACACACGTGGCCTCGGTCTCGCCAACACACTGGTCGCGCTGCAACACGGCATCCGCGAATTCGACGCGTCGCTGGCCGGACTCGGCGGCTGTCCGCATGCGCCGGGCGCGACCGGCAACGTCAACACCGAAGACCTCGTGTTCATGCTCGACAGCATGGGCTACACGACCGGCATCGACCTCGACCTTCTGCTCGCGTCGCGCGCCGTGCTCGCCGACGCTTTGCCCGGCGAACCGCTGTACGGCTATCTGGCGCGCGCCGGCTTGCCGAAGCAGTTCAGCGCCGCCCGTCAAACTTTCGAATCCTTCGACTCGCAGGTACTGCAATGAATCCGCTTTCCTCTACTTCCACTTCTTTGCCGCAGCCAGGCGCGCTGCCGCTCGCGGGCATTCGTGTGATCGAGTTGTCGCATATGGTGATGGGCCCGACCTGCGGGATGATTCTCGGCGATCTCGGCGCCGAAGTGATCAAGGTCGAACCGCCGCGCGGCGACGGTACGCGCCGTTTGCTCGGCACCGGCGCGGGTTTTTTCCGCACCTTCAATCGCAACAAGAAGAGCGTGGCGCTCGACCTCGATAGCGAAGCGGGACTGGCCGCGCTGCACAAGCTGGTCGATACCGCGGACGTGTTCGTCGAAAACTTCAAACCGGGCCGCATGGCGAGCCTCGGTCTCGACTACGCGACGTTGCGCGAACGCAATCCGAAGCTCATCTACGTCTCGCACAAGGGCTTCCTGAACGGTCCGTACGAACATCGTCTCGCGCTCGACGAAGTCGTGCAGATGATGGCCGGCCTCGCCTACATGACCGGGCCGGTGGGCCGTCCGCTGCGCGCGGGCAGTTCGGTCAACGACATCATGGGCGGCATGTTCGGCGCGATCGGCGTGCTCGCCGCCTTGCACGAACGGCATGCGAGCGGACGCGGCAAGGAAGTGCAGAGCGCGCTGTTCGAGAACTGCGTGCTGCTGTCCGCGCAGCACATGCAGCAGTTCGCCGCGACCGGCGTGCCCGCGGCGCCGATGCCCGAGCGCATCAGCGCATGGGCAGTGTACGACGTGTTCACGCTCGCCAACAACGAGCAGATGTTCATCGCCGCGACCGGCGACGGACAGTGGCGCGCGCTGTGCGCGATTCTCGGCCGCGCGGATCTGCTGGCCGACCCGCGCCTCACCAGCAACAACGATCGCGTGCTGGCGCGCGAATGGCTGTTGAAGACACTCGGCGAAACGCTGAGCCAGTTCGAAGGCGCGGCGCTCGCGCCCCAGTTCGAGCGCGACCACATTCCGTTCGCGTCGATCACGAAACCCGAAGAGCTGTTCGACGATCCGCATCTGAACCAGAGCGGTGGTCTTGCTCGACTCACGCTCGATGACGGCAGCGAAACCGGCATGCCTTTACTGCCGATTTCACTGGATGGCGCGCGTCTGCAGCCACGTCAACCGATCGCGAAGATCGGCGAGCACACCGCACAAGTGCTGCGCGATCTGGGCTACGACGAGGCGCAGATCGTGGCGCTGGGCGGCGGGTCGAAGCAGGCGCCGCAGGAAGCCGCGTGAGGCCGTTGCAGGAGCGCGGCGTTCGATGCATGGAACGCAATCAAATCAATCTCATCCGGCGCAAGACCGGATAAAGGAGACAGACGATGAAGTCGTCGAATCATGCGGTGTATGCAACAGCGGTCGGCGATGCCGGCGCGCTCGGCGGTTTGCCCTCTGGCGCGGGTGCGTCGGCGGACGGCCGCGCGGACGAAATCGCGCTCGATGGCGCGCGTATTTCCGCGCGGCTCGACCGCCTGCCGGCCACGCGTTCGATCTGGAAGCTGGTGATGCTGCTGAGCCTCGGGCTCTTCTTCGAACTCTACGACCTGATGTTCTCCGGCTACATCGCGCCGGGACTCGTGCGCAGCGGCATTCTCACCGCGACCACGCACGGTCTGTTCGGCACCAGCGGCGTGGCGAGTTTCATCGCGGCGTTGTTCGCGGGCCTGTTCATCGGCACGGCGGCGTGCGGCTTTCTCGCCGACCGTTTTGGCCGGCGCGCGATCTTCACGTGGTCGCTGCTCTGGTACACGGCGGCCAATATCATCATGGCGTTCCAGGACACGGCGCTCGGGCTCAACCTGTGGCGCTTCATTGCGGGGATCGGCATTGGCGTGGAGATCGTCACGATCGGCACGTACATTTCCGAACTCGTGCCGAAGCATGTGCGCGGACGCGCGTCGGCGTGTTCACAGGCGGTGGGATTTTGCGCGGTGCCGATCGTCGCGTTTCTCTCGTATCTGCTGGTGCCGCATCGCTACTTCGGCCTGGATGGCTGGCGTCTGGTCGTGCTGACCGGCGTGGTCGGCGCGATCGTGGTGTGGTGGATCCGCCTGCGTTTGCCGGAGAGCCCGCGCTGGCTCGCGCAGAAAGGCCGCATCGACGAAGCGGACGCGATCATGACGCGGCTCGAAGCACGCGTGGCGCGCGAATACGGACGGCCGTTGCCGGAGCCGGCCTCGCCCGAACCGGTGCGCGCACGGGCGGCGTTTCGAGATCTGCTGGTGCCGCCGTATCGCAAGCGCACGCTGATGCTGATCATCTTTCACGTGTTCCAGACAATGGGCTATTACGGCTTCGCAAACTGGATTCCGACCTTGCTGATCAAGCAGGGCATTACGGTGACGACGAGTCTGATGTACGCGAGCATCATCGCGATTGCCGCACCGCTCGGGCCGTTGCTGGGATTGCTGATCGCCGACCGCTTCGAGCGCAAGACAGTGATTATCTGCATGGCGGCGGTCAACGTGGTGTGCGGGCTGGCGTTCAGCCAGGCGCGCGAGACGGTGTTGCTGGTGAGCCTGGGCGTGTGTCTCGTGCTAGCGGGAAATATTATTTCGTATAGCTACCACGCGTATCAGGCCGAGTTGTTTCCGACTAGCATTCGGGCGCGGGCCGTGGGATTCGTTTATTCGTGGAGCCGGATTTCGGCGATGTTCTCCGCGTTCGTAATCGCGGGATGTTTGAGCCGCTTCGGCGTGGACGGCGTGTTCGTGTTTATCTCCGGGGCGATGGCGGTAGTGATGCTGGCCATCGGGACGCTTGGGCCGAAGACGCGGGACGTGGCGTTGGAGGATATTTCGAAGTAGTTTGTCGACGAGGATGCCCGCCTGTGTGGGGCGGGCTTGCTCGCTTTAGTGCTTCTTCTGGGTCGCTGACACGCTCGGTGCTATGCGAATCGGCGGCGCGCCTGATGGCGAAGTGGCGGGTTGAGGTTTCTTCGCCTGTTTCGGTTTCTTGACTTCGCGGTTACTGCGCATTTGACCTTTTGCCATGATGGACTCCCAAATTGGCGGTTTTTGCTCCGCAGGGGAGCAATAAGGTAGTGTGCGCCTGTTTTGTGCTTTAGGTTGGGGTTTCTGGTTTTTAAGGCGCTTGCCTGGCTGTGGTCCGGGCGAAGCTCACATCAGGCCCGGCAGTTTGGCCGGCGCACAAGTCATGCAGGAAATCTGACCGGTTTTTTCAAGCGCGATGAAAGCAATCGCCAGCGCCACGAGAACATCGTGACTCGATCTCGACGCCGAACATGCCTTGCCTGTTTCGAGCGTCCAAAAAAATAACGTCAGCCGGCCCACGAGCCGGCTGACGTTTTTCATGTCCGCCGCGTACCCGAATTCGGGTCCATCAAACGCGCAACTTACATGGCGACGTATCCCACCGGCGTCGTCGCGTTGGCCTTGGCGACCGACGCATTGTTCGACACCACATACACCGGCGATTCGGTCAGGTTGAGCGTCAGCACACCGTTGCTGTAATTCGCATTGGTCGCGTTGCCCATCATGTCGACCACCTTCACGGTGCCGCTCGTGCCTGGCGCATCGACGTTGAGGCTGTACGAGACGCTATAGGTCGAGCTAAAGCCCGTGCTCGCGCTCCACACGTTGTTGTTGTGCGCCCACAAAGCGGTGACCACCGCGCCGTTGCCCACCTGCTGGAACGCGTAGGCGTACACGCCGGTCGGCGTGCCGTTCACCGGACCGAGCGTCGTGGTGCCGTCGAGCGTGTGCGTCATCGCGCTGATTGCCATGGCAACCGGCTTCGGGCTTATGTTGGACGCGCCGAACGCACCTTGCGGATCGCTCAGGTCGAAGAAGGTGCCGTAGCCGACTTCATCCGGATAGTCCGCGCCGTAGAACACGTAGGTCTGATCTGCGCCTTCGCCGAGCGTGATGATGTGCATGCGCGCCGCGACCGCCGCTTGTGCGTACAGCACGTTCGCGGTCGGATAGTTCGGGCCGTACGAGCTGCCGAGGTCGTAGCTGATGCCCGCTTCCGTCGAGAACAGATGCATGCCGGTGCGATAGTCGGTGGCCATCTCCGTGCGCAGGTTGCGCATCTGGCCGCGCAACGAACCATCCGCGGTGGACGGGTCGCTGTCGTAACGCTCAGGCGGATGCGACGGCGAGGTGCCCGCGTCGTAGTAACCGTGCGTGGCGACCGCGTCGATGTATTGGCCGAAGCCGAGCGGCGCGAGGCGTTTCAGGTGCGTCGTGGTCAGGCTCGGGAAAGCATCGGCCGGGCCCATCACCATCGCGTGCGGATCGGTTGAATGAATGCCCTGGTAGACCGCTTTGTACAACGCGACGAAGTTGGCGTCGGTATCGGTCCACATCTGGTTCGGTTCCCACGTCACCTGATAGTAGTTCGCCGACTGGGTCGGGAAGTACGCGGCGCGAATCGCGTTCGATTCCGTGCCGACACGGCTCATATAGCTCTGGTAATACGAAATATCGGTCGGCAGCGTCGTGTCGTCCTGGAAGGCGCCGGTGCTGCTCGCCCAGGCGGGAATGCCGTCGAGGCGGATCAGGCGCATCACGTTGCCGCTCTTGTAGAACGAATCGAGATTGCTGGTCGACGGGTTGAAGGTGTTCGGTCCGTTCGGTTCCATGGTGGAGAGCTGGCGGTCGTCGATCGTCGACGAAATGCCCAGCGCGGCAAGCAGCGGACCGTTGTCGTTCGCGCCCTGCATGCCGAAGCGATGCTGTTCCTGGCGCGCATAGGTGACGGCCGGAACGACGCCGGACAGGTTCGGCGTCACGCCGAAGCTCGCGATGCCGACCGGACGCGTGCCGGCTTGCGGCAACTGGCCGCCGTTCTTGGCGAGCGTGCCCGTCGCCGCAAAATAACCGGCGAGCGTCGAGGTGCAATTGAACGTGATGGTCTTCGCGCCGCTCGGCACGGCGGTGCTGCCGCTCGCGGCGACGCGGCCGAGCGTGTCGGTGACGGCCCAGTTCAGCGTGTCCGCGCTCGGCGCGTTGGTGTTGAAGGCGAGCTGGAAGGTACTGCCGGCCGCGAAGATGCGCGTGCCGTCGGCGCTGGGCGTATCGGCGGAGATCGTCGCGCTGCCCGAGCCGGCCGACGTGGAGGGCGAGGCGCAGCTCATGGCCGCGGTGCCGCCCGTGGCGTTCAGCGCAGTGGTGCCGGTGCTGGGGTTGTTAGCGGCAGACGTGCTGGCCGAACTGTTCGAACTGCTGCTGTTGCTGTTGGACTGGCTTGCCGCGGTGCCGGTGGTGCTGCCGCCGCCACCGCCGCCGCATGCGGCGAGTGCAAGGGAGAGTGTCGAGAGTGCGAGTAGGTGCGATTTCATCAATCTGTAAGCAATGCGTTAGCTGATGCTTCGTCCGTGTCCTCGCGCAAAGCGCGTCGGGAGGTGGAGCGAACATCGGGGTTCATTTGCAAGCCAGCCGATGACCGAGGCTTCGACACTGGCGTCCTGTGTGCGCGGCTTTGCGGCTGCGCGAAGGTGATGCCTTCCCGGGATGTCGGCCCCGAACGCATTTCTCTGCAGAGAAACTCATGTCATACGAAACCGAACCGCCGACAGAAGCGGATTTGGCGGAATCGGACGACCGGGGAAGGTACGACGAAAACGGCCAGCGAGTTGAGGAACAGCGCGATTCAGATCGCAGTACATGAATTCACGGCGCGAGCCGATGAATTTTTTACTGTCCTGTAAGCTAGAAAAGCTCAATTTGGGAAGAATCGACCGCAACAATACGCATTAGTGTGTTTAAAAGAAGTAACGAGTCGTTACGTATGAACATTAATGCAGTACTAATTGCTTTGATCACACTAAAAGATCCGTCAGGCGAAACCAGTATTTTTTCGCCATAACGAATTGGGGTCGCAATAATTTGAAACGGATGCCTAACTATCTGGCTCGGCTAATCGACTGAGAAATGGGCGCTAGCGCTCATTGACCCGCCGAAAAGCTCTTGGGGTTGGCGTAAAAGTGCTGGGCCTTGGGTGTAACGTTTCCTCGCGACATGGACTTCGCAGCGGAACTGTCGCTGTTTTACTGAGCCATTGACGCGCTCCGCGAAAGGGAACGCGCGATACACGATGATGGATGCCGACGTTATTTGGGGTCTGCAATAACGGGGGCGGCATCCCTCCGCTGCGCAAAAAAGGCGGTTATCCAGAGAGATAAATCGTGAGGATTCTTCAACTGGTTCATGCACCGCGCTTGTCCGGAGCAGAAGTACTCGTAAAAGGATTGGCCATTCATCATCAGCGCGGTGGCCATGAAGTCTGCATGACGTCGCTGCTCCCAGAGCAGGACGATTTCGCCGCCATTCACGCAGAACTTCAGGCGGCGGGCGTCACGTGTCTGTTTCCCGAGGTTCGCTACGGCAGGGTGGGAAAGCTGTTGCACCTGTATCGCGTGGTACGGCGGTTCCGGCCCGACTTCATCGTGGCTCACGCCACGCTTGCCGCGCTGTATGTGCGCCTCCTGCCGGTCCACACGCCAATTGCGTGGGTGATGCATTCCGGCGTCAACGACTTCGAGAACGGCGCGCTCAAGCGGGCCGAACGCCTCCTCTCGCGACGGGCGAGAGCGATCATCGGCGTGTCGCAGCAGAATATCGACGACTACCTTCGTGAGATTGGCCGGCATCCGTCCATGGTCGTGATTCCGAATGGCGTGGACGCGCAATTGTTCGCGCAAGCCAACGACGCCGTCGCGCCGGATATCGGCATGCACCCCAAGCAGATCGTCCAGCTCGGCCGCTATATCGAAGGCAAGAGCCAATTGGACACGATCCGCGCGTTCGAGCGCGTGCTGCAATCGGAGCCGGAAGCGCATCTGCTGTTCTGCGGCGTTGTCGAAGATCTCGACTATCACAGGGCGGTGCTGTCGCTCGTTCGTCAGCTCGGCCTGGAAAGCAAGGTGACGGTGAGTGGGCCGCGTTCCGACGTCGCCGCGATTCTGCGCGCCTCGCGTGTCTTCGCGATGCCGTCGCGTTTCGAAGCGCAGAGCATTGGTTTTCTCGAGGCGCTTGCGTCGGGTATTCCAGTCGTGGCGAGCCGGATTCCCTCGTTCGGTTTTGCGAGCGCTTTCGCCGGCGTCAACCTGGTCGATACGACCGACCCGGAAGCCTACGGCCGCGCGCTGCTGCACGCGCTCGACACGCCGCGCGCGAACCGGCAACTGGCCGGCTACACGCTGCACGACACCGCGGATCGTTACATGACGATCGCGCGCAAGTTCGTTCAGCTACAGGTTTCGGCCTGACGTCTATCGGACCGGCCGGTCCGCGCTACTGCGCGAGCCGGTCGATTCGCACTGTCTCCGAGAAAAGCCCCGGCAGTTTGCCGAGTTCCTGAGCTTCGCCCAGTGTCAGGCCGTTTCCGGAAGGATAGCGCGTGAGCGCGGGGGCGCCGCCGGTGAAATAGAAATCGCCGAGAGTCGCGTCCGTCCGTCGAAACAGCACGAGTGCGGCACCCTGTCTGTCGCGCACGAATTGCGGAAACACATCCGACCACGTCATGCCGTGCAATATCGCCGCCTGGGCCGGCGCGCTCGCCGCGCCGCTCAGGTCGAGGGTGGCGACGTCGACCATCGCTTCTTCGCTCGACTCGTCGAGATGCGGGCTCAGCAGAATCAGCGTGTTGCTGTCGCGGCCATGCACGGCGCCCATTGTCACCTTCACGAAGTCGGGGGCGAAACTTGCCGGCAAGACGTTGCGCTCGCCGACGCTCATGCGCGAGCCTTCGTTGGTGATGGGCGTGAGTGCGAGGCGGCCGTTCGCGCCGTCGACCGCGAGCAGCGAGGCGCGCGCGCCCGCCGTTTCGCGCACCAGCAGATTGACGTTCTGCGGCAGGTTTTTGGCCTGCGCCCAGAGCGCCGGCGCCGCTCCCGTTGAGACGCCCGATCCTTGCGAAGACGCGATCCACAGATCGAGCCCGCTGTCGGGCCGCTTCTGCGCGATCAGCACGCTGGCCCGTCCCGTTCCCGTGAAGTCCGCCGCCACATATTGCTGCGTCAGTTCCGGCTTGAACGTATTGCTGGTCTGCAGCCAGAGGCGCGGCGCCTCGAACCGGTCGCCGGCACTGCGGAGCAACCAGAATGCGGTCCCGCCCTGACGCGCCGCGACGATCATCAGATCCGCCTTGCCGTCGCCGTCGAAATCGCCGAGCAGGAAGCGCACGCTGTCGAAGCACAGTTTGTCGCCGGCACAGCTCGGTGCGGTAGCCAGAGGATCGAATGGGACGGCGCCCGCATACCAGAGCGCGGGCGGCGACGCTTTCGCGAGCGACGCGGCATACACGTCGAATCCCGGCCCGTCGTGTTGCCGCTGAACGTACACGGCGGACTGCTCGCCCGAGCCGGCGATGTCGCCGACCATCGCCGTGGCGAGCCTCAGGTCGTTCGCCTGGGTACGTTGCGTGGTGGCCCAACGGTAGCGGGTGGTGAGCGCGGTGCAGCCGCGCATGGTCAGCTTGCCATCGTTTTCGCCGAGGCAATGCCGCATCGGTGTATAGACGAGGCCGAAGTCCCACGGCGTCCAGCGCTGCGCCAGGTCCCATTGATCGCAAGTCTCGGCGACCAGATAGCCGTCGCGTTCGGCGATGCATTGCGACGTCGCGACGCTCACGAGCGCGGCGTTGCGCGTATTGCCGGGATACACGGTCAGCGGGTCCCATCGCCAATGCTGCGTGGACGAGTCCGTGCACGCGGCGAGTGTCGGCGCGCGGCCCGGACCCGCGGAGGTCAGGCAGCGGCTCGCCGCCGCATTGAAGAGCTGAATCGGATGAGACACGAAATCGGGCACGCGGCGATCGGAGCGATCGGCAAACGCATAGCGGCGCGAAATCCAGTTGCCGTCCCATTGAAACTCGCCGAATACATGCGACGACTCACTGCCGTCGATCGAAAAATAGCTGGCGACGATGTCGCGCTTACGCTGCACTTCGGCGGCGGGAAGATTGCCGGGCCAGACGCCGGTCGGATAGGTGACGTGATAGACGATCGGCACGCCTTTGCCGAGCGTCTGCGCGACGTGGCGGGTAATGCGCGCGGAATAGATGTGATCGGGATGCTCGATAAACGGAACGGTGTCCGGATTGAGCGTGTAGATCAGCGTCGCTTGCGCGAGTATCACTTTCAACGTGGCCGACAACGCGTCGCGATCGTATTTCACGCGCACGGAGCCGTCCGCGTTCATCGGATAAGTGGAGATCGTGGAGTGCTGCTCCCACAGCAGGCCGAGCGGCACGCGGCCGCCGCGCACGGCGCCGCCGGGCAGGCGCAATTCGAGCAGGCGCACCTGCGGCCGGGCCTTCAGCACCATTTGATGCACGAGCTTGCCGGCAATCGTCACGTTGGATTCGAGCCACTCGTCAGGCACGCCTGCCATGCGCGCATAGGCGAGCCGCGAGGCCCGCTCGCGCGTTTGAACATAAGCGAAGTCGCCGCCGTTGGCGCCGCCGATCAGATGCACCGTGGTGATACACCAGCCCGCGTCGAGACGCTCGCTGATGGCTGGGTCCACGAAGAGCAGATCGTCGTCGAGGTGCGCGACCACAGTGACCAGCGTGCCGGCGCCGCAATCGACCGCGCGCGCCGTGCCTGGCAGAAAGGTGAGGAAGAAGACCGCGAGTAAAGCAGTGAAAGAATCGCGAACGAGCCTGATTGCCGGTAATCGCATAGTGATTCGAGCTCTGACGGTGAGCTCGCATCATACTGTAGCGACCGTGGCCGGCACGTTACCGAACTCACAGTCAGCGCCAGATTGCGATGCGGCGCGGGTTCAGGCCCGCGTGACGGCTTGCTCCCGTATCAGCGGAAATAGGCCTTGGTGTTTTCGTGGACGTCCGCGCGCGCGAGCAGTTCCGAAGGCGCAAGCCACACATATTCGCTGTGCTGCTCGGGCCGTCCGAGCGGCGCGGTGCCCGTGAGCGTCAGCGAATAGGCGAGCACGATGTAATGCGTCGACACGTCCGGCTCGCCCGCGAAGTTGTCGCTGTAGTGATGTTCGAACACGCCTTCGAAGCGTGCCGTCGAGCGCGCCAGTTGCGCGATGCCCAACTCGGCGTCGGCGATGCGCGTGAACGCGGCGTCGAGTGTTTCGTCTTTATGAATGCGGCCACCGGGAACGAACCATGTGCCACGGGCAGGGCGGTTGCGGCGTCGGCCGATCAGCACGCGCCCTTGAGCATCGCTGACGATCAGATCGAATGCGACCAGGGGCGTGAGGCGGACCACGTCCAGGAAATCGATCTCGGTCAGCAGCATGTCATCTCCCCCGCTTCTCGCGCCGGTTGAGCGCCAGGTCAGCTAGTAGTCACGATGGTGATCATCGTCCCGCGTGAGCCGGCTTGAAACGCTCGTCAGAAGAAGCGCGAGCACAATCGCGCCGATCGTCGCGAAGAGAAACGCGCCGATCATCGCGGCCAGTATCAGCATCATCCATGCAAGGCCGCTCATGTTTCGGCTCCAGCGTGTTGATAGGCATGCTAACGTGCCTCCGCCTGCATACTATGTGCGCCAAGGGCCACAGAACCTGTCACATCACGCCGAACTATCGTCACATCGCGCCGCTAATGCGCCATGTAACCTTCGGGCGTGGCGACTGCGTTCCTGAAGGCTTCGGCGTTGCCGGAGACGACATAGACCGGCGCGGGCGAGAGTTTCAGGCTAGCCATTCCGTCGCGGTACGGCACGCTCGTCGCGTTGCCCATCATGTCGAACGCCGTCACTTCGCCGGTCGTGCCGGGCGCGTCGACCCGCAGCCGAAAGTCCACGCTGCGGCTCGCGTCGAAGCCGCTTTTGGCGTTCCACTTGTCGTTGTCATGCGTCCATAACGCGGTCACGATCTTGCCGCCGCCGAGCCGGCGGAACGCGTAGGCGTAGACGCCTTGGGGCAGATCCTTGAGCGGGCCGAGCGTGTCGGTGCCGTCGATGATTCGCGTCATCGCCGCCACCGCGAGCGCCGCGGGTTTCGGGCTGATGCGGGAAGGACCGTAGGCGCCTTTCGGATGATCGAGCTCGAAGAAAATGCCGTAGCCCGGCGCGGCGTCCGGCATATCCGCCAGATAGAACACGTAGGTCATGTCGGCGCCTTCGCCGAGCAAAATCAGATGCGTGCGCGCCGTCACGGCAGCCTGTGCATACAGCACGTTCGCGCCCGGATAGTTCTTGCCATACGACTGCCCGATGTCGTAGCTGATGCCGGTTTCAGTCACGAAGAGCGGCGCGCCGGGCTTCAGGTAAAGACGCATTTCGTGGCGCAGCGCCCGCATCGCGGCGGGCAACGCGCCTGGCACCGTGCCCTGATTGCCGGAATCCGCGACGCGCTCGGGCGGATGCGAGGGCGTCGTGCCGATGTCGTAGTAACCGTGAATCGTCATGCCGTCCATATAGCGGCCGATGCCAAGCGGACCGAGCTTGCGCATCCACGTGACGTTACCTTGCACCGACGAATAGGTCAGACCCATTACCACCGCATGCGGATCCGTCTGATGGATGCCCTCCCAGACCGCCTTGTACATGGCGATGAAATTCGCGTCCGTGTCGCGCCACGGCAGACCGCCGTCGGCGTCCGGTTCCCACGTCACCTGATAGTAGTTGTCGCGCTGTTTGGGAAAGTAAGTCATGCGAACGCGATTCGACTCGGCGCCCACCTTGGCCATGTAGTCTTTCATCTGCGCGAGCGAGGTCGGCGCATAGCTGTGGGTCTCCTTGTTCGTCGGACTTGCCCACTGCGGGATGCCGTCGAGCTGGATCAGCCGCAGCAGGTCGCCGCGCCGGAAGAAGGGCGTGAGCTGTTTGCTCGCGGGGTCGAACGTGCCGGTTTTTTTCGGCTCCTCCATATACCAGTTGCGATTGTCGTTGACCCACGTGAGACCGAGAGCGGTATAGACCGGCCGATAGCCGTCGCCGTCGCAGCAGTGCTGTCCCGGCGCAAGATAAGCGGCCCCCTGTCCGCCGAACCGATGCAGATCTTCATACGGAAAACGCACGACGGGTAGCGCAGCGGACGGATCCGGCAGCACGCCGAACGTGACGATGCCCGCGGGACGCGTGCCGCGCGATTCGAACTGCCCGTGTCCGCGTTCCAGCGATGCGGACACCGCGAAGTAGCCCGCCACGCTCGACGCGCAGCTCAACGTGGACAGCGTCGCACCAACTGCAACGGGAAAGCGTCCGCTGGCACGCACGGCATTCCATGTGTCGCGTATCTGCCAGTTGAGCGTGTCGGCTTGCGCTGGGCGCGTGGCGAAAACCAGCGCGAACGGTTTGTTCATGGCGAAGAGACGCGTGCCGTCGCTGGGCGTGTCGGCTTCGAGCAGATCGCCGCTCGCGGCCGTGGGGACCTGCGACGAAGGCGCTGAGCAACGCAGCCCTTGTCCCGGCGGCGCCTTCAGGTCCGTGGGTGTGGCGGATTGCATTGCCGCATTCGGCGTTGCGTCCTGCTTCGCGACAGACGCGGTTGCATTATTCGCCACCGTTGGCGCCATCGCGCAACGCTTCTCCACGCCCGGTGCAGGATCGCCGAATACGCCGTTGTTGCACTCCGCGCTATTCGAGAACGTTTTGACGACGTGCTGTTGTGCAGTGCCATACAGCACGTCGCGCGTGCCGTTGAAACGGCAGGTGCCGTATTCCGCTGCACACGGCGTCCACTTTCTGCCGTCCGCGGTGAATTCGCCATTGCCCCCACCATTTGCCTGCGGCGCAGCATCGGCCGCAGCGCATCGACCGGCCGCGAGGCCGAGCAGGACGACGGCAGCCACCGAGGCGGCAATGCCGCTCCTCAGCCCTCGACTGCCGCCGGAAAAGCCGTCGACGCGCTTTCGCGGCGCGCGCTGTTCGCGTACATTCGACATGTGTTCCCCGTGTCGTTCGCTGTCCTTCCAAAGGCAACAGACGCGTCGCCGAACTACTAGTTCACCAGGTCAAAGCCGCCTCGACCCACCTCTCGAAGCAATGTGTTGCGGAAACCGCATAGTGTATTTCCGCAAACCGCTGGCGGAAATAGCCCGGTTGCCACTCGACACATTCCGCCACTGGCCCGTCTATTGCCGTGCCGCCTAAAGTGGTCTTATTCCCGTGTTTCACGTTTGAAACATTAATCGTCACGTTTATATCCGTGAGATCCAATAACAACCAACTAAATAATTTTGTCGCACTCTCAAGTGCTTATATTGGATGTTCGTTTTACTTATTGCCATCCCCGCGGATATATCGTCAGAAGAAACCCAAGTAGGCAAGGGGCGCGGCGGGCGCTGGAATAGCGAAGCAGGTTGCGCTCATTCTGGCGTCCCCATGGAAAAAAGTCACTTCAAATCGGCATGGCGATGGATGGATCAAATTGTAACTGCGCCGTTTTCGAGTAGTCGTGGTGTGTGCGGTGGCGTACGAAATGGCGCTTTTATTTGCATTAACATTCGCAGAATGCCAATTCATTCCTATGTGGAATCGGCAATTAATTCGTTGAAAAGACGGCGGTAGTGGGGGTGTTCCGAAAATCCCTGGTTGGTCACCCTGTCCATACGCCAACATGTCTGCGCTTTCGGTCATGGCGGCTAAATGCTTGAGTGGCGGTGACTATGATGCGCTGCACAGAGGCCGGCCTCTCCGCGGCCGTCCGAGGTGAAAAGTAGATCCGTTTTCTGGTGAGAGGATGACTATGACCTGCGCGAGTCTCGAGTCCGCAATGCTGCGCTGGGTGCACGCTCCAAACAAGGGTATGCGTCGCATCGCGATACTGATGTTCAACGACTGCTCGCTGCAGGGAGCCGGGGTCGTTGCCGAGGTGTTCCAGGCAGCGAACGAAATGGCTTCGTCTGGCTCGGGCGGCTGGTTATACGACGTGTCCTTCCTGTCGGCCGATGGCGGCATGGTGACTTCGTCGTCCGCGCTGCGGGTCTGGACAGACGGCCTCGACGCGCGGCATTACGGTGGTTTCGACGCGTTGTATGTGGCGGGCGGCAAAGGCGCATTCGCCGCCGCTGGCGATGAACGCCTGATCGCGTGGCTGCGCCGTGTGCGCCGCAACACCGGCATGATCCGGCCGATCGCGGAAGGCCGCGCGCTGCTCGAGGCGGCGTATGTGCCCGACAGCAAGGAAGGTGGCGACTCACAGGCGCAGCCGGTGTCGGCGCGCCAGCCGGAACAGACGGCCGATGCGGGCGATCGCCTCGAATCGATGCGAAGCGCGCTCGCCATGATCAAGCGCGATCTCGGCGGCGCCACGGCGCGTACGGTTGCCGAGCGCCTGCTGGCGGACTCGTGCTCGAATCTCGCGCCGCTGCTCGGCGAAGACGGTGGCCTGAGTCCCGGCGACAAGGTGCGCGCGGCAGCTCGCTGGCTGCAAGAGAACTGCCAGCAGGCGATTTCGATTGCCGACGCGGCGCAGTTCGCCGCGATGAGCGAGCGCAACTTTCTGCGCCGCTTCAAGATGGAAATGGGCATTACGCCCTCGAGTTTTCTGTTGCACGAACGCCTTGCGGTGACTTGCAGCCTGTTGACCGAATCGGAATTGCCGGTCGACAAGATTGCCCGCCGCACGGGTATGGGTAACGGCGACCGCCTCGCGAAAGTGTTTCGCAAGCGGATGAGAATTTCGCCGACCGAATTTCGGATTCAAAGTCGCCGACTAGTCGGCGAATAGCGCGACGGGGCCAGCCGGATCGCCGTGGCAACACGGCATCCGGTCCGTACTTCCGTTGATCTTTGGAAATTATAAGGAATGCGAATATGTCGAATCAGGGAGCTGTAGGCACCGCGTCGGTCGCCCCGACCGGTGCGGATGGCGCGACGGCAGGCGCGCGTTGCGCGCGCATCGTCCCGGTGATCCTGGCGGGCGGTTCGGGCACGCGCCTGTGGCCGGTGTCGCGGGAAAACTATCCGAAGCAACTGATCGACGTAGTCGGTTCCGACTCGCTGCTGCAAGCCACCGCGCGGCGCATGGAAGGCTTTCCGGCCGGCTGGAGCGTGGACGCATCGCCGATCATCGTATGCGGCGAAGAACATCGCTTCGTGATCGCAGAACAACTTCATGAAAATGGCGTCGACGCTCGTCTTATTGTCGAGCCGGCGCGACGCGATACGGCGCCTGCGCTGACGCTGGCGGCTTCGCTGGCGTGCGCGGATGGTAGCGACGCGATTCTCGTCGTCATGCCCGCGGATCATTCGATCGCCGACGTGCCCGCCTTGCAGGCCGCGCTGGAACTCGCGGCACGCTATGCGGAGCAGGGCTCGATCGCGACGCTGGGTGTGCCGCCCACGCGCCCCGACACGGGCTTCGGTTATATCCGCATCGGTGCCGAGCTGGCGGGCGGCGGCCATGCGATCGACGGTTTCGTCGAAAAGCCCGCGGAAGAACTCGCGGCGAAGTACGTCGCGGCGGGCATGTACTGGTGGAACAGCGGCATCTTCATCGTCCGCGCCAGCGTGTGGCTCGATACGTTGAAGCGTCTGCAACCGGAAATGCACGCGGCTTGCGAACGCGCATTCACCGGTGGTCGTGTCGACGGTGCGTATTTCCGGCCGTTGGTCGATGCGTTCCTCAGTACGCCGGCGAATTCGATCGACTACGCGGTGATGGAGCGCCTGACCGAGACGGCCGAGCCGCAAACGACGGATGGCGCGGCCGCGAGCGCGCCGGCGACGCCCGCCGGCGTGGTGGTCGGACTGAATGCCGGCTGGTCGGACCTGGGTTCCTGGGACGCCGTCTGGGCCGCGATGGAGAAGGACGCCAACGGTAACGCAGGACGCGGCCGGGTGACGTTCGAAGGCGCGGTATCGAGCTACGCGCATTCGGAAGGGCGGCTGGTCGCCTGCGTCGGCACCACCAATGTCGTGGTGGTCGAAACCGCCGACGCGGTGCTGGTGGTCGACCGCTCGCACGTGCAGGACGTGAAGGGTCTGGTGTCGCGCATCAAGGCGCAGCACGCGCCGGAGGCCGACGCGCATCGCAAGGTGCGCCGCCCGTGGGGTTTCTACGATTCGATCGACCATGGCGAGCGTTTCCAGGTCAAGCGGATCGTCGTGACGCCGGGCGCGCAACTGTCGTTGCAATTGCATCACCACCGCGCGGAACACTGGGTCGTCGTGCGCGGCACGGCGCTCGTCACTCGCGGTGAAGAGCAGTTTCTGTTGAGTGAAAACGAATCGACTTACATTCCGCTCGGCACCCGCCACCGGCTCGAAAACCCGGGCAAGGTGCCGCTCGAAATCATTGAAATCCAGTCAGGCACCTATCTCGGTGAAGACGACATTGTGAGGTTTAACGACAACTACGGCCGCTGCTCCTAAACAGCACGCCGGACTCAACTGCGGACAAGAACGGCAAGAACGAGGTGACCAAAATGCGCAAGTTTCAGGATTTGCTCGCGCGGGTTTTCGATGTTGCATTGGTGTTGGCGGGAGCGGCGGTGGCGTCGCAAATCCGCTTTGATTACCTCGCTCAATCCGGGTTCTATTGGGCGCTCGTGATGTTTTCCGCGGCCTTCGCGCTGGCCATCTTTCCGGCGTTCGGCGTCTACGAATCATGGCGCGGCCGCTCCAAGCTGGTGCTGGCCGGCCAGGTGTCGCTCGCGTGGCTGATGGTGCAGGGCAGCGCGCTCGTGTTGATGTATTCGCTGCATCGGATCGACTTCGTGTCGCGGCTGTGGTTCTCGTACTGGACGGCGGTGACCGGCGGCCTGCTGATCGCGTACCGGCTGATGACGCATGCCGTGCTGGCGAGCGCGCGCAGCGCCGGGATGAATCTGCACCAGGTCGCCATTGTCGGCAGCGGCTCGCAGTGCGACGCGATCATTCGCCGGATCAACGCCGCGCCGACCACCGGTTTTCGCGCCACGGCCGTGTACAACGCGCGTCCGGACGTGTCGTCGGTCGCGAGCCCGGGCGTGCCGGTGTTCGATACCGTCGATGCTTTGGCCGGCTACATGCGGACCAACGACGTGCATGAACTGTGGCTGATGCTGTCGCTTTCCGAAGAGCCGTTGATCTGTTCGCTGGTCGGCGAATTCCGCGACGATCTGGTGAACATCCGTTTCATGCCGGACGTGCGCAGCCTCGCGCTCTTCGAGGGCAGCGGCGTGATCGATCTGCTCGGCGTGCCGGCGATCAATCTCGTGGCTTCGCCGCTGTCCGCCAGTTCGATGCTGAAGAAGGAAATTTTCGACCGTCTGTTCGCGTTGACCGCGCTGATCGCTCTTGCACCGGTCATGCTCGCCATTGCGATCGCGGTGAAGCTGTCGTCGCGCGGTCCGGTTCTGTTCAAGCAGAAACGCAAAGGCGCAGACGGTCACGTATTCACGATTTACAAGTTTCGCTCGATGCGTTTGCATATCGAGCCAAAAGGCACCGTCAGGCAGGCCACGCGCAACGATCCGCGCGTGACCAAAGTGGGCGCTTTCCTGCGCCGCACGAGCCTCGACGAACTGCCGCAATTCTACAACGTGTTGCGTGGCGACATGTCGGTCGTAGGACCGCGTCCCCATGCACTCGAGCACGACGACCTCTATCAGAAAGTGGTCGCGGGCTATATCAATCGCTACCGCATAAAACCGGGGATTACGGGGTGGGCACAGATCAACGGTTTTCGTGGCGAAACCGACCGCATCGAAAAGATGGAACGTCGTGTCGAACATGACCTGTATTACCTGGGCCATTGGTCGTTCGCACTCGACATGCGGATTATCGGCGCGACGATAGTCGCCGGACTGGTGCATCGAAACGCTTATTAGTTGTTAAAAACGCCACGCGCTTTCTACTTTGAGGAAAAACGCCGTGGCACAAGGAGGAAACATCATGAGCTCGCTTGGTCTACGCACGGGAAGTCTCCTGGTTTTCGCTACTGCAACGTTGATTTCCGGATGCGGCATCGCTCCGGGCCAGCGGATGGTCACGCCTGCCGCAATTCAGGACACGGGTGGTGACTACAGTACTGAAGCGGCATCGCAACAGCAGATCCCGATTACCGATATCAACCTCGCGCTGCTGCGCAAGATGAACCAGGCTCAGACGAGCTCGGCGCTGCCGCCGGCAACGGTCGCGTTGTTCGGCAAGCCGACCGTTTACAAGGTCGGCCCCGGCGACGTGCTGCAGATCGTCGTATGGGATCACCCGGAACTGGCTGCCGCACTCGGTCAGCCGGCACAGAACACGAAGACGACGGATGCCGCACCTGGCTTCCTGATCGACGAAAACGGCGATGTGCAGTTTCCGTACGCAGGCAACGTGCATGTGGCGGGCAGGGACGTCGCCTCGATCCAGAAGGACCTGGCGAAGCGTCTGAGCAAGGTGTACCAGAAGCCGGAAGTGACGGTGCGGGTGGCCTCGTTCCGCGCGCAGCAGGTTTATGTCGACGGTGAAGTGCGCACGCCTGGCTCTCAGGCTGTCAACGACATTCCGATGTCGCTGACGACCGCGATCAGCTTGAGCGGCGGCCTCAGCGCGAATGCGGATCGCAGCCGCGTGGTGTTGATCCGCAACGGCGTCCCGTATCAGCTCAACCTCGACGATCTGATCAAGCGTGGCAAAAATCCGTCGGACATCTATCTGCAACCGGGCGACATGCTGCGGGTGGCGTCGCGCGAAGACAGCGGTGTCTACGTGATGGGCGAGGTCAACAAGCCGGCGACCATCCTGCCGATGCGCAACGGCTCGTTGACGCTTTCGCAGGCGATCTCCGACAGCGGCAGCTTCGACTCGAACACGGCCGCGGCCCGGCAACTGTTCGTGATCCGCAACTCGACGAGCGAAGCGCCTGAGGTGTACCACCTCGACGCGACCTCGCCGGTGTCGATGGTGCTCGCCAATCAGTTCGAACTGCAGCCGAAGGACGTGGTGTATGTCGGTCAAGGCGGGCTGGTCCGCTTCAACCGTGTGTTGAACCTGCTGCTGCCGGCAATCAATGCGGCTGTGACGGGCGCCGTCCTCGCGAAATAGTAACCGTACAACGTGATCTTGAACCGCCGGGCTTTGTTGGGTGAAGAAAATGGCAATCAACTTTGAAAACCGTTACACCGACGTGTCCGGTCCGGACGAGCTTCACTTGTCGGACTATCTGCGGACGATCGTGCGAGGTTGGCGCACGATCGTGATGGTGACGCTGATCGCGCTCGCGCTGGGGTGCGCGTACGCTTTCCTCGCGCCGCCGACGTACCGCGCGGATGTGCTGTTTCACGTCGAGGACAAGACGGCGAATGCCAATGCGAACGGCAAGGATTCCTTGCCGCCGCTCACCGGCATGTTCGACACCAAGCCTTCGACGGCGGCCGAGATCGAGTTGCTGAAGTCGCGGCTCGTCACGGAAGAAACCGTCAAGAAACTGCACCTCGATATCACGGCTACGCCGCGCTATTTTCCGCTCATCGGCGGAATGATTGCGGGCTTGGTGAACGGGCAATGGGGCTTCAAGTTGCCGCAGTTCATCAACCTGTCCGGCTATGCATGGGGTGACGAGAGCATTTCGGTGTCGCGGTTCGACACCTCGAAGGAGATGTACGACGCGACTTTCACGCTGATTTCCGGCAATGATGGGTCGTACGTGCTGCGGGACAAGAACGGTATTGCGATTCTGTCGGGGAAAGTCGGCGAAACCGTGGAAACGGATACCGCCGACGGCCCGATCACGTTGCGCGTCGACAAGCTGGTCGGCGCCGCGGGCTCGCGTTTCGAATTGCAGCGCGCGTCGACGCTGAGCACCGTGGACCGTTTGCAAAAGGCTTTGTTGGTGCAGGAAACCACGCTGCAATCCGGCGTGATCCGCGCGAGCCTTGAAGGCGGCGACGCCGGCCTGACGGCCGCGATCGTCAACAGCATGGCGCGCGAGTTCGTGCGTCAGGATGTGGAGAGCCGGTCGACCGAGGCCGAGCACATGCTGGCCTTTCTCGATCAACAACTGCCGGGCTTGCGCAAGGAACTCGACGACGCCGAGCAACGCTACAACAAGTTCCGCAACACGCACGGCACGGTCGATCTGGGTGAAGAAAGCCGCCTGCTGCTGCAACAGATCGTCGATAACAAGACCAAGCTGATGGATTTGCAGCAGCAACGCGCGGAGATGTCGCAACGCTTCACGGCGAATCACCCGGCGGTGGCCTCGCTCGACGCGCAGATCGCCGCGTTGCAAGGCGCGGCAGCCAACATGAATCGCAGCGTGGCGGTGATGCCGGATACGGAGCAAACCGCATTGCGGCTGCTGCGCGACGTGCACGTCGATACGGAGCTGTACACGAATCTGCTGAATAGCGCGCAGCAACTGCGCGTGGCGAAAGCGGGACAAGTGGGCAACGTGCGCGTGGTCGACTTCGCCGAAGCACCTGATGAACCGGTGCGTCCGAAGCGCGTGATCGCGATCCTGATCGCGCTCGGCGGCGGCCTCGTGCTCGGCATTCTGCTGACCTTCTTCAAGCGCGCCATGTACGGCGGCGTGGAGCGTCCGGACGAACTCGAAGGCATGCTCGGCGTGCCGGTGTTCGCGGTGGTGCCGCGCAGCCAGACCCAGTTGAAGCTGCAGGAAAACGTCATGCTGCGCCGTCGCGGGCTGCATGTGCTGGCGCAGCAGGCGCCGGAAGACATCGCCGTGGAGGGCGTGCGCAATCTGCGCACCTCATTGCAGCTCTCGCTCGATCACGCCGAGAACAACGTGGTGATGATCACCGGCTCGCGGCCCGATTCCGGCAAGTCGTTCCTGTCGGTGAATCTGGCGGCGCTGGTGGCGTCGGCGAACAAGCGTGTGCTGATCATCGACGGCGACATGCGGCGCGGCGACGTGCATTCGCATTTCGGTGTCGCGCATCAGCCGGGTCTGTCCGACGTGCTGAGCGGCGGTGACCTGAGCTCGATGATCCAGCGCGACGTGTTGCCGGGTCTCGACGTGCTCGCCAAGGGCACGCTGCCCTCGCATCCTGCCGAACTGCTGATGAGCAAGCGTTTCGAAACGATGCTCGAAGAACTGAAGTCGCACTACGACCTCGTGATCGTCGACACGCCGCCGGTTCTGGCAGTGACCGACTCGACGGTGATCGGCAAGTACGCGGGCACGACGCTGCTGGTGGTGCGCCACGGCCGCCACCCGCTCAACGAGGTCATGGAGACGGCCAAGCGGCTGCGCAATGGCGGCGTGGGGCTCAGAGGCGTGCTGCTGACCGATGTGCCGCAGGAAGGCGCGTTCCTCGGCTCGGGCTATCAGGGCGGCTACTACGGCTACGACAGCATCGCCGGCTGAGACAGCGGCCGACTGCCGGCCGCGCAGCAAAAGCTTGTGGCACTCGCATTGCAAAGGTTAACGAGGAGAAGGCTCCATGAAACGTAAGGTCGCGCTGATCACCGGCATCACTGGACAGGACGGGTCGTATCTGGCGGAGCTGCTGCTCGCCAAAGACTACGACGTACACGGCATCAAACGCAGGTCATCCCTGTTCAACACAGACCGGATCGATCACCTTTATCGCGATCCTCACGATCCGGACCAGCGCCTCTTTCTGCACCACGCGGATCTGACCGACTCGACCAGCATTCTGCGCGTGATCCAGCGCGTCGAGCCGGACGAGATCTACAACCTCGCCGCGCAGAGCCACGTCGCGGTGTCGTTCGAGGAGCCGGAATATACGGCCAATGCGGACGGCCTCGGCGCCTTGCGGATTCTCGAAGCGATCCGGATTCTCGGCTTGCAGGAGAAGACGCGCTTCTATCAGGCTTCGACCTCGGAACTGTACGGCCTCGTGCAACAGGTGCCGCAGTCGGAGACTACGCCGTTCTATCCGCGCAGCCCGTATGCCGTCGCCAAGCTGTTCGCGTACTGGACCACGGTCAATTATCGCGAGGCTTACGGCCTCTATGCCTGCAACGGGATTCTGTTCAACCACGAATCGCCGGTGCGCGGCGAGACCTTCGTGACGCGCAAGATTACGCGCGCCGTTGCGCGTATCGCGGTGGGCATGCAGAAGACCTTGTATCTCGGCAATCTGTCGGCGCTGCGCGATTGGGGCCATGCGCGCGACTATGTGGAAATGCAATGGCGCATGCTCCAGCAGGAACAGCCGGAGGATTACGTGATCGCCACCGGCGTGCAGTACAGCGTGCGTCAGTTCGTGCAGCACGCCGCCGCTGAACTGGGCGTCACCGTGCGTTTCGAAGGCACCGGCGTGGATGAAGTCGGCATCGTCGAGAAGGTGGAAGGGCGCGAGATCAGGATGTCGCCGGGCGACGTGATCGTGCGCGTCGATCCGCGCTACTTCCGGCCCGCCGAGGTCGAGACGCTGCTCGGCGATCCGTCGAAGGCGCATGCGAAGCTCGGCTGGCGGCCGACCACCTCGTTCGAGTCGCTCGTCAAGGAAATGGTGCGCTCGGATTATCAGATTGCACGACGTGACGCGCTCGTCACACTGGCCGGATTCACGGCGCTGGAACATCACGAGTAACTTGCGATGAACAAACAAGCACGCATCTTCGTCGCGGGCCACCGCGGCATGGTCGGCTCCGCGCTGGTCAGGCGTCTCGCCGCCGAGGGGTATCAGAACGTGATCACCCGCTCGCGCAAGGAGCTCGACCTCACGGATCAGGCGGCCGTGAATCGCTTCTTCGAAAGCGAAAAGATCGACGTGGTGCTGCTCGCGGCCGCGCGCGTGGGCGGCATTCTCGCGAACGCGACGCAGCCGGGCGAGTTCATCTATGAAAACCTGGTGATCGAAACCAACGTGATCCATGCCGCGTACCGCGCCAAAGTCGAGCGGCTGGTGTTCTTCGGTTCGTCGTGCATCTATCCGAAGCAATGTCCGCAGCCGATCCGCGAGGAGTACCTGCTGACCTCGCCGCTGGAGCCGACCAACGACGCCTACGCGATCGCGAAGATCGCCGGCCTCAAACTGTGCGAAGCGTACAACCGCGAGTACAACACGCAGTACGTCGCGTTGATGCCGACCAATCTGTACGGCCCGAACGACAACTACGATCTGAAGAGCAGTCACGTGCTGCCGGCGCTGGTGCGCAAGGCGCACGAAGCGAAGCTGAATGGCGAACCCGCTTTGACGGTGTGGGGATCGGGCACGCCGCGCCGCGAATTTCTGCACGTCGACGATCTCGCCGCGGCCACGCTGTTCGTTCTCGAACACAACGTGACGGAGGGCCTCTTCAACGTCGGAGTGGGCGAGGACCTGTCGATTCGTGAGCTCGCCGAATGCATCTGCAAGGTCGTCGGTTTCGAGGGCGAGCTCGTATTCGATGCCTCGAAACCCGACGGCACACCGCGCAAGCTGCTCGACGTCTCGCGCCTCGCGCAAATGGGCTGGCAGGCCACGATCGGTCTGGAGGACGGAATCGCATCCACGTATCGGGACTTCGTCGAATCACACGCTGGTTCGACACCGGCTGCCGCCATCGAGGCCTAGGCGCGCGGCTTTGGAGTAAAGGACCGCTTGGGACGCTGTGCATGCGCAGGACGCGCAAGGCACGCGGGTCGATTTTTCGAGGAGTGGCATAAAAATGACAGCGTCAGTCACGATCTTCCACAACGTCGTGTGGTCGCGCCACAAGGGTGTCGTGTTTTCCGCCTTGCATAACATTTCGGCTTCCGGAGCGATTCGCTATTCGATGGTGCAGATCGCGGATACGGAGCACGACCGCGTCGGCTTTTCCGACGTCGATTACTCGTTTCATCGCTATCCGATGCAAAAGCTGTTCGACGGCTGCTACGAAGACGTGCCCACCATGAAACTGATCGCACGGCTCACGTGGGAAGTCTTGCGCACCAAATCGGATCTGATCGTGCTGCCGGGCTATCACCGCCCGG
This sequence comes from Paraburkholderia sp. NPDC080076, assembly GCF_050281145.1. Classification (NCBI taxonomy): domain Bacteria; kingdom Pseudomonadati; phylum Pseudomonadota; class Betaproteobacteria; order Burkholderiales; family Burkholderiaceae; genus Paraburkholderia; species Paraburkholderia sp. NPDC080076. The sequence goes on along the minus strand of NZ_JBNNWQ010000002.1, from coordinate 79,553 downwards.
AATACTGGGCGATGCTCGCGGCGTGCATCGTGACCGGCAAACGGCGTGCGGTTTTCTGCGACTCGACCGCGCGTGACCGGCCTAAAAAGCTGCTGACGTCGATTCCAAAGCGCGTGTTTTTCTCGCTGTGCGATGGTTACTTCGGCTTCGGCGAGCGCAGCCGCGAGTATCTGCTGTCGCTTGGCGCGAAGCGCGACAAGATTTTTGTGCCGTGTCAGGCCGCGGCGATGCCGGGTTCGTTTTCGCCGGAACGTGCGCTGGTCGAGCGGGTCGCCGCTCGTGCGGGTAATCCGCCGGTGTTTCTGTTCGTGGGGCGTTTGTCCGAAGAGAAAGGTATCGGCACGCTGATCGAGGCGCTCGCCGGATTACGGCGGCGTATTCCGGCGGCCAAGCTGCGCATTGTCGGCACCGGCCCGATGTGCGAAGCGTTGCATGTCAAGGTGGCTGAGCTCGAACTCGGCGACGCGGTGACGTTCGTCGGCAGTCTGCAGGACGAGCCGCTTACACGGGAATACTACGGCGCCACCTGCATGGTGCTGCCGAGTTACAGCGAACCTTGGGGACTGGTGGTCAACGAGGCGCTCGCGCATGGTTGCCCGGCAGTGGTCAGCGAAAGTTGCGGCTGCGTGCCGGAACTGGTGATCGACGGGGTGAGCGGCTATGCGTTTACAGCGGGCGATGTCGCCGGCCTGCAACGCACCATGCTCAAGGCAATGGAGGCCTTCGCCGACGCGGGCGGCACCGCGCGCCGGTGCATGGATGTGATTCGCCGTTTCGATCCGCCTTCCGCGGCTGCCAACATCGCCCGCGGCTGTGCACTGATGTTGAGCGACTGAGTCGCTCCGCCCAGCCACGTCGCGCGCATCACGCCCTAACTTGTTCTGGCAGCCACGATGAAGATATTGATTTACGGCATCAACTATGCGCCTGAGCTGACGGGAGTGGGCAAGTACACGGCGGAAATGGCCGTGCTGCTGGCGAGCCGCGGACATGAGGTGCGCGTGGTGTGCGCGCCGCCGTACTACCCGGAGTGGCGTATTGGGGAAGGCTACGTTTCGTGGCGGTATCAGCACGAGACGCGCGACGGCGTGGCGATCTGGCGCGCGCCGCTATGGGTGCCGGCGCGTCCGAGCGGCCTGAAGCGGATGCTGCATCTCGCGACCTTTGCGGCGACCTCGCTGCCGCTGCTCGTGCGGCACGTGCTGTGGCGCCCCCACGCGGTCATGCTGATCGCACCGACCTTGATGTGCGCGCCGGGTTCGCTGATGCTCGCACGCATCACGCGCGCGCGCGCGTGGCTGCATATTCAGGACTACGAGGTCGATGCGGCATTCGATCTGGGATTGCTGAAAAGCTCGTTCGCGGCCCGCACCGCACGCTGGGTGGAAAGCGCATTGCTGCGGCGCTTCGATGCGGTGTCGTCGATCACGCGGCAGATGAGCGCGCGCGCGACGACCAAGGGCGTCGACGCGTCACGGGTTGTCTGCCTGCCCAATTGGGTGGACGTGTCGACCATCTTTCCGCTTGCGCGGCCGAGCGAATTTCGGCGTTTGCTCGGGATTCCTGCCGAGCAGAAAGTGATTCTGTACTCCGGCAACATGGGCGCGAAGCAGGGCATCGAAACGCTTGCGGATGCAGCGGTCGCGCTGGCCGCACGCACGGACCTCACCTTCGTGTTCTGCGGCAGCGGCGCGGCGAAAGAGAGTCTGGTCGCGCGCTGCTCAGGATTGACGAATTGCGTGTTCTTGCCGCTGCAATCGGTGGACCGCCTGAACGAACTGCTCAACCTCGCTGACATTCACGTGTTGCCGCAACGCGGCGACGCGGCGGATCTCGTCATGCCGTCCAAGCTCACGGGCATGTTCGCAAGCGGACGCGCGACCGTGGCGATGGCGCGTCGCGGCACGGCGCTCTACGAAGCCGTAGCGCCGCGGGGCGTGGTCGTGCCGCCGGACAACGTGAAAGCGCTGGCGGCGGCGATCACGGTGCTGGCGAGCGACGCGGAACGGCGCACGGCACTCGGCAAGGCGGCGCGCAATTATGCGGAGCGCGCGCTCTCGCCGGAGTCGACGATTCGCGCCTTCGAGGAACGGCTTGCGATGCTGTTGCTTGAGGTGGACGGTAAGCGCGGCAAAGGCGAAGCGCCGTCTTTCAGCGCGCGGCCTTCAGGTGTTGCAGCGAGGCGCCGGCGAAAACCGGCTACTGCGGAGGAAGCCGCGCCGGATTGATCCGGCGCGCGGCCCTTGTCATGAAGGCGAAATCACCACGGAGAACGGTAGACACCCTGCTTGGTGGCGTAGGGGTCGGCATAGGTGGCTCTTGCGGCGCCTTCGGGCGTCAGACCGTCGGCCGCATTCGGCCGTCCCGGCTGGCCGGCTACACGGACCTGGCCGTTGGCCGCAGCCGGCGCTTTGCGCTGGCCTTTGCCCTTGCCCACCGCCGGTTGCGCAGCCTGATCACCGCCCAGCACCGTCATGCGTTGCGAGTCGAGCAGCGCGGCGCGTTGGGCGTCGTTGGTATTGCCTTGCGCGCCGTCGGTGCCGTATGGGTTCGGGGCACCGAGCAGGCCCTGCTCGCTGCTGCGATGCGCGGCGCGCCGGTCGGCGGGAAGCTGTGCGTTCAGACCGTAGCCGTTGGCCGCCGTCGCGGCGGGAGGGCGGGCGGCCGTGGCGGGATTGGGTGCGGCGTTCTGTGCGAACGCCGGCATCGCGCACGATGCGATCGCGAGAAACGTCCAGGTAGCGGTGTGTCGAAGCGAGGTCATCATCTCATTCCCCAGGGAAATGCTGTCGGGATAAAGCTATCGTGCGCCAACCGGTACGCGTGTAGCCGCCAAAACGCTTGCCCTCACAGCCACCGCGCGAAGTCGAGCCAGGCGCAGCAACATAATGTGAGAGGTTTGCCTGGCATGCCTGCGTATGTTTACCACTGTTCGTGGTTCGGAGAAAGCTGATGGGTAACGTAGCCGACGATCCACACGTCGGGCGCATGCCGCAAGCCGAGGGCGCACGCGAAGACGGCCGCGTCATCGATCTGTCGCAGGCCGGAAAAGGAAACTATCAGGCCAAGCGCGGCGCGCTGATCGAGCTCATCTGGTTCGTGCTGGAAGCCTGTGTGATCAACAACAAACTGCTGCCGTTCTCAGGTGTGCGCGTTGCGTTGCTGCGACTCTTCGGCGCAAAGATCGGTACAGGTTGCCGATTCGTGCATCCGGTGCGCGTAAAGGCGCCGTGGAATCTCGAGGTGGGCGACAACTGCTGGTTCGGTGTCGATGTGTGGATTTACAACCAGACGCTGATTCGCATCGGCTCGAACGTGTGCATTTCACAGGGCACGTTCCTCACTGCGGGCTCTCACGACATGAGTACGACGATGGATCTGCATGTCGCGCCGATCATCATCGAGGACGGCGTCTGGATCACTTCGAAGTGCGTCGTGCAAATGGGCGTGACCATCGGCCGCTCGGCGGTCGTGACACCTTTGTCGGTCGTGCATCGTTCGCTGGAAGCGGAGGGCGTGTACGGCGGAAATCCTTGCCGCTTTATCAGGAACCGGTTCGATTCCGTGACCTGAACCACAGACATAGAACCACAGCGTTTTGTACGCTGGGAGGCCGAGGTCGTTTTGCCGGAATGTCGACTGCCACAATGGGATTGCCGCGCTGCATGGTGAGCGGCGTTCGTGGCAGCACCAATGCGAGTTCCGGCCGCGACGTTTGCGTGGCCTGGTTGCCAACTCCGCTTGGCGAACCGTGACGCGCTCAGGAAATGCGTGAAGCAGATGGGGAGTAGCGGATGTTCATCGATACGCGTACTGTTGAACAAAACACGGTCATTGAAACGACCGTCTGTATCATCGGCGGAGGCGTGGCGGGAATTACGCTCGCGCTCGAAATGTCGAGGGCGGGTATCGACGCCTGCATGCTGGAAAGCGGTGGTTTTGGTCCTGACGACGCAACCCGCGACCTCTATCGCGGCGAGAACATCGGGCTGCCCTACACGTTCGCGGACGGCTCGCGCAGCCGCTATTTCGGCGGCAGCAGCAACTGCTGGGGCGGCTGGTGCCGCCCGCTCGATCCCTGGGACTTCGAAAAGCGCGACTGGATTGCGCACAGCGGCTGGCCGTTCGGCCTCGACGAACTGGAGCCTTACTATGCGCGCACGCATGAACTGCTGAAGCTCGGTCCGCAGAATTTCGACCCTGCTTACTGGGAGCAGGAGATCGGGCGTCAGGACGTGCGCCGTCTGCCGCTCGCCACCGGCGACATGCGCGATACCGTCGCGCAGTTCAGTCCGCCGGTGCGTTTCGGCAAGGTGTATCGCGAGGAACTGTCGCGCTCGACACGGGTGCGCGTGTTCCTTCATGCGAACGTGCTCAATATCGACGCCGATGCGCAAGGCACGACGATTTCCAGAGTGAAGGTGGCCACCATCAGCGGCCGCGCGATGTCGGTGAGCGCGCGGATTTTCGTGCTGGCCACGGGCGGCATCGAAAACGCGCGCCTACTGCTTGCGTCGAACAACGTGCAGGCTGCGGGGCTCGGCAATGCCAACGATCTGGTCGGCCGCTACTTCATGGACCATCCGCGGATGATGTCGGGCAAGGTGCGCTTTCGTCCGGGCATCGCGCGCAACAAGCTGTACGACATCAAGTATCACTACCAGAATGTGGCGGTCTCCGCGCACGGCACGAAGATCTCGTCCCAGTTCGCGCCGAAGCAGGAGTGGATGGAACGCGAGAAGCTGCTCAATTCACGCGTGTGGCTCTACTCGAAATGGTACGGCGAAGGCAGTGCGGGTTCCGAGGCGTTGATCCGTTTCAAGGAAGCGCTGATGGGCAAGGACCAGCCCGGCCGCAGCGTGAAGCGCGACATCGAGACCATGATCGCGCACCCGCTGCACACTGTCGGTTTCGGTTTGACGCGGCTGTTGCAATGGCCCGCGCTGATCACCGACGTGACGCTGCAGGCCATCGTCGAAGCGGAGCCCAATCCGGATAGCCGCGTCACGTTGTCGGCCGACAAGCGCGACCACTTCGGCATGCCGCGCGTGCGGGTGGAGTGGCGCCTGGGCGACCAGGTGCAGCGCACGTTCGATAAAACGTTCCAGTTGCTCGCGCAGGAATTGCAGATGGCGAACGTCGCGGACGTCACGCTCGATGCGCCGCTCGAAGGCCGGACGTGGCCGGTGAAGCTGGAAGGCACGTGGCACCACATGGGCACGACGCGCATGCATGATTCACCGCGCGAGGGCGTGGTCGATCGCGATTGCAAGGTGCACGGGATCAGCAATCTGTACATTGGCGGCAGTTCGGTGTTTCCGACTGTCGGCGCCAACTTCCCGACCATCACGATTGCCGCGCTGTCGCTGCGTCTCGCCGGTCATCTGATGCGGCAGCTGGATGTGCCGGACGCCGTAGGCAGTACGCGAACCGAAGCCGCGAACAGCGCGACCATGTCGCTCCAGACGCCGCCTCAAGTCGAGACGTTGCCGATCGCAGCCTCGACTTTGACGCCGGTGATGAAGGAGCAGTGAGCGTTTGATGAAGACGAACGAAGATGGCGCGCACGAGGCGCGCCATCTTCGTTTTGAGTTGTGAGGCCTTCAGGCCGTGGAATGCCGCCGGTGATCAGCGGCTTTGCTGGGTCGCTTCGCGCAGCGTGGTGAGGGTGTTGTCGTTTTCACGCACGTCGTCGTGGCCGCCCTTGGTCTCGAGCAGGGCAGTCAGCGCGCTGACCATGGTCTCGACACGGAAGCGCGCATTGAATGTGCGGGCTGCCTGTGCGCGCATCGCTTCGCGAGCCGGGTCGTCGACTTCGAGCCAGCGCACGAGATTCTTTTCCGTGCCGTCGACGGTATCCGCGGCCACCAGCCCCGCGCCGTCCGCTTCGATTTCGCGCCACACGTTGACCTTGTCGGAGATCAGCGCCGGCAGTCCGCAGCCGAGGGCCTCCGCTACCGCCACGCCGAAATTCTCCTGATGCGACGGCAGAACGAATACGTCGCTCGCATGAAAAGCGCCCCACTTGAGTTCGCCTTGCAGCATGCCCGGCAGGCTCACGCGATGCGCGATGCCGGCCGCCTGCGCCTGGGTGCGCAGCGTCGAGGCCCAGCCGGTTTCGTCTGGACCGGCGATCACGAGATGCAGCGCCGGATCGCGGCTGGCAACGCGTGCGAAGGCCTCGATCAGCAGATCGCAACCTTTCTTCGCATGCACGCGGCCGAGGAACAGCACGATGCGTTTGCCGCGCAGGCTCGGTATGGATTTGAGGAAGGTTTCGCGCAGCGGCGCGGCTTCGAGTTGCGGCACCGTCGTGCCGAACGGCACGATCCGTTCATGCGCCCGGTACAGCCAGAACGACTGGCGCGCCCGCGTGCGTTCTTCCTCGGTCGTGAAGATGACGGCGCGCGCGTCGCGCAACACGCGATATTCGGCCCACGGCCAGTACAGCCACTTCTTCAGATGCTTGAGCGGATAGGCCTCTTTGAACCACGGGTCCAGCATGCCGTGCACATACACGTAATACGGCACCTCGCTCTTGTGCAGCGCTTTCCATGCCGCGAAGCCGTGGTATTGCCACAAGCCGTGGACGATCACCGCGTCGAAGCGCTTCGCGTTGGCGGCGAGCCACGGCGCGAGGCGTTCGCTGAAGCTATAGCGGCCTTTGGTCGGGCCGAAGACGTGGAGCGGAAAGGGAAAGGCCGCAAGGTAGGCGTCGTTGGGGGCATCGCAGGTCGCCACTTCGATCTCGTGTCCGGCCTCCCGCATCGCCATGCCGCTGCGGCGGACGCCTTCAACGGGACCGCCGGCGCGTGGGTCGACGCTTGCAAGCAGGTGGAGGATTTTCATCGGGCGATATTCGGTCGGTTGGAGCGATGCCTGGGCGGCGTATGCGGGACGAGCGCGCCGAACTGGCCGGCGTCGGACGAGGTGGCGGCCGTGCGCGACACGCCGAGCGTGGACGTGAGGTCCGCGCGGCCCATGCCCGGCTGGATCCGGCCGGGCAATTCCGGCATTGCTTCCGGGCGCACGTAAGGCGGCCTGCGCAAGCGCCGCGCGCGCGCCGGCAACGCGCGCTGCAAACGCGCGTGGGTGGCGATCATCAAGCCGAGCGCGACGCCGAATATGAGGCCCGAAAAACGCGGCCCAAGCGGATTGCCACCGATCGACGTGGCCGGCAGCGCGGCAAACAGCATGATGGCGCGCCCGAGCACCGGCAGCATGGGTGCGTCGGGCACGACGGAGCGCCAATAGCGATACGAGAAGAAGCAGATCGCCAGTGCGGCGAGCGTGGCCAACGGCATGCCGATGCCGAACAGCAGGCCGCCCGCGAAGAACTGATAGACCCAGAAGTTGTGGCCCGCGGCCCATTCGTTGATCGCATAAAAGTCCTTCTCGCTGATCTGGCCGGCGAGGTCAGGCAGATAGACCGGCGAGTAGCGATAGTAGTGGCCGTAACCTTCGCCGAACAACAAGGTCTCCGGCTGCGCGGTGACCTGATCGTACTGGTCGCGCATTTCCGCGAGACGCGTGATCGTGGTCGGATCCTTGCCGGAGCGGGTTTCCTCGGAGAAGAAAATGCGCTGCGTCCAGTGCTCGGCGACGGTCGGGAAAGTCAGGGCCGCGACGCCGGCCATGCCGGCGAGCACGGCGCCGATGATCATGGTGCGGCTCATTGCGCGCCAGATATGCCGGATCGACGGCGCGCTCAGTCCCATGGCGATCAGGAACAGCAGCACCGTGCCGACCATCACGCTGCGGGTCACGCTCAGCAATTCGATCACGACGCTCAGCGCGAAGATCGACACGGTAAAGAGCGAAAAACGCTTTGCCACGATGAATTCGTGGAGCAATACGCCTTGCAAACCCAGCAGCGTCACGGAAAGGATACGGAAGCGCACGTCGTCGAGACCGCCGCCCGTCGCCATGCCGTAGACCATGGTGAACACGAGGCTGATGACGTTGGCGACGAACAGGGCTTTTTCGAACTGGGCGATGCGGAATTCGCTCCACGGGCGGCACGCCACGAGATAACCCAGCATGAAGAGAGTGAACGGCAGCAGCGTTCGTAAATAGTTGCCGGTGTCGTTATCCTGAACCAGTTGGGCGACGATGCTGCCGAACACGCACAGGATCAAGCTCCAGGTGACGACCGAGCGCAGCCGCGAGCGCTCGTGAAAACGCGGCGCGATGAGAAGAAGGGCAATCCCTGCGGCGATCGCCGGCAGGACGAAGATGAACTGCGCGAAGTGACCCGTATTCGCGTCGGTCGCCTTATAGTCGAACGCAAGCGGCAGCAGAAAAAACCATATCCAGGGCGTTGCATACTGGTGGCGCATTACCGAGTTCCTCCCCGTCACCGTCGTTTCGCCGTCGGTCTACAGTGGACGGTCTCGCATCGGGTTATTTTGAAGGAATCTGCACGCCTGTTAGTGGGCTGGACCGCATTCGTCGACCATTGCCTGGGTTCTGGCGGTCGCGGAAAGCGTAAGCTCTGCAAGACGCGCGCACACTTGCGTATGTTGTCGGTCAATGCCTTGAAGTTGGCGCGCACGCACGCTTGCCGACACCGAAGATGCAAAAAGGGACATGGGGCCCGCGAGAGACGATCGCAATCTTGCATGACCGCATTTGCATGGGACCGGAGCACAACATGAAGTTATTCGGCGGGGCGGGACCCACAAAAGCCGGACGGGCGATCGAACTCGACTTCGTCCGCGGCATCGCGATCATCATGGTGATGGGCTTTCACTTTCATGCTGTTCATACCGGCAATTACCTCATCCAGATTATTGAGTACCCACTGAAGAGTTTCGGCCGTGAAGGCGTGAACCTGTTTTTCACGTTGAGCGGTTTTCTGGTGGGCGGTCTGCTGCTTCGACAGTACGCCGAAACAGGACAGGTCGATGCACGGCGCTTTATCATCCGCCGGATTTTCCGCATCTGGCCCGCGTATTACGTGCTGATCGTCTTCCATGTGCTGGCCGGCCGCCACCCGTGGAATACCTTCCTGTTCCAGAACCTGACCCACCTGCAAAACTATCTGGGCACGTCGATTACGCAGACGTGGAGTCTGGCGGTCGAAGAACACTTTTATCTGGTGCTGCCGGCGCTTCTGCTGGTGTTTGCGCGTTGGCGTCTCGGCGCGTGGACGATCGTCAGCGTGCTTACCGGCATCTGCGCGGTGGTGCTCACGGCGCGTTGCTTCGCAGTGGCGGGCGGTAATCTCGATGGGGCGTTTGCTTACACGCAATACCGTATCGACAGCTTGCTGGTGGGCGTGATTCTTTCCGCGATCTACTGGATGAAACCCGGCGTGTACCATCAGCTCGCCAAGCGCAAGTGGCTGCTGATCTTCAGCGTCGTCCTGCTTTGCGCATGGCTCGCTTTCGCCACCAAGAACCTCGCACTGGATGAAAGCATCGGCTACACGATTCAAGCGCTTGGCTTTGCTGCGCTGATCGTGCTGGTGCTCGAATACTCCGGATCGCTGCGTAAATCGTGGATCTATCGCGGCGTGGCGTGGATCGGCCTCTATTCGTACGGTATTTACTTGTGGCATTCGCTCGCGCTCGCGCCGGGCGACATGCTGATTCGTAAAGCGACCGCGCTGGGTTTTGCGCCGAGCCTCACTTGGGTCGTCGCGCTTACGGCGCAGTTTGCGATCGCGATTGCGATCGGCTATGTGACCACGCGTGCTATCGAGTATCCGTTCCTGTTGATGCGCAATGCACTGTTCCCAGAAAAGCGCAGCAGTTCGGTGCGCGAGGAAGTGCCCGCCGCTGCTGCGGGCGGGCAGTTATCCTGAGCGTGCATGCTGCCCCAGGCGTGGCGTTCCTGCGCACTGGCGTGTACTGACGCTACCGTCGGTCTGGCATAAGGTAACGGGGAATCGGACCCACTCGCCACTGGAATTTCTGCGCGGTAATCGTGACCGGTGTGTCGACGCCTTGCCAGTCGCGCAGAATATATTTTCCAGGCGGCAGGCTGACGGATGCAACGCGCTGCTTGCCGTCGACCGTCCAGCCGACGATAACTGGATCATCGGTTCCGTATTGATACGCCTTGAGGTTCTCCTCGTCGACGAGCGCTCTTGCCCAGTTACGCTTGCCGAGCGTGCTGCTCAATACGGACGCCGCGACGAATGCGGGTTTGGGTGTCAGGTCGTGATGCAGCAAGCCAAAATTATGTTCGATGTTGTTGAGGTCGGTGCCGTCGTCGACAAAGTCATACCAGAACATGACGCGAACTGTGCCATAGCGTCGCGATAGCAAATAGCTGCGCACCAGATTGGCCGCCTGCGTGGCCTCATCCTGCCCCGGCTCTTTAGGATTCACAGGCCAGCCGAACTCCGTCACCCAAACTTGCAGAGGTCGGCCGTCTGCTTTTACACGGTCGGCAGTGAAGTTTTTCAGGTAGGGCCACACCGTCGGAATGCTCACGGAGTCGATTGGAGCGCCTTCGGTTTTGTAACCCCTTTCTGGCGTATTCGGCGACATATAGGGGTGTACGCTAAATCCGGTCTGATCGTTCAGTCCTCCTTCCTTGAGTAAACCGACAACACAGTCGCCGCCGGGGCCGCCGCCCGAGCCGCCACCGCCGCAGGAAATGACCGACGCATCGGCGTTGACATCCTTAACGGCGCCGAACGTTTCCCATAGTAGGGAAAGGTAGGCGGCGTAGCTGATCTTGTTGAAGTCCGGCTCATTCCACACCTCCCAATGTTTAACTGTTCCGCCGTAGGGAGCAGTCACAGCATCGTCACCGTAGCGGGAGACCACCGCGTCGACGTAATCCGCGAAGCGCGCGCGAGCGTCGGCTGACAGCGGAAAATTCGACTTTGGGAAGAGTGTCGGATAGGCGCCCTCATTACCCTCGCCGAGAACGACTAACGGCGAAATGCCGAGCTGCTTACATAAGGCAAGATAGTCGTCGTAGCTCTTGGGAAATTTGAACACACCGGGTTTTTTCTCGATTGCCGCCCAATAGAGGTCATCCCGAATCCACGAGAATCCAGCCTGCTTGACGAGCGGCAACAGCACCGACGCTGGTGGTGTGACGTGTTGAGCGAAGTGCGTGCCGACCCCGAAGTCGGAAGGCCCGACCTCGTCGCGTTTCGTGACGACAGCCAGCGTGCTCGTTGTCTTGCCGAGCGTTTCCCCATGCGCCGATTCCACGGTTGCGTCGAGGCGGAATAGACCCGCACGCGGGATCGCTACGTCGATGTCGATCGCCTTACCACCCTGCATGCTGCCGATGGTTTTCTCGTACGAGGCAAGTGGAGTGGGCACCGGCTTGCCGTCGCTGTCATAGGAATAAACGCCGACCGTTATTTTCGCCGCGCGCAGATGGTCCGGCGGCACGACTTTGAACTGGAGTGTCTTCTTTCCGCTTGTCAGCATGACTTGCGAGCCCGCCGGGTTGGCCAGTTGCAGCTTCACCTGCGCGTACGAGCCGCTTGAGAAAGCCAGCAACAGGAGAGCAGACAGCGTAGCGCGCCCGAATATGCGTGATCTGAATAGGCTGCGGCGGCGATGAATCGTCGGCATCGGATCAATCCTCGTTGAATCGCTTATGAAAATGGCTCAGTCGGTTCGATGAGCAAGAGGCAGGTGGTCTGCAGGCACCTGAAGGCAACGCGGAACGCCGCGTTCTTTAGCGGCAAGCAGAACCAAAATACGGTGCGCCGGACCACTCGTCAGTACGAAATCGAACTTTCAGAGCATTCGCCGCCGCGCTTGCGTTCGAGTATGTAGCGTCACGCCGGCGCACAGGCACTCCGCGCGACAGACAGGCGCACTCGCATTTTGTTGATTTCCCACGGCTACGGGCATCCAACGGGCGCTCGACATTTCGTATGGAGAATAAATTAAATGAGTTATGAAAACTTAAACTCGTTCAAGCCAATGACGTAATCGACTTCGAAGAAGTGCGCGCGTAAAGAGTTTCTATGGCGAACATGCGATCGGCCCTCTAACGATTTAAGGGCCGGCTTTTTTTGTGTCGTTAGTCTTTACCCTTATTTATCATACAAAATAGAAGAAGGAATTGCTATTTGTATGAATAAATCCGCGCGATACTTAATCTTTTATCGGGGACGGGTTGTCCGGAAGCAATGCAAGAACTCGCTTGGAGCCGGGCTGAAGCACAAAAATTAAGTGCTGAAAACCCCTAATTAATAGGTAAATAATTGTTTTACTGCTGCGCGGACACAACAGTTCGTATGTGCGGCGGCGCACATATGTTCTCTTTTTAGATACGCGTAATGCGGATATTTGCTTCTTCGCATAAGTCTGGAGATAGTTCGCCTTATCGCTGCGCTTTTACATCCAGTTACAACATACGAAAAAGGCGGGCACATATACTGCGATCCCCAACCGAACTGCGTAAGTTGTACTCATGACCTTACCTACCCGACCGAAAAATCAGCAACATCTTCCACTTTCCGTCCCTTCTTTGGTTCCTGCTGAATCAGTACCTCGAAGGAAGTTCCTCGCCGGTCTCGTCGCAGGTGCCGGGTCGATTGCACTTTCCGCATGCGGCGGCGGTGGCAGCGGCGACTCACCCGCGGCGGTAGCCAACGACGCAAGTGTGGCCAACAGGGCCGGCTCAAGCGGTTTCACCGTGACGACCCCTGCGGCCAACGCGACTATCTCCGGTACCATCACAGTGACCGGCACGGCCGGCACCAACTGGCGCAATGTGGCCGTTTACGACCACGCGACCGTCGCCAAGATCGGCGCCGACACGACGCCGAGCAGCGGCAAATTTTCCATCCAGGTTGATACGACTAAATTGACCGTGGGCTCGCATCAGATCGATGTAGTCGCATTTTCCGTTGCGGCGGGACAGGCGGGCGGCACCAAGACCACGCAGACCATCACGGTCAACGTCACCCGGGCGACTTCCCCTTCGACTTCGGGCTCGCTGTTCTACGGCATGAATGGCCACCTTGCGTGGCCCGACGGTATCTACCACACCATGTCGGCAGCTGCCCAACTGGCGTTGCTCAAGGATCTCGGCGTTACGACCTATCGCGTCGACGTAGCAGACGCAGGCATGGCTCAGACGGTCGCCAACGCATTGACCGGTGCGTTTGCCGGCAGCGGCGTGTCCATCATGCCCTGTATTAATGTCTGGTCGACGGCGTATAACCAGAACGGTTCCGAATCGGCCGCATACACGTTGGGCTACAACCTGGGATCGTCCATCGCCAAGCCGCTGAAGGGCCTCGTCAAGTACATCGAGTGCGGTAACGAGCTCGACTCGAACGGCCTGATTACGAACGGTGATGGTAGCAACACGAACAACTATAGTCCCGCGATCTGGCCGGCATTCCGCGGCGTGATTCGCGGCATGATAGACGGCGTGAAGGCGATCGACCCGACGATCCAATGCGGCGTCAACGTCGGTGTCCCGCTTGCTTATCGCGCCTTGCAGATGCTGTGGAGCGGCATCACGCCCAATGGCTCGGCTAACGGCGTTTCAGGCGCAGCGCAGGTTCGCTGGGACTACACGACTTACCACTGGTACCAGAGTTCAGGCGATATCATTTGTGGCTGGCGAAACAACGCTTGCCTGAATGTACTGCAAGTTCTGAAAGACTCCTTTAACCTGCCGATCTGGTTGACGGAATGGGGCTGGCAAGGTAGCCAGGTGACCCCGGCGCAACAGGCTAGCTATGTAACCGAGGCGCTGACGGAGTATCGATCGCTCAAGGATCAATACAACATTCAATCCGTCCAGATGTACTGCCTGATCGATCCGGACTTCGGCCTCATACAGGCAAACGGCGTCACGAAGAATCCGTCTTATGCGGCCTTCAAGAATTTCGTTGCCGCCAATCCGGTCTAACCCGATCCGTCGCGCCGGCGTCCCGGCGCAGCAAGCCTTCTACCTCCGCAGCCCGCGCTTTCTATAAGCCGCGGGCTGTTTCTTTTGGTCCGTCCCTCTGTGTGGCGCGATTTTTAAGTCGTGTGCGTTACAGCACAGACGATGTCGCTGCGGCGCCGCAATCTGTCAGGCGAGACCGGACCGCTCCACCCCTGCCACCAACGACCCCTTGATCCTCACGCAAGCGTGACGGATCCCCTGATCCAATCTGATGCGCCTGTCGAGCTGCGAGGCGCGTTCGGGAAGAGGATTTCCCGGCCAGTGGTTCACTCTGGTTCTAACAAACAAGGAGTTCGTCGTATGAATTCGAGTGTTTCCCGTACTGCGCCGGTTGGGCTACGGAACAACGTCGATGCGTTTTCCGCCGGCGAACTAGCACGCCTGATTGTGGACAATGTGTGGTTGATCGTCGGCATTGTCGCGGTGGTCACCGGACTGGCCGCCCTATATGCATTCGCGGCAACCCCCGTCTATTCCGCGGATGCGTTGGTCAAAGTTGATTTCCCTCAGCCCAATGCGCTCGGTCAAGCGTCGAAGACGCCGGAGCAGGTCGTTCCGCCCACGTTGCCGACCGAAGCGGAGATTCAGATCATCCAAAGCCGGAGCGTGATTGCGCCGGTGATCACGAAATTCAAGCAGGACACCTCAATCACGCCGAACCGCGTCCCCGTTATCGGAGCGATCACCAGCCAATTTGCCACGCCGGGTGAGCCAATGCCGGCGCCCATCGGTTTGGGCTCCTTTGCATGGGGCGGAGAGGAAGCGTCGGTCGGTTCGCTGACCGTTCCGGCCTGGCTCGAAGACGAATCACTGACGTTGACCGCTCTCGCTGGCGGTCACTACCGTCTCGCCGATCCGAAAGGCCGGACCCTGCTCACGGGCGCACCCGGCGTACCCTCCCAGGCCAACGGCGTGGCGCTGACGATGGATCGGCTCGTCGCGCGCCCCGGAACCGAATTCACGCTCGTGCGCTTTAGCGACGTCAAGGCAATCGAACGTTTCCAGCATCAGTTGAAAGTCAGCGAGTCGGGTAAGGACACCGGCGTCGTGCAGATCATCTATGAAAACACCGATCCGGAACTGGCTCGCGCAATTGCCAACGGCATCGCCCAGGGCTATATCGCTTCTCATATAGCGCAGCACCGCACCGAGGCCCTCACGACCCGTGAGTTTATCGTTGGAGAACTGCCGAAGCTTCACGCCAACCTGACGCAAGCGGAGGCGGAACTGAGCCAGTACAGAACCGCGTCGAGTTCGATGCAGGCGGGCACCGAAGCCGCGTCCTACCTCCAGGGCAGCATTGAGTTCGACCGTCAGATCGCGATGCTCAAGGTACAAAAAGCGGCGCTGGAAAGTCACTTTGCAGCAAACTCGCGTGACGTGCAGACCGTCAATAGCCAACTCGCACTTCTGCAGAATGCCAAGAGCGCGTTCGAAGCGCGCTTTGACCAGTTGCCCGCCTCCGAGCGTCGGTCGGCCGACCTCACACGCAACGTCAAGGTCGCCGAGGATATCTATGTTGCTATGGTCAACAAATCCAACGAACTGGCGGTGACGCAGGCTGGGACGCTTGGGAACGTACACATTATCGACACCGCGCTGTTGCCCGTGGACCCTGTGAAACCCAAGCGCCCGCTGGTGATCGGCGTGGGCGCCGCCGGCGGTCTGATCGCGGCGTTCCTGTACGTCTTTGTGCGGCGACTATGGTCGTCGGCGCTCGAGAACTCGCTGGCGGCCGAGCGCCATCTGAACCTGCCTGTCTTTGGTCACGTGTTGTTCAGTGACGAGCAGGCCCGGTTGGACCGTGCGCAGAGTCTGAACTTGCAGCCGGCGAAGAAAGGCCTTTCGGGGAGAGCACCGCAAACAGGGGCCGAAAGGATAACCGGATCGCCGCCCAGATTGGCCTATAGCGGCTCTGCTCCGCAAGATCCCGTGTTGGCCGGCGGCCGCTTCCTGCTCGCCACCGACGGGTACGATGACATGCCGCTTGAAGCTTTGCGGGGCATACGCGCGTCGTTGCAACGGCAGATTCAGGACGCGCCGAATAACGTGCTTGTCGTGACAGGCGCGACGCCCGGCACGGGAAAAAGTTTTATCTCTTCGAATCTGGCCGTCCTCAGCGCGGAGGCCGGAAAACGGGTATTGCTGATCGACGGCGACATGCGCCGCGGCCAACTGGCCGCCATCATGAAGCAGACCGGTGCGGGTGGCCTCGCCGAAGTTCTGGCTGGCCAGGTCGACGTCAATCACGTGATTCGAAACACAGGTGTTCATGGACTTTCGTTTATCGCTGCAGGGCGGTACCCGTCCAATCCGTCCCGGCTGCTCTCGACTCCCCGCATGCAACAACTACTCGACCGTCTTGGCGAATTGTATGACGTGATCATCGTTGATACACCGCCGGTGCTCGCGGTGAGCGATGCAAACCTGATCGCCTCCCTCGGCGGATCGACGGTGCTCGTAGTACGTCCGAGCGCCCAGAGCGAACGGGAACTCGAGGACACCGCGCAAAGTCTTGATCGCGCCGGCGCGCGTCTGATCGGCATGATATTCAACGCGATGCCGCGACGGCGCAGCGAGAAACGCAGCTACGGCTATGCAGCGGCCTATGCCGCGGCGAGTGCTCCGCCACCGCAACAGCATGGCGCATCGTGATCGCCGCCGGCCGGTCGGCCGCCGGTTGTCGCGCGTTCCTGCATTGAGAAAACAATGTACTCCAGACTAGTATCCGTGCTGTTCTACATGTTTTTTACCTGCGTGATTCTCAATCCGCAGGTGAACGGGATCACCCTTTATTTCTATCTCGTGATCCCGTTCCTCGATCTGGATTTTTCCCGCTTCCTTGCCGGTACGGCGCGTCGCTGGGCCGGCCCATTGCTGATCGCGGTTATGGCAAGCGCGTTGACTTCTCCCTCCGCGGCGGTGCGGGTCCTGTCGATCGGCATTTGCATCGGCTATCTGATGTACACGACAGAGCGCCGCATCAGCTACCTTCATCCGTGGATGGTCATCAATATCCTGTTCGCAACCGTGCAATTCGCGATGTACTACGTCGATCGTGATTTCTCGCTCCTGCTCGGGCCAACGAATCTGTCGAAACTGATTTGGGGCGACTACGCGACGATGACCAACACGAACTTCTACGAGGTGTTCTACTTCACCCGGGTCTCGGGATTTTCGCGCGAAGCGGGGTTTTTCTCGTCGTTGCTGGTGGCGTCTCTTATCCTGCATCTCTTCAGCGATTCACCCAATAAAAAACTCATTGCTCTCTATCTTTTCGGCCTTTTCATCAGCTTCTCGAAATCGTCGATGGTGCTTTTCCTTTTCGCTGCGCTGTATCCCTTCCGTTACAGATTGCGCTCGCTCCATCCAGTGGTGGTCATGGTTGGCTACTATGCGGTGGTTTCAGCGATCTCGGTGTACCTTGCGTCCAACAATTTCTTCGGCTCGGACACCTTTGCCCACCGGTTGGCCGGCTATGCGTTCGTGTTCGATGCGCGGCTGGAGGATCTCGTCAAGGGCATCAGCGCACCCGACATGATGGCGCACTACAAGTACCTTCCCTATATCCGTTTGATCCAGGACGACATGGCGCTCGGTGCGCTGTTTGGTGGTCTTCCCGGCACGATAGCGGAAATGGGGCTCTTCAGCGCATTGGTCGTTTTCGCCGTCATTGCATTTACCGCGAGCGACGGCTTCGTCATGATGATATTTCTGTTTATCAGCGCCACCGTCAGCGTCACTACCGTCACCTCTTTTATTCCGCTCGCCTATCTGATTTGCTACTGGCCTCGATTCGCGGCATACAGCGCGTACCGTTTGGAGCCTTCGCGTCAATTTCAGCCACTTCCGCGGTACTTCAAGACATGAGTTCGCCGTGTCGGTGACGAAACCGACGCCACATGTGACGAGGCGTCCATCGCAATGATGGACGCCTCGTGTTTTATTGAAGAACCTGCCGTGCAATCAAGCCATCTGCTGCAGCAAGGTCTGCTTGAATTGCCCGAGCGTATGCCGTGACAGCAGGTCTTCACGCGCGGACGGCGTGGCTTGAGGCGCATGCGGCCACGAGGTCATGGTCTCGGTGATCGCGCGGCCGATCGACGCGGAACTCAGGTCGCTCAGAATCGGCCCCAATTCGCAACGCCGGCTGAACCAGCCGATCAAACCGTCTTCCGTCGCGATTACGGGCTTGCCGAAACGGTACGCCTGCACCAGCACGCCGCTCATGCCGTAGTGCCCCTTATAGCCGAGCCAGACGGCGTCGCACGCGGAGAACAGATCGCGTTCCATATCGTTGGAAATGAAGGCGTCGAGCACCAGCGGCGCGGGCTTGAGGCTGCGCACATGATTGCGCATGAAATGACGCGTGCCCGCATCCTGCTCGCCGGCGACGATCAGCGTGGGCGCATGCTCGAGACGCGTCAGCGCATGCACCAGTTCGTAGATACCCTTGCGTTCCGTGATCGAGCCGTACACCAGCAGATAGCGCTGCTCGGGATCGAGTCCCAGACGCTCGCGGGCCAGTACGGGGTTTTCCGCGTGTTCATCGGGAAAAGGGTCGGCCACGTAGGCAATGGCCGCGCTGTGCTTCGATGCACTGCGCGCCGACCATTCCGGCAAGGTGGGATCGATCGTCAGCAGTGTGCGCAGGCCGGTGGTCCGGATCGCACGCTTGAAGAGCAGCGCCTTGATTGCATTGACGACCGGACGATCGGGAGCCTTGATGCCGACCTTGTGATGATGGAACGTCGAGCGCATCGTGATGCCGATCCAAGGCGTCTTGCCGAACGGCGAGCCGAGAAACGGCAGAGAATAGAAGAAATAATCGACATAGGGCACGACCACGAGGCGGATCGACTGCATCCGGCTGATGATCGTGTGCACGCGCTTGAAATAGCGGTGGAAGCGCCAGTATTCGTTGGGATCGCGCATGAGGCCGCGGGGTTGCTCCTCGGGATCGACAAACGCGATCTGCTGGTCCGCGCGGTTGGCGGCGGTGATCTGTCTCGGGAGCCGGTGGTCTTCGTTTGCGCACTCGGTCACGAGCATGCACGGATAGCCGGCTTCAGCGCAGGCCTGCATGGTCCACTCGACATATCGCCAGCGGTGACCGGTGAGATTCGGTTCCACAATCAGGACGTAGTCTTGTTCCATCGCTTCGGTAGCCATTTGCGTTGCGAAAAAAAGTACCCGTGCGCCCGTTCCCGCATGGTGCTAGCTGAGCAACGTTAGCACCGCCGGAATCCGTGTAACCACTAATTTGTCCGGCTTTGTGGTTCAGCGTACTAGGGGGTGTCGGCTTAGGCCGAACCGGCCTAGCTGATGGCGGTTGTAGGCGATTCTCTCGCGGTATGGTCGTGCATGGAGTTCGATGAAAAAACCTCGCCAGCTTGCTGGTGCAACCTAACAAATTATGCGCTGGCGGCGTCTGCAGAGCGATGCTTGAAATCGCTCTGCGCGGCCGATTCAACGGCGTTCCGATTCGACGGAGAAATAGCTTGCGGGCGATCAGGCTTCCGGCGTTCTCGGTGGCGGGCAGCTTCGGCGCGAGTGCGGCGACGTGGGTCCTGCTACAGCAGTTCGCCGTGCGTGGACTTGTAGCGATCAAATTTCTTGCGATTGGCCGGATGCTAGGGCCGGCGGCGATCGGCAGCGTGAGCGTGGCTCTGCTCGCGGTGGCGATTGCCGAGGCGCTGTCCGATACCGGCCTCGCGCAAGCGGTCATTCAAGGCGAACATCCGCCGTCGCGCTCGCAGCTCGGCGCGGTGTGGACGACATTGACGGCGCGAGGTGTGCTCATTTCGCTGCTGCTGGTCGCGCTCGCCCCATTGCTGAGCAGCCAGTTCCATCTGGACGGCTCGCTGATCCTGATCCAACTCGCGGCGCTGCTGCCGTTGCTGCGCGGTCTGGCGTCGCCCGCCTATTACGTGGTGCAGCGCGAGCGGCGCTTCCAGCATATCGCCGGTGTGGAGGTGGCGGCGTCATTCGTCGACTGCACGGTGGGGCTCGCGCTCGCGTATTTCGGCGCCGGCGCGTCTTCAGTGCTGATCGGCCTCGTGGCCGGCGAGAGCCTGAAAAGCACGCTCACCTGGGCGACCATGAAACCGCGTCCGCCGATCCGCGCGGTGTGGTCGGGCATCGGCCACTACGTCGGTTTCAGCCGCTGGATCTGGGCCAGCAGCGTGATCAATCTACTGCTCAATCAGTTCGACAAGGTGGTGGTCGGCAAACTGCTCGGGCCGGCGCAACTGGGCAGCTATCAGATGTCGTCGCGGCTCGCGCAGATGCTGCTCGCCGACGCCGCGATCGCCATGTCGCAATACCTCTTTCCGACCTTCGCGGCGCATCATCGCCGCAGTCCGGAGTCGGCGTCGCGCATCATCAAGATCTATCTGCTGGTGATCGCGATCGGGCTCGCGGCTTTCGTCGCGGTGCTGCGGCTGATCGCCGAGCCGCTCTTCTCGCTGATTCTCGGCGCCGCATGGCTGCCGGCGGTGCCGCTCTTCAGGATCCTGGTGATCAATATGGCAATCGGCGCTTTGATCGCAGTGCTCGTGGCCTATCTGCGCGCGGTGGGCGACGCGAAGGCGACCGTGCATGCGTCGGCGATCCAGGTCGTGGTGCTGGTGTTGAGCGCGCCTCCCGCAGTGCATTATTGGGGCGTGACGGGCATTGCCTGGTCCATGACGCTCGGCCTTGGCTGCGCCGCCGCGTGGATGCTGTTCAGGACGTTGACGGCAAGGACACCATGATGCGTGTCTTTCACCTGGTTCTTGCGCCGCGTCTGTCGGGAGCTGAAGTCCTGGCCAAGGACCTCGCGCTCGATCAGTGTGCCGAGGGCATGGCGGTGTGCGTGGCTTCGCTGTTGCCGGCGCATGCCGATTTCGCGCCCTTGCAAGACGACCTCGAAAGCCACGGCGTGCAGTGCTTCTTTCCAGAGCGGCGGCATCGTGCGTTCATCAAGTTATGCCATCTGTTCGGCGCCGTGCGGCGTTTTCATCCGGATGTGATCTTTGCGCACGCGACCATTCCGTCGTTTTACGCGCGCGCATTGCCGCTGCGCGTGCCGGTGGTCTACGTCATGCATTCGGCGACCAACGACTTCGAGCGCCCGCTGTTCAGACGCGTCGAACATGTCCTGTCGGGACGCGCCCGGATGGTGATCGGCGTGTCGGAGCAGGGGGTCACGGACTATGTGCAGGCCATCGGGCCGCATCCGTCGATGACCGTCGTGCCGAACGGCGTGGACATCGCGCGCTTCGCGTTCACCGACGGCGTGGAGCGCGACGGCCGCACGCCGCAGGTGGTGCAGATCGGCCGGTACGCGGCGGTCAAAAATCAACTGCTGACGGTGCGGGCTTTCAACGAAGTCCTCAAGCACGAGAAAGACGCACGGCTCGTGTTGTACGGCGTGATCGAAGACCCCGACTATCACCGCGCGGTCGTCGCTCTGGCGAAGACGCTGGGCATCGCGGAGCGCGTCGCGGTGGCAGGTCCGCGCACCGATGTCGCTACCGTGCTGTCGGAGTCGAACGTGTTCGTCATGCCGTCGCAATCCGAGGCGCACAGTGTGGCTTTTCTCGAAGCGCTGGCTTCCGGCGTGCCGATCGTGGCGAGCAAGATTCCGGCCTTCGCTTTCGCGAGCGGATTTCCCGGCGTCCAATTGGTCGATACCGGCAATGTGCAGTGCTATGCCGAGGCGGTGATCGTTGCGCTAGGGCAGGCGCGGGCGGAGCGCTCGCTGGCCGGCTTGACGCTCAGGGATACCGCTGACCGCTATCGCGCGATCGCGCGTCAGGTGAGTCTGGCCGTGCCGGCCCGCTAGGGCGCAGCGCGCACCTGTTCCTGTTCCGTTCCTGCATGGCCTGATCGAAGCGGCCTCTTGTGTCAATGATGGATGGCCACGTCGCGTGTGTCGGGCGGCGGCTCGGGTGCGGGTTCCGCGGGCGGCGGCATCTGCAGTTCGGTTTCGCGCTGTGCAAGCGTCACGAGACGCTGTGCTTCCTTGCTGCTCGAATCGATCTGCAGTGCCGTGCCGGCATTGTGCGAGACGCACGTCCATCGAGCGATATATCCGCAGCCTCGCGCAAGGCTCAGTAGCGCGTCGCGCTGCTGTTCGCGTTGGCTCACTGTCGAGCGCAAGTTCAACGCGTCGCGATTATCCGGCTGCGCGGCGATGGCTGCTGCGAGGCGCACTCGGGTCGCCGAAAGATTGTTCTGCTGCAGATTGGCACGGGCAGCTCTGAGATGCCGCGACACATCCGCGCGCGGTTGATCCGGCGGGTTGCCTGACTGGCTGCCCGGATTTCGCTTCGTCTCGGGTCCACCGGATGCGACTCGGCGCGAAAGCGGTGGCGTCGCGGCCGGTGGCGGAACCGGCGGCGAACGCACGGGCGCGGACCGCGCGGCGGCGACGGTGGCCGCGGGCTTTGGTGCGACGACAGGGGGCGCTGCCGCGGGCGTCTGCGCGATGACGGTGGCGGGCTTCTGGGCGGCGATGGTGGCGGGTTTCTGGGTGGCGACGGCTGCAGGCTTCTGGGCGACGATGGTCGCGGGTTTCGGCGGGGTGGCAGGCGCGGACCGCTGCGCGACAGCGGCCGTGGGCTTCTGCGGAATGACGACGAGCGGCGGGACGTTTTGCGTGCGCACCTTGCCGGAAACCGCGATAGGCGTGCCGACCTCCGAGTCGTTGCTATGGATGAACCCCAGATACACCGCGGACGTCACCACCAGCGCCGATGCGCCCAGCACGAGGGGCTGGCGCAGTCGCTGATAGGCGGACACGGCGACCACGGGCTCCTCGATGAACTCGTAGGGATTGACCAGCGCGCGCGAGGACGGGTTCCAGGTCTTGCGTGTCGGCAGACGGCTGTCGACGAGCGGCTGTGGATCGTCCAATGGATCCTTCAGCGGGACTTTGAGCGAGGGAGGCGGCGCCGGACGCGCGCCGAACGAATCGACCGGCCGCCGATGGCACGAAGGACAGGGCGTGAAGCGACCGGCTAGCGGGACACCGCAGTGCCCGCATCGGAGGGGATCGTGCTGATCGGAAGTAAAGTCGCTAAGCATCGCCGTGTCGCAAAGGGGCGTCGAATGCCGGCGCCACAATCAGAAAAAAACAAGGCACCGTAACGAGGCTTGCAAGCAGGGTTACTGTGCGACGACGTAACCCCGCGCTTGCATGCACGCGCCATACGCGGCCCAATACTGTGTCATTGGCGGCTCGGGTGCCGGCAGAGGTGGCAGCTTCACACTGGATGCCGCAGCCATCTGCGCCTCGCTCGCAGCCGCCGTTTCCGAGGCGCTGTTGCCCGCGCTCGTCGCCGATGCCGCCGTGGCGGCCGTGGTCGTGGTGCCCGCCGAAGTCGCGCTCGCCGCCGTAGGCGCCGAGGCACCCTTCGTCGCCGTCGCCGTCGCCGCCGTAGTCTCTGCGGGCGCACTCGCGCCCGGCGCGGCGGCGGCCGGCATGCTCGCGCCGATCGGCGCGGACGAGAAGGTGCTGGGCGGCAATGGCGGCCGCGACGGCACGCCGGTCGACGACGTCTTGGTGGCAGCCGGCTTGCGCGGTGGAATCTGCGGCTCGCGGACGATGTTGACCTTGGTCTGCTTGTTCGCCGTCGCGTAACACATCGCGGTATCGATGCTGCGCTGATAAGGGCTTTGACTTCGAATTGGATAGGTGAGTGGCTGCCATGCGAAAGCAGCACTGCTAAACACCAATAGCGTCAGTCCGGTATATGTTTTGATTTGCATCGCAGTCGCTCCCGCAGCGATGTTTCGCCTCTCGTAGGCATTCGCGCTTCGCGGTATGTTCTATGGCTGCTGTTCTGCCGCTGAACGGCGGCTCACTGCCGCGAAGGCTGCTTTCTTGAGCGTAACACCGTGTATTGTCAACGCAATACACTGGCATAGCGCGCGAAACCGCCATCCTGCAGTCGAATCAAGACAGATCGGCGTGAAATGGCGGAAAACGTAGGGAGTATCCCTGGGCGATGCGGCCGTGCGGGTAATTGGACGGACGCGCCGTCGTGGACGGTAAGGAGTCGGACATGAGGAAATGGCAGTACTGCTATCGAATGCTATTGCCGGTGGCGTCCGTGTTGTTGCTGTCGGTGGCATGGCCGCTGCCGGGCGTGGCGAACGAGGAAACCGCGAACGCCAATGCGCAAGCCGCGGGTGAGCGGGCTCACTTCGCCCAGGAATTCTGCGGGACCTCTCCCGAACGTATTGGCGCGTACAAGGAGCGCCTGCGCAAAGTGCTGCATGACGCCAGCAACTTCGACGTGCAATGGCAGACCGGCTGGCGCCGCGGCGAGAAGGAAGGCATTCAGATGAACGCCATGCGGTTGCACGATCCGGCGGAATTCAAATCGAGAGTCAAGGCTGACTGCGAGCGGCTCAGGTGGATGGCGCAGAACGCCCTGCGGGCCCGTCCGCAGAAGTGAGGCGGTTATTTGCCCGCGCCGGTCTCTTCGACGCAACTCAGCACGAGTGTGCTGCCCGGCTCTGCTTGAGCGCTGAGCGCGGCGGTATGGAATTCGGTGCCGGTGCAAGACCATTCGGCGCGGAAGTCCGTGCGGCAGCGCACGGATGGAGTGCCTGCGGGTGCCTTGTGCAGCACGTACCGGCAGGTCTGCAGACCGTTGCACTGGCGGGCGAGGTCTGCGGTCGCGTTGCCTCGTGACGCGCCGCAGTTCTTGCCATAGGTTCCCGACACGACTTTGATCTCGCGCGCCTCGGCGCTCGAACTTGCCGCCGCGGCGAGCAGGGCCAGGATCGCCCAGACACTGCGAATGGCGTCGGCGAAAACGGCCGATTTGTATCGACGGCGCATAGGTGACTCTCTCCATCTGCCAACAGCGTGCAAACAAATCTCAACCACAGGTGAACGGCTGATTATCCTCATCGGCTAGCCGGTTTACTACGTTGGCGACCACCCGGTCGCAATGCGCACCACCGAATTCGAAGACGTCGCGCTCGGCGAGATCGATCTCGTGCGCCAATGATTCGCGCAGCAGGCTCTTGGCGCGGAAGTGCCGGCTGCGCACCGTCGCCTCCGGGATGGCGAGACATTGCGCGGTCTCCTCGACGCTCATTTCCTCGACTGAACGCAGCACGAACACAACGCGAAAGGCTTCCGGCAATTCGTCCAGCTTGCGCTCGAGCAATGTCCGCAACTCGGCGCGCGCGGCCGCCTTTTCTGGGGAATCGGAATCTTGCGCGATCATGGCATCGATATCGACGTGAGTGTTGGCGTCCACCATCGGAATCACGTTCTGACGGCGAGCTTCCCGGCGCAGGCGTCCATAGCATTCATTGAGCACCAGACGGGACAGCCAGGTGAGAAGCGTGGCATCGCCACGAAACCGGGCGATCGATCTGTAGGCCGATAGGTACGCCGCCTGCAGCGCGTCTTCGGCTTCCGCCGCGTCACGCAGCGTGGCGCGCGCGAGACGATACAAGCGCCGGTTGTGCCGGCGCATCAGCAGTTCGAACGCCGATCGATCTCCCGCGCAGATGCGGTGGACTGTCTCACGTTCGTCGTCCGCGGCAAAGCTTGAATGTGCTTCAGCGATGTCCGTCATGACTGCCTCGCCAGGTTGCCTCCACGCATTGTGCGTCCGTCATTGCACGATCACTGTGCCACGCATCGTGGCGTGGAGGGTGCACAGATACGGATAGCTGCCGGTCTCCCGAGCCACATACGTCCACGATGCATTCGGCGCGATTTCGCGTGAATCGAACGCTTTCGACATGGCGCTCGCCGTGTGGGGAAACAGATCCTTATTGACCCACATCACACGATCTCCGCGGTGCACGGTGAGCACCGGCGGATCGAAACGCATCTGCTCGATCACGATCAGATAGGTTTTCGCCACAGCGTTGGAAACGCCGGCGAGTGACGTCACAACGATCGCAAGGAGCGCGCAGGCGCGGACGAAAGCACTCGTACGTCTCGTGCCTCGGCACTTTCCGGCCGCGCGAACTGTCGGATTACTCACCGCTCTTGCCCAGCGCCGCCTGCAAATGCCTCGCGTGCTCGAGATGCGCGACAAAAGCTGGGCGCACCTTGACGAGCAGCGCCTTCAATTCCGCGTTCTGCGCGTCCGGAATCAACGTCTTGTCCAGCGCGTCGAGAACGTTCTCGTGATAGGTGACCTCGTGATCGATATACGCCTGGTCGAATGGCGCGCCCTTGAGCGACTTCAGATTGGCGAGGTTTGCATCGCCGCCTTGCTTGAGACTCTGGCTCGTCGGATTGTCTTCCGGCGTCACGCCCAGTTTGTGCACAAGGTCGACGGCGGCCTTGTTGACGCCGCTGTGATCGGTGACCATGCGTTGCGCGAACCCTTTGACATCTTTCGACTTCGTTTTCGATTCCGCGAGCTTGCCCGCGTCGATATCCACCTGATTGGCCGTCACGACGATGGCTGCGATCTGCGCATCGGTGGGACCGGCGCTCTGCGCCCAGCATGGAAGGCCGGTCAACGTGAGTGCGCTGAGCAGTGCTGCGCTGATCATCTTCATCATGCGTCTCCTGAATAATGATGGCGAGTCCAGGTCGGTCAGCACGCGATCGGCGGCTGATTCGATCGTCAATATGGTGTTGGATGTCACGTGTGCGAGCCCCGTTCCCAGTTGTGGCTTGCGACGCGCGTGTCTTTGGAACGCTTGCGAATAGCGATGAAGCGCGCGACGTGGCTTCGCGGCGTCGGGACGATGTCGTGCGGGAGAGAGTGCTGTGGAACAGCGAGGAAAAGGAGGCAAGCGTGCCCCCGAAGGGGCACGGAAGAATCGCCGACAGCTCTGGCGATTTAAGGAACCGGCGGGAAGTGCCGCTTGCCGGTGTCCATTCGCAAGCGACGGAACCGCTCTTTCTTGTGCTCTTCGTCGAAGTGCGCGAGAGACGGCTTGATCAGATCGCTGCGCGACACGATGCCGATCAGTTGCAACGTTGCAGAATCCGCAACCACCGGCAACCGTTCGAGACCATGCACCGCAAGCCGCGTTGCGACGAGGCGGCAGGTTTCACCGGGTAATGCAAAAGCGGGCGAACGCTGACGCAATACGTCGGCGAGTCGCGAGTCGAGCGCATTTTGCGCGTCGCCATCGCGAATGGATTCGAGCACCGCGCGATCGACGACGCCCACCAGCGCGCCCTGACGCACCACCGGATAGGCGCGATGTGTCTGCGTCGCGCCGAAGTACGTTGCCAGCGCTTCGGCCACGGACATGTCGGCATCGATTGTCTTGACAGTGCGCGACATCACCTCGTCGACATGGTGGCGCTCGAGTGGATCGACACCGTATTCCCGGTAAATGTGATAACCACGCCGGGCAATTTTCTCTGTCATGATGGAACGCTTCATGACCACTGTTGCGAACCCGTGCGCGATCAGCGTCGCGGCGAGCAGCGGCAGCAGTGCGTTACTGTCGTGCGTCAGGCCGAATGCGAACACGATGGCGGTCAACGGCGCACCCAAAGTCGCGCCGAGCGTGGCCGCCATGCAGACGAGCGGCCACAGGGCGGGTTCGCCGCCTGGCAGCACATGGCCGAGCAAGACGCCGAGTCCCGCGCCCAGCATGAGCAATGGAGCAAGGACGCCGCCCGAAGTACCCGAGCCCAGCGCCACGACCCAGATGACAGCCTTCACGATGAGAATCGCCAGCGCGATCTGGATTGCAATGTGCTGATGCAACAGGTCGCCGATCACGTCGTAGCCGACGCCGAGCGCACGCGGTTCGAGAAAGCCGCCGATGCCGACGACGAGTCCGCCGAGCGCGGGCCACCACATCCAGTGGATGGGCAGCTTGCCGAACAGGTCCTCGACTTTATAAAGCGCGGCCGACAAACCCGAGGCGAGCGCACCGGAGAGCAGACCCGCGATGACGCAGGAGAGCAGCGACAGCGCGCCGGGCGGCGCGGTTTCGAGCGGAAACAGCGGCCCGGTGCCGAAGAATGCCGCGCGCGCAAATCCCGCGACGGCACACGCGAGGGCGACCGGCAGAAAACTGCGCGGGCGCCATTCGAACAGCAGCAGTTCGACCGCCAGCAGCACGGCCGCCACCGGCGTGCCGAAGACCGCTGTCATGCCCGCCGCCGCGCCGGCTACCAGTAGCGTCTTGCGTTCCGCGGACGTGACCTTCACGCACTGCGCGATCAGCGAGCCCAGTGCGCCGCCTGTCATGATGATCGGGCCTTCCGCGCCGAACGGGCCGCCGCTGCCGATCACGATGCCGGACGACAGCGGCTTGAGAATCGCCACCTTCGGCGACATGCGGCTCTTGCCGAACAGGATGGCCTCGATCGCTTCGGGAATGCCATGCCCGCGAATCTTCTCCGAGCCGTAACGCGCCATTAGACCGACGATCAGACCGCCGATCACAGGGATGACCACCACCCAGACACCCAACGTGTTGACGGCGGGTGAGCGGTCCGCAAACGAAAATTGCTGGAAGAAAAACAGGTTGGTGAATAGATGAATCAGGCTCAACAGCACGAACGCCGCGAGCGTGCTGAGAGCGCCGATCCCCGCGGCGAGCGCGGAAATGCCAGGAAGCCGCGCATTGATGGAAAAATCGCGCTTATGGGTATCGAGACTCATGGTGACTCAAATATCGATCTGGGGGACGTTAAACGCGCCTTTGAGCGACTTCAGCTCGGCACGGTGCATCTCGGCGAGACGGGCGAGCACCTGCTCGCCTGCCTTCAACAGATGAACCTCGACCTGGCGGCGGTCCGTCTCACTGACCTTTCTGCGGACCAGATCGAGCGCCTCGCAGCGGGACACGAGCGCGACCACGCCGTGATGCTGCGCCTGCAGCCGTTCCGCAAGCTCGCCGACGGTCGCCCAGTCGCGCTCCGGATAACCCTTGATATGCAGGAGCAGCAGATACTGCAACGGCGTGATGCCTTCGCCCTGGGCGGCCTGTTCAGAAAAACGCTCGAAGCGCCGCATCTGGTAGCGAAACTCGGACAGTTGCTCGAAGTTCGCCTTGGTCAAGCCGCGCGTGAGTGTTTTCATCGGAGCGCCGTGGAGAAAGAAGTGAAACGCGAATTATATCATGACGTGATATGTATGTCCGTGTTCGACCTCGGTGGGTATGACGGTGGCTATGCCGTGGTTCGCTGCTTGGCGTAAGCCTGGCGATACAGTCCCGCGATGAGATCGGCCTGCGTGATCATTCCGGCAAGCCGCTGTCTCGAGTCCAGAACCGGGATATGGTGATGCCCGTAGTTCGCGAACACGGGCACCAGTTCGACGATGGGCGTCGTTGCGTCGACGGTACGGACGTCGACATTCATCAGGGCGCCGACCAGCGGCGCCGGCGTGACGCTGCGCCTGAACCAGCGCTGCATGGGAGACGACAGACCGGGCGCTTTGCCGAACGCGCGTTTGTCGACGAGGTCGGCGCGGGTCACGATGCCGATCACGTGCTGCTTTTCGTCGGTGACCGGAAGTGCCTTGATCTGACGCTGCTTCAGCAGACTCCACGCGGCGGAAGCTCGCGTGGTGGCCGACACGGCGACGAGCGACCGCGACATGATGTCCGCGCAGGTCAGTTCATTGAACGTACGGGCGTAGGCCTGCAACTGAACATCGCGCAACAGGGATTCCAGATCGTCCGTGTCGATATCGAGCAATTCGCCGCGCCGGTTCAACACTGCTTCGAGGTCCGCGCGCGTAAAACCTTCATTCGACGCCGAAGCCGATGCGCCCGCGCCTTTGACCGAACTCGCCTGGGCGACGTGCGGGTATCGATGCCCGGTAGCAGCGTGATAGATGATGGCACCGCACAGCAGCGTCACCGACTGGATCGCAATCGGCTCGGCCACGAAGCGGTAGCCCAACGCGTGCACCGCCGGACCGCCGAGGACCGCGGTCAGCGCGACCGCGCCCGACGGCGGGTGAACGCAGCGCAGCGCAAACATCGCACAGATCGCCAGCGCGACGGCCAAGGCAGCCGCGCCCACTGGAGCGGCGATCCAGTTTGCACAGGCGACGCCGACTGTCGCGGAGACGATATTGCCGCCGATAATCGACCACGGTTGCGCAAGCGGACTGGCGGGAACCGCGAACAGCAGCACGGCCGAAGCGCCCATTGGCGCGACGAGAAGCGGAATGTTCGCCGCCGGTCCGAGAAGGACGTGCATGGTCCCGCCGGTGAACGCAATCCCGAGCAAGGCGCCGAGACCCGATCTCAGGCGCTCCGGCCACCGGACGGCAATGGGGTGGGGGGCGAAGCTGGCGAGCCAGCGGATGAGAGCGTAGCGGGACAAGGGTCGAATAGGAATTTGAGAGGGCGATATCACATGGGGCGAGGCCACACTCCGGATTCCGCCGCGGGCCTTCGACCCGATTATATATCACTCCATGATATATGTGCTCACGCAAAGCGGCCTCTCGCCCTTACGGCGCGCTCCCTAACGTCACGTCAGCCTCGCTGCTACCCAGCGACTGAAACAGCGCGGCCGTGTCGCCCAACCGGGCAGCCTGCGCATGCGTCTGGTCGAGAGCGGTCTGCAGCGCTTGACGTTGCGTGTCGAGCAGGCTGAACTGGCTGACGCCACCCGCTGAATACTGCGCGCGCGCAATCTCGAGGTTCGCTCGAGCCTGTCGCGCGGCGTCGTCGCGTGCATGCAACTCGCGCGCATCGTTATGTAATGCCGTCAGCGCATCTGCGACCTGTTGCAGCGCCTGAAGTACCGTTTGCTGATAGCTCGCAAACGCAGCGTCATAGGCGGCCTGGGCGGCACGTTTCTTCGCATGCAGTTCGCCGCCGTGAAAAATGGGCTGCGTCAGATTCAGGCCGATATTCCAGATGTTCAGGCCATTCACAATGTCCTGAATACTCGTGCGTTCAGAGCCGATTCCCGCCGATAGCGAAAACTGCGGATACAGATTCGCCGTTGCAACGCCCACGTTTGCGCTGGCCTGATGCAATAGCGCTTCAGAGGCGCGGATGTCAGGACGTTGCCGTGCAAGTGTCGATGGCAGCGTGACGGGTATCTCAACCGGAAGGTGAAGCGAGTCCAGCGTGAGTTGATCGAAATCTGCTTTAGACGGGGCGTCGCCCACCAGGATCGCAAGCTGGTGATCCGCCTGCGCGAGCTGCGTAGCGAGTGGCGGCAGCGACGCACGCGTCTGCGCGAGCAACGTGCGCTGGCTGTTCACGTCGAGCTGCGACACACCACCGGCGGCAAAGCGTGCCTCCATGATGCCGAGTTGCTGCGCCTGTGCATCTGCAAGACGCTGCGTCAGCAAGACCTGTTGTTGCAACGATGCGCGCTGCACGGCCGTCGACACGACATTGCCCGCAATGGACAAGCGCGCTGCATCCAGTTGGAACGCCTCATAGTCGACCTGCGCCAACGTGGCTTCGAGCGCCCGGCGATTGCCGCCGAAAACGTCGAATGTGTAGGACACCATCACCGACGCATTGAATAGCGAAAACGGCCCGGGGTTCTCGACATTCGGAATGCCGAAAGCCGCGAGATCGACTTGTTGACGCGTTGCCGAAATCTTCGCGTCGACGCTCGGAAATCGTGTCGCACCCGACTGGGCGTTATAGTTTTCGCGCGCCTCGATCAGCTTTGCGCGGGCTTGCGCCAAGGTAGGGCTTTGGCTGAGTGCCTGCTCGACAAGACGATCAAGCTGCGCCGAGTGAAACTGGCGCCACCACATCGGTAGCGGCGTGTCCGCCGCCGTGAAGGTTTGCGAGGAACCCTCTGTGCCGCCGGCCGATACCGTACGAGATGACTCGGCCTTGTGCGTGTAGGTTTGCGTGTCCGGCGCCGCGGGCGCGTGAAAGTCCGGTCCCACTGCGCAGCCGCATAGCACGAGTGAGCACAGGAAAACGAGTTGCTTCATGATCGTGTCCCCCTAGTCGAGCGTGCGCCGGTAGAAGCGCAATGCAATGGCCATGACGATTGCCGTGAAGAGCGCCATCGGCCACACCGACGGCCACAGGTCGGCCCAGCCATTGCCCTTGAGCAAAATGCCGCGAATCAGCCGGTTGAAATAGGTCAGCGGCAAGAGGTTGCCGATAAACCGCGCCCATGCCGGCATGCCCGCGAACGGGAACATGAAACCCGAAAGCAGGATGTTCGGCAGGAAGTAGAAGACGGTGAGTTGCATCGCCTGCAACTGGTTTTGTGCGAGCGAAGAAAGCGTGATGCCCACTGTCAGATTCGCCGCGATGAAAAGCAGCGCCGAGAGATAGATGGCCAGCGCGCTCCCGACAAACGGAACGTGGAAAACGTAGCGCGTCGCGGCAAGAATGATCGACGCCTGAATAAGCCCGATGACGACATAGGGCACGATCTTGCCGGTCATCACTTCGATTGGCAGAACAGGAGTGGCGAGCAGGTTTTCCATCGTGCCGCGCTCGCGTTCGCGAGTCACGGCGAGGCCGGTCATCATGACGAGCGTCATAGTGAGGATCACGCCCATCAGTCCGGGCACGACGTTGTATTGCGTCAGGCCTTCGGGGTTGTAGAGATTGTGAACCTGCACGTCGAATGCGTTTTGCGTGCCGTTCAGGTGCGCGAGCGGCCCCGTGAGATCTTTGTTCGCGACCGGCTGGACGAGTTTCGGCAGCGCGCTGACGGCGGTATTCGTTGCGGTGGGATCGGTCGCGTCGGCTTCGACCAGTAGTGACGGATGCTCGCCACGCAGCAGTTTGCGCGAGAAATCCACCGGCACGTTGAGCACGAATTGGACCTTACCCTGAGCGAGCGCGCGGCGTCCGGCCTCCTCGTCAGGCAAGATTTCGACGATGTCGAAATAAGCGGAGTTCGTCATCGCCGCAACGAAGCTGCGGGAAAACTCGCTCTGGTCGTGGATGATGACGGCTGTCGGCAGATGCTTCGGGTCGGTATTGATCGCGAAGCCGAACAGTGCCAGCTGGATGATCGGCAACCCGACGATCATGCCGAAGGTGACGCGGTCACGCCTCAGTTGAAGAAACTCCTTGAGAACGATGCTCCACCAGCGCGTCAAGGAGAAGACGGTGCGATTCCTCATGACGGCGCTCCGAAATTGTCTTTCGAATGGCTCATCAGATAGATGAACACATCCTCGAGCCCCGTGCCGATCGGTTCGATGCGCAGCGAGGTTCCGGCCACCGCTTGCCGCACCGCGGCTTCGAGCGCTTCATGATCGCGCCCGCTGACGTGCAGCGCGGAACCGAACACGACGGTCTGGTCGACGCCGGGCGTCGTGCGAAGCTGCTCGGATAGTTTGCTCAGGTGTTCGCCATGGATCGACCACGTCGAAAGGCCTTGTGATTCGATCACTTCGCTCGCGGTGCCGCGCGCGAGCATCTTCCCGTAAGCGATATAAGCGAGCTTGTGACAGCGCTCGGCTTCATCCATGTAGTGAGTACTGACGAGCACTGATATGCCGGTGGCGGCGAGGCGGTGCAGTTCTTCCCAGAAGTCGCGCCGTGCGGTGGGATCCACGCCGGCGGTGGGCTCGTCGAGCAACAGCAGTTTCGGCTCGTGCAACATGCAGGCGGCCAGCGCGAGCCGCTGCTTCCACCCGCCCGACAAGGAACCGGTCAACTGGTTCGCGCGCGTCTGCAGGCCGAGCGATTCCAGCGAGCGATCCACCGCCTCGCGCCGGTTGCGCATCTGGTAGATGCGCGCGACAAAGTCGAGATTCTCGCGGATGGTCAGGTCTTCCCAGTAGGAAAAGCGCTGGGTCATGTACCCAACATTGCGTTTTATCTGCTCGCTCTCGCGCACGATGTCGTAGCCGAGGCAGGTGCCGCTGCCCGAATCCGGTGTGAGCAAGCCACACATGAGACGGATGGACGTCGTCTTGCCGCTGCCGTTTGGCCCGAGAAAGCCGAAGATTTCGCCGCGGCCGACCTGCAACGAGACGTTGTTGACAACGTGCTTGTTGCCGAAGCGCTTGTTCAGGTCATGCACGTCGATCACGTACTGTTGGGTGTCGTCGTTCATTGCAGCACCACCGAGACAGGTTGGCCCGGATGAAGCTTCGTCGCGTCCGCAATCGACGGGTGGGCTTCGACCATGAACACGAGTTTGGCGCGGCTTTCGTTGCTATAGATGACGGGCGGCGTGTATTCAGCCTGATTCGACACGTAAGTGATCTTCGCTGGCACGTCAGCCGCGCAGCCGTCGCAATGCAGCGTCACGCCGCGATTGAATGCCAACTGCCCGACGATCGTCTCCGGAACGAAGAAACGCACCTTGACGTTCTGCGGCGGCAGCATCTGGACGATCGGACTGCCGGCGGACACCCATTCACCCTGGCGATAGAGCGTGTCATAGACAAGGCCTTCTGATGGCGCGCTGACGCGTTTCTGATCGAGCTTCCATTGCGCCTGCGCAACCACGGCATCGGCAGCGGCTACTTGCGCCTCCTGTTCGACGATCTGTTGTGAACGGGCCGGCAGGCGAGCCACGTCGACCTGATGGGTGAGCTCCCGAACCTGTGCGGCGGTGGAGTCGGCATTCGCGCGCGAATCGTCGAGTTGAGCTTTTGCGATGCCGCCCGCGCGGTATTGGGCTTCGTCCCGCGTCAGTTGCAGCGCGGCCTTGCGGGCGTTGGCTACGGCCTCGGCCAGTTGCGCACGGTTGACGTCGACTTCGGGCACGCGCTTGCCGGTCCGGATGTCGGCGAGTTGAGCGCGGGCCGCCGCGAGTTGTTGCTGCGCCTGGACGAGCGCGTGGGTTTCATCGTCGGCTTCAAGGGAAAATAGCGAGGCGTTCGCCTTGACCGTTTGTCCGCGAGAGACCGACAACGCCGTGAGCTTGCCGGCTTGCGAGGAGCCGAGGTAGACGAATTCACCTTCGACGTAGCCTTGGTAAGTCGCCGTTTCGTGCCGCGAGCAGGCCGATAGCAGGGCGACGACCAGCACGGAAAGTGCGGCGCCGGCAAATCGTTGCGCTCGCGTGGGGTTAGACAAAACGCCCACCGAGAGATTTTTATTTACTAAGTCATCCATAATTAAAACCCTGTGGTGTCCCGATCGGGACACTGGGCGGATCGACTCAACACGACGGAACGCGCGCGATGAGTTCAATCTGCGGTCTCCGCGAGGGCGATCCGGCTGCCGTGCTGACTCAGCATTTCATGTCGGCGCGTCCGTTCGCGGACCGGACGCAGATCAAGTAGAATGGATACTATGCGAATTTGAATTCAAATTCAAACTATTTCTGGAATGTAAGTCTTCGACCATGCCGACCACCCCGAAAAAGACAGCCGCGACCCAGCCTAGACGGGCCTCGCGCCCTGACGGCGCGGCGACTCGTCAGCACCTGCTCGAGACTGCAGGCCGGGTGTTCGCCGAACGTGGTTTCGCGGATGCCACCAGCAAGGAAATTTGCGAACGCGCGGGCACACCGATGGCGTCGGTGAACTATCACTTTGGAAGCAGGGAAGCGCTTTACGAAGCAGCGTTGGTCGAGGCGCACCGGCAAGTCGTGGGTCTTGACGAGCTGGCCGAGCTTGCTGCGGGCCTCGACGATCCCAAGGATCAGTTGCGCGCGGTCCTCTCGCGTTTCGTCGGTCTTTCAACGAACGCGGGCACGCCTTGGGGCTTTATGCTGATGCTGCGCGAAGTGCTGTCACCGTCGAAAGCCATCCCGGCGCTCATCGAGAAAGCGGTGCGTCCGAAGGCCGCATTCCTGCTCAAGGTGATCGGCGGCGTGCTGGGGCTGGACCCGACCACGCCCGTGGTTCAGCGGGCTTTGATGTTTTCAGTGTTGCCCTGCATCGCCATGATGATCGCGCCAAAGCAGATGCAGTCTGCTCTATTGCCCGCTATCGCCAGGGACAAGGATGCGCTTGCAGAGGATTTTGTGCGATTCGTGCTGGCGGGTCTCGATGCGATCGCACTCGCTCATCGTTCGGAAGCCAAGTGAACCACGACTATATTTCGACCCGGCTTATCCAAAGACAATGCGCGCCGCACATCCGCAAGGGTGGCCAGTAGACAGGAATGAGAGACACCCGCTTATGCGAGGTTAGCGAGGACCTCGATGGTTTTCAATGGCTCGGTGAGCATACAGTGATGGCTGGTATCAATGACGGCTGTCTGAACGCGCGGATCGGTTTTGAACTTTTCATAGAGCTGTGCGAATGGAGTCGCATTCCACCCCGAGCAGTACACGTATCCGACGAAAAATGTCCTGGCGTAGAGGCCGACCTTGCACCGGTTCATAGAAAGTTTGCCATGGTTGATGGGCGAGGCGCAATCGAGCCTCAAATCATTGAACACTTGGACAAGTGCCAATATTCCTTTGTAAGCAGCGTTCAAGCATAAATAGTTACTTTGGCTCTGGTGACGGCCGTGATTACGCTGTAGAAGATGGTGTATCTGGAACAACCGGCGCTATGCGCCGCGGCCGATGAGGCCAAACAATAAGCCTACAACTTCATACGTGGTGGTGACACTACATAATCATGTAATGCACGACATGGCTCCTCACACTTCCGGACGACGATTCCGATGACTATAATTTCTCATCGGCACGCCCTTTGAGCAGCACATTTAGCGGGCCTACTGCAGATCGACTGTACCGAAGTTAGGAGAGGTTTTTACCTGACCGCAGAGGGGTTCTATGGAATCCGAAAACGAACTGGTCTACCTGGCTGACGACGACAGTCGGGTGCGAGAAGCACGCTCTGCACTATTGCGCACAAACGGAACGAACGTCCAGGCATTCAACTACGGTCTTGCCATAAAGGACGGGGCAGTTGATTTCCTCACAAAGCCTTTCGATTTGGTATCACCGAATACACCGTGCAAATGCATCGCGGCCACATCATGAAAAAAATGCAGGCGGATTCATTTGCGACTCTTGTCAGGCAGGCAAGCAAACTCCAACTCAAAGCCTCGTCGATAACCACGTTCGATGCCTGACGCCAACGCCAAACCTCTGTGAGACTCCATGACCCGGAGGAAAGAAATGCTCGCGCCTCCGGTTCGAACCGTTGCCGTGATTGATGACGATCGGCGGGTTCTGACCTCTCTTGCAAACCTGTTGGCCTCAGGCGGGTATGGAACACGGCTCTACGAATCGGCACAGGATTTCTTTTCAGACGGCTATCTGGAGCTGTTATGCGTTATAACGGATTTGGGAATGCGGCCCATCGACGGCTTGCAAGTGCTCGAGCGTGTGGTTCATTCTGGCGCAGCAATGCCCGTCATCATTATTACCGGCAAGCCGGGCGAGCATACGGAGAACTACTATCAGCAGAGAGGCGCACTAGGTTTCTTCAGAAAGCCTGTCGATGGGGACGCGTTGCTGGACCTGCTCGACAGCATCGCCTGAAGGCGTCGGTGGCCGGTCCACCTCTGCCTTAGGACAAGCGCTGCCAGATTTGTAGGCGCCGGCAAGTTGTTTTGAGCGGGACGTGTCGCGCCAGGCGAGTTGCGCGCTCGAAGAGAAAAAACTACTGCGCACCCCGCCTTGAGTCAGTACATTCGACGAAAATCGAGGCGGCATGCGGCAGCTGAACCGGTCTCAACAGACGATAGCCGCGGCCAGGTACGGATACCAGCAACTTACGATCCTCGCCCATCATTTTACGAATCCCGCAGATGTGCACGTGAAGATTGTTGTCCACGACTATGGTGGTCGGCCACACCTGATCTATCAGCTTCTCCTTTGTCACCAATGCGCCGTTTGCTTCGATAAGGACGAGAAAAACATCCATCGCTCTGCAGCCAAGCTCGACAGGCGAGCCGTCGACGAATATCTCTCGCCGGTCCGGGAAGACAGTCAGATTTCCAATGCGAATCATTGCTTAAATATCCATTCGTTTGAGGCCGCTGTATTGGGACAATAACCGGCGCAGACCGGCGACTGCGATAGCAGCGTTGAAGTCATCGAGCCGTGGTCGCTCCAGTGTTCTACCTGGTTTCGATGGTAGTTGGCCGTATGTCTGACGGCTATTACATGAATCTGGAGTCAAGTCTGTTTTTGTCGACGAGGCTCTGTGGTTGAAGCGACGGAGGGCATTGGAGCAGGCGGCGGACGCATGGCGAAAGTCGCCCGGTTGCACTCTCTCGCGCCCGCCTCCGGTTGGGAAATCTGGACAGGCAAGACGGGGAGGACGACGCCGAAGGTCGCTCCGTAGCCCTCGTTATTGGAGGCGGTAAGCCGACCCTCATGAGCCTCGATAATGGAACGGGAAACCGCAAGTCCGATGCCCATCCCCTTGCACTTGGTCGTGACGAATGCGTCGAATATGCTGTCGTCGTCGACGATGCCCGAGCCGTTATCGATGACTTCGAGCAGTACGGACCGGTCGTCAACCGGGTTCGCGGCAATCAGAATCCTGGGTGTGCGTCCCGAGTTCTCCGTGGCCTCTATGCCGTTCGTGATGAGGTTAAGAAGAACCTGCTGAATCTGTATCTGATCGACGAACACTGGAGGCAGGCCATCGGGCAAGTCGAACTCGATGTCGGCGCTACGTCTGGTTTCGTCTTCCCGTAGCAGACGGACGGCTTCGAGGACCATGTCTTTCACATTCCGTTCCCGTTTCTGGAATGTTTGCCGCTTGAACAGTGCGCGGATGCTTTGCATCGTCTCGTCCGCGGAACGGGCATCTCGAACGACGCTCTCCACGGAAACCCTGGCTTCGCCCAAATTGGGCGGCGACGCCGCGAGCCACCGTTTGCAAGCCTGCGCATTGGCGATAACGGACGTGAGAGGCTGATTGAGTTCATGTGCGATCGACGCCGAGAGTTCTGCGACCGTGGCAATCTGGGTTGCACGCGCGAGTTCAGCCTGAGTCTGTCTGAGCCGGTCCTCCGCGCGCTTGCGCTCGTCGATATCAAGACTGAGCCCATACCATTGAACAATGTTGCCGTCGGCGTCTCTCATTGCTTCGGCAGTGTTCTGGTACCAGCGATAGACGCCGTCTTTTCGGCGAAGCCGCGCAACATGGCAGTACGGTTCGCCAGTCTCGATCGAGTGTGTCCACGCCTGAAGCAGGCTGTCCAGATCGTCGGGATGGAAGGTCTTCTGATAGCCGAGGTTCTCGAGTTGTGAAATATCCAGGCCAACAAATTCGGAGGTCTTCCGATTGACGTAAGTGAGCCTGCCTTGTGGGTCATTGCACCAGAGCATGGCCGGGATGGTCTCGATAAGCTCGTGTAGTTGGTGCTCCCGCTGTTCGAGCACTGCTTCCGTTTGCTTGAGATCGTTGATGTCCGTACATACGCCGTACCAGTGCAGGACCTGCCCGCTTTCGTCGCGAAACGGTTCGCCGCGCGCGAGATACCAGCGCAGTTTCCCATCGGCGCCCGTCACCTGGTACGTGTCCTGATAGGACGCACCTTCCTGGACAGCTTGCCTCCAGCGCGAACGGACGCGAAGGCGGTCAGCTTCGGGGATGAGGTTAAGTAACATTTCTCTGTCGAATTCTTCCTCGCCCTTGCCCATGAACTTCAGCATTTGTCGATTCCACCGGTCGACATCTCCTTGCGGTGTGGCGCGCAAGATCATCACGGGCAATGCGTCCACGAGCCTTCGCAAATTAAGCTCTTCCGAGCGAAGAGCCTCCTCGGCTAACTGCCGGTCGTGGATATCCGTCGAAAGCCCATACCAATTCAAAATGTCACCGTTGGCACCCCGCATAGGTGCGCCTTTGCATTGAAACCATCGATACGTGTCGTCGGCCGCGCGGAGCCGATAGACCCAGTCAAAAGGCCTCCCGCTATCGATGGAATCCTGCCAGGCTTCAACGGTCGACGCGGAGTCATCCGGATGCACCAGGTGAAGCCAGCCGTTCGCCACCAAATCATCGAGCTGCAGCCCGGTGTAGTCTTCAGTGCGCTTGTTGGCGTATTGCAGGCGGCCATGGGAGTCCGTACGCCAGAGCAGGCCAGGAACGGTTTCCGCCAGCCAGTTCAGTTGAACCTCATTTTCGTGGATCACCTCTTTAGACCTGTAAAGATCGTCAATGTCGACAGTCACGGCATACCACTTGTAGACGCTTCCGTCATCGTTGAAGTAAGGAACGGAGCGCGCGTGGTGCCATCGATAGTTACCGTCGCGGTCTGCCCATCGATAGGTCGTATCGTGCGCGCTCTTTTCCTGAAGAGAGCGACGATGGCCCGCCTCTATCCGGTCGCGGTCATCGCGGTGAATGAAACTCAGAAAGCCGAGATTCTGTATGCCCTTAAGCGTCGTACCCGTTTCCTCAAGAATCTGCTGACTCACGTAGTCGAACTCGTGCTCTGTCCGGGTAGCGAAGCGGCCGGGTAATCGATCGAGGAGTTCTCGGGCTTCTTTCTCACTGGCCGCCAACGCCTGTTGAGCCTTGATGGTCTCCTCCATTTCTATTCCGACGAGGTACCAGTTGATGACGTCCCCGCTCGACGAGCGTGATGGCTCGGCGAGAAGACGCTGCCAGCGGTATATGCCGTCGCGCCGCAGCATCCTCACGGCAATGTCGACCGGTTCACGCGCGGCAATGCACGCATTCCATTGCTGCCGTGCGGCGGGCAGGTCATCGGGATGAATGTAAGCCATCCATCGGTCGCCGACTATTTCCTCCATCGGTCGTCCCAACGCGGCGACGCCGACTTTATTCACGTAGACAAGCTCGCCGGTGGGTCCACCGACACATACGCATGCCGGCACACTATCCACAATGCGCCGATAGGTTTCTTCTTCGATTCGAAGCAGGGATTCAGCGGTCTTGCGGTCGTGTATGTCCCAGCTCACACCGATCCATCGCAGTAGCCGTCCACTTTCGTTTCTTATCGTTTTGACACGGCAGAGAAACCACCGGTACTCGCCGTCAGTACGTCGGAGTCGAAGCTCGAGCTCTCCCATGTCGTTTCCGGCCAGAAGCGCCCCCCAGTATCGGTCGTTTGTCTCCAGGTCGTCAGGGTGGATTGCGGCTCGGAAAGAGTCGCAGTGGTGTGCTTCCTTTATGCCTGTGTATTCGCACAGGCTGGGGCTCAGGTATTCGATGTGACCAGTGGGCAGCGCGGTCCACACATGGCCGGGAAGAAGACTGCTAATACTTTGAAGTGTCTGGTTCAGTTGGCGGAGTTGCTCATCGAACTGTCCATCCTTCGATCCGGCCGTTGAGTCAGGCTGCCGGGGGCGCCGGGAGGCCAGCTCGGCACAAAGCCATGCCGCTGCGATTGCGACGGCGGAATGGGCGATAGAGCCGGAGGCAAGCGGAGGGTGACCGGCGGTGAACGCCATTCCGGCTATCCCAAGCGAGGCGAACCCAGCGGCCAGACGCCCGAAGCTCCTGCCGAAAAAGTGCGCGATCAGGACAACAAAGAGGAGGCTGA
The DNA here is from genome assembly GCF_050281145.1 of Paraburkholderia sp. NPDC080076. Taxonomy (NCBI): domain Bacteria; kingdom Pseudomonadati; phylum Pseudomonadota; class Betaproteobacteria; order Burkholderiales; family Burkholderiaceae; genus Paraburkholderia; species Paraburkholderia sp. NPDC080076. The sequence goes on along the minus strand of NZ_JBNNWQ010000002.1, from coordinate 38,357 downwards.
TGATGCCCGAAACCGGTTCTAGTAATTCTGCCATGCCCGACGCACCGGATACGGCGACGCTTAGGGCAACATCTCGAGACGAACGTGGTATCAACACGGTAAGCATGTCAACCTCCGAGTTCGTCGGCACATTGGACAGTGATACTTTGCATGTCTCCCCCAATGGCAGGATCTTCCCGCGCAATGGTGCCTTGCGCAAATTGAGCGGGGGTGTCGTCGGTTGTTTTATGTAGTACGTGCGAGGCCTGGTCGCGCGCAGTGCAGTGCGCACGAAACGGATACGAGGAGACAGCGATCCGTCACACCATGGCGAATCGCTGCTTGCATTTGGGGATCAAAGCTTTTCGAAGACGCGGTTTGGAAGAGCATAGTGGGCTGATAGCAACGACGTGTTTCCGAGTGCGCCGCATCGGGATTTCCAATCAAGCGGACAAGGCGGAACGCTCAGCCTACAATTTCATATACGGCGCTGACATTACATAATCATGTAATGCACGATGCGGCTCCCTACGCTTCCGGGCAACGATTCGCACGGCTATAATTTCTCGTCGGCACGCCCGCCTGAGAGGCACATTCTGCGCGTCTATCGCAGATCGACTGTACCGACGTTAGGGGAGGTTTGCCTGACTACAGGGGGTTCCATGGAATCCGCAAACGAACTGGTCTATGTGGTGGACGACGACAGCCGGGTGCGAGAAGCACTCTCTGCGCTGCTGCGCGCAAACGGAAGAGACGTCCAGGCATTCAGCTCCGGTAAAGCGTTTCTGGAGACACCGCATCGAAATGTGGTGGCATGTCTGATCCTGGATATGAAAATGCCAGGCATGAATGGCCTGGAAGTCCAGAAGCTTCTTCGCATGGACTCTCCCATTCCGGTCATTTTCATTACCGGAATGGGAGATGTGCCGTCCGTGGTTCTTGCCATGAAAGGCGGGGCTGTCGACTTCCTCACCAAGCCTGTCGATGAAGATGCATTGATGCGCGCGGTCGACGCGGCTCTCGCGAGAGCATACGTTCTTCGCGAGGAAGCGCGGAATGCAGCGACGCTTCAAGCGCTCTATCAATCGCTGACACCTCGTGAGCAGGAGCTGTTGCCGCTACTCGCAAGCGGTTTGCTCAACAAGCAGGCGGCGGCAATCCTTGGCATCACTGAATACACCGTGCAGGTGCATCGCGGCCACATCATGAAAAAAATGCAGGCGGATTCGTTTGCCACTCTCGTCCGGCAGGCCGGCAAACTGCAACTCGAAACGTCGTCGACAACCACGTTCGATGCCTGACGCCTGATGCGTGTTAGCACCGACCCGATACGGAAATCTTGCGGCCACCACCAAACGCCCGGACGTCGCGGCGTCGGCGGCCCATCCTTCGGATAGGATCACAAAACGCTGGCCTGGCCGTACAGTCTCACGCGTTCGCACGTCCGCGTGGTCCGGTCTCGCGCATGAACATCGCCAGCACCATTGCGAGCACGATGCCACCGAGCAGCCACGAGCCGGCTGCGCGGAACACCGGCAGATCCATGGCGCCGCCGCTCGCGACGTGGGCAAGCAGCTTGCCGTACGCGGGCGTGAGCAAGGCGCTGAACGTGAAGACCAGGAAATTGATCGCACCGCTGGCGCTGCCCTTCACGTTGTCGGGATTGACTTCCTTGATGACCGTGTAGGGCAGCATTGCCGCACCGGAGCCGATGCCGAGCAGCAGCCCGAGCACATATGGCGGCGCCACACCGGCTGGCAGATAGAAAATGCCCGCGCCCGACACAAGCATCAGGAGTGCGCCGGCAATCAACACCGGCTTGCGACGCCCCAGACGGTCAGACAGGTAACCTAACAGCGGGCAGCCGATCACCCAGCCGAGCGGCACCATGCTCGCACGATTGACAGCCTCCGCATAGCTGACGTCGAGACCGTTGTGCAGGAACGGAATACCCCAGATCATGTCGCCGATCGTAGTCGGCAGGAACAGCAGGCCGGCGCAGAAGCCGCAGAGATACGACTGCGGATTGGACAGCACTTCCTTGTATGGCGCGAACATCTTCATCCATGAGCCCTGGTTGGCTGGGCTGTCGTCATGGACTGCGGGCGTCGCGAAGAACACCAGCACGGCGATCAAAAGGATGACAAGGCCGGACAGCCACCAGAACTTTTGCCACGTGATGAGGCCGTGAATCAGCGGGGCAACGGCGAACTGCCCAGCGGAGCCGCCCAGCATGCCGAAGCATTGAGTGAAGCCCACCGCCGTCGCAAGAGAACGCGGGGGAAAGCCGTGCGTGGCGAGATACACCGCGCCGATGAACCCACACGCCGAACCCGCGCCTTGCAGCAGGCGGCCGACCTGCGCCGCCTCCACGCTGCCCAGACCGAACAGCGCCGCGCCGACGGCAACGAGGACGATGCCGCCCGGAATGACCGCCTTGCCGCCGAGCCGATCGAGCAACGCACCGCAAACGATCGAGAACAGCGCATAGGTGTAGTAGTACAGGCCGACTAGCGCGCCCACGCCCAGCGCATCGCGGGCGAACGCCGCACTCAGCTCGGGTATCATCACGCCCGGCGCCGAACGCAGCATGTACTGCATGAAGTAGAACGCGGCACAGAAAAGCCAGGCGATGACGAAACCCATGTGGATGGGCTGGCGGTCTGATGCAACATTGACGGTGCTGACGGCCTTGCTGGACATGGTTCGATTTCCGTTGAGTTTTGCGGACCGCGTTACCGGAACAGGTTGACCTTTGCGAGATCGATGAGCTGCTGGCCTCGACCGTCCATGACGGCACGAAGCATGAACAGCCCAAAGTGGTAGGCCTGATCAGTGGTGGTCGCGGGAGGCATCACGAGTTCCTGACGCGCGCTCACTACGTCGACGAGAGCCGGGCCCGGATGGGCGAATGCTTCGGCCAGGGCGCCTTCCAGCTCCGCAGGATGCTCGACGCGCACGCCTTTGATTCCTATCGCGTTGGCCATCGCGGCGAAGTTCGGATTTTTCAGGTCACATCCCGTATCGATGAACCCACTGGCCTTCATCTCCATTTCCACGAAGCCGAGTGTTCCGTTGTTGAGCACGACGACTTTGACCGGCAAACGGGTTTGAATCAGCGTCAGGAACTCGCCCATCATCATGGTGAAGCCGCCGTCACCCGACATCGAGATCACCTGTCGGTCCCTGAAAGCAGCCTGCGCGCCGATCGAGTGCAACAACGAATTGGCCATCGAACCGTGGTTGAACGAACCGACCAGTCGTCGTTTGCCGTTCATCTTCAGATATCGCGCGGTCCATGCGATGGGCGTGCCGACGTCGCAGGAGAAGATCGCATCTTCGTCCGCGAGTTCGCTGACGAGCCGCGTCACATACTGCGGATGGATCGTGCTGCTGCCCGCTTCCGGCTCCGCCAGCGCATCCAGACTCTGGCGAGCCTTGCGATAGTCGTCGAGTGCGCGATTCAGAAAGCTGCTGTCCGTTTTCTGCTGAATCTTGGGAAGAAGTTCATTGAGCGTATCCTTGACGGTTCCCAATACGCCAAGCTCTATCGGGCATCGATTGCCGAGCGCTTCCGCGCGTGTATCGACCTGCGCGATAGTCACCTTCTCCGGGTAGAACTGTCGATAAGGGAAGTCGGTGCCCAACATCAGGAGCATGTCGCAACTCTTCATCGCGGAATAACCAGAAGCGAAACCGACAAGGCCCGTCATGCCCACATCGAATGGATTATCGTATTCGATGTATTCCTTGCCTCGCAGCGAGTGCACGATCGGTGCTTGCAGTTTGCGGGCAAGTTCTACGACTTCCGCATGGGAATCCTTGCAGCCGGCCCCACACAGCAACGTCACTCGCGACGAACGGTTCAGCAGGCCTGCGAGTTCCGTCACATCGTCGTTTGATGGGTGAATCACCGGAGCGGAAGGCGCGCTCCAGGTCGGCACAGGTTTGGTTAGAGGTCCGAGCGCCACATTTCCAGGTATGACGACAACAGCGACGCCTTTACGCGCAACCGCTGTCCGGATGGCGCGGCCCAGAATTTGCGGCAGTTGGTCCGGGCTGGTGACGAGTTCGACGTAGTGGCTACATTCCTTGAACAGGATTTCGGGGTGAGTCGCCTGAAAATAGTCGATGCCGATTTCCGTGCTTGGGACATGCGCGGCGATAGCAAGAACGGGAACGCCGCTGCGTTGGCAGTCGAACAAGCCGTTGATGAGGTGCAGATTCCCCGGACCGCAACTTCCGCAGCAGACTGCGAGCTGCCCCGTGAGATGAGCCTCGGCGCCAGCGGCGAAAGCCGCGCTTTCCTCATGCCGCATGTGAACCCATTCAATCGAACCATCCCGGCGCAGCGAGTCCGTGAATCCATTGAGCGAATCCCCCACGACACCGAACACGCGCTTCACGCCCGCGTTGACTAGTGCACCAACCATGTAGTCGGCAGCTATCGTCGCCATTTCACATCTCCATAGGTGAATGAATTACTACGAGTGCGATGCTTTCGCAGAGAGACCAAAGAGACACGTCCGGATGAGCGCGGTGCAATCATCCAGCCGTAGTGGCTGATCTGAACGGTCCGCAATGTCAGGTTCTTGATGTTAGTGAGCGTGGCGAAGCGCGGCTATTACATGAATCTGGAATCAGCCTGGACAGGCTATTGGCGCTCGACACTGTTTGAGTAACGGCAGGACACCGGAACAAGATTCGGATTACATAGATATGAAATACGTCGGCCGAGCATGGCGTTATCGTTGTTGACGCAGAGCCGGATTTTATCTGTCAGACTGTTTCCTCCACGGGGGTTGCGTCCATGACGGTAGCCAGGATCATCGCTTCGACGTTTCGTGGGGCAGGTCGGCCACGCCTGGGTCGATACACGGCATCGCCGGTTGCAATGGTCTGGCCGCTCAGTGCGCAAACCCCGGCTTTCCTCGCGATGCAGCGCCGCCATGTCTGTTCGCCGTAGCAGCAGGAGGTCGCGTCGCTCCACGCAATGGTTGCCGAGATCTGTCCATTGCGCTCCAGAATCCGGATCGCGCATTTCGAAAACTTGCCTTTGCCGCACATCGGGCGCGCGCGACTGGACACAATGGGCCGTTGCATTTCGCTTTCGTTCGAGAGGCGCGCCGTCGCGGACTGCCACGTTCTGTCTTCTCCAAAGGGAGCTTGCATGATGCGGTTCCTCGATTCTCATTAGACAAAAAGACGCCGTGCGCAATCAATGTGACGTGCCGGATTCTCGAGCCAACTTTCGACCCCGGCTTGATGATAGTCAGCGCATTTGCGGGCCGCTACTACATGAATGTGGAGTGCGTCAGAGTTTGACCAGGAAGAGGAGCCATGGCGGCGGCATTACATATTCATGTAATGCGGAATACCTTTTTCGGCGTTATTGTGACGGCTTCGTGCGCCTGCCATCTGTCGACGGGCGGCCCACAGGCTACGATCTTGAAAGGTGCGCTGTCAGTTTCTTCAGAAGGCCTTTGGATGAAGGCGCTTTGTTGGAAATGCAAAGCAAGCGTCACATCTCCGGTGCGCCCGAAGCCGTTTCCCTCAATGCCCAAAACCTGAAATCCGAGGCGAGACGCATCGTCGTATCTGCAAGGCGTAACATTGATTTCAACCATAGAGACGACTTTGAAACGACACATGCCACTTGCCAGAGGCAGATGTTCAAAGCGTGCAATCGGCGCGGCCGCGATTGCCGCGGTTCCGATGTCAGGGTGCGCAAATTCGCCATCCATTGGCGTGCTGGGCGCGTACTTTCCCGACTGGCTGTTCTGTATCGTCGCTGGCGTCGTGCTCACGGTCGTCATCTATCTGATCCTCAAGCGCTTACAGGCCGACAATCTGATGGGACCTTCCGCCGTGGTGTATCCCACGCTTGTCGCATTCCTCGCGCTCGCTGTCTGGTTGATGTTCTTCCAACATTGAATTTTTGTCGGGTGGATGAATGGCGACCCCAGCCAGCAGGACATCGAAGAGAAAATGGCCGGCCATCGTGATGGTCGTGGTGACGCTGTTGCTGCTCGTCTACGTCATCCGGGTGTGGGACCGGGCGCCTCGCACCGACGACGCTTATGTCTACGCGGATACGATCGACGTCGTGCCCGAAGTCAGCGGCCGCATCGTCGAGTTGGCCGTGCGCGACAATCAGGCGGTGAAGCAGGGCGATCTGTTGTTCCGTATCGATCCGCGCCCGTACCAGGATGCGCTCGCGCGGGGCCAGGCGTCCCTCGTCGCGCTCGACCGCCAGATCGAGCTGACCCAGCGCACGGTCAATGCGCAGCAGTACAACGCGCAGTCGGTGCGTGCGGCCGTCGAGCGCGCGCGAGCCGCAGCCGGCCAGGCGTCCGATACGCTGCACCGCATGGAGCCGCTGTTGTCACACGGTTATGTATCGGCGGAAGACGTCGACCGTGCGCGCACCGCGCAACGCTCCACGCAGGCCGAACTCAACGCCGCGCAACTGCAGGCGCAGCAGGCGGCGGCGGCTGTGAGCGGCGTCGATGCGCTGGTCGCGCAACGCGCCGTCGTCATGGCGGAGATCGCGACGGCCGAACTGAACCTGGAGTATGCGACGGTGCGAGCGCCGTTCGACGGACGCATCGTGTCATTGAAGACATCGACCGGCCAGTTTGCCACGGCGCTCAAACCGGTCTTCACGTTGATCGATACGCGCCACTGGTACGTGGTCGCGAATTTTCGCGAGACCGAACTCAAGGGCGTCAGGGCGGGGACGCCTGCCACGGTCTATCTGATGAGCGATACGGGCCAGCGTTTCCAGGGCAGCGTCGACTCGATCAGCTATGGTATCGCGCCCGATGAAGCCGGCCTTGCATTGCCCGGCGGATTGCCGCGCATTCAACGCACGCTTAACTGGGTGCATGTATCGCAGCGCTTCCCGGTGAAGATCCGCATCGACAAGCCGAACCCGGAACTGTTTCGCGTCGGTACGTCGGCGGTGGCCGTGCTGGAACCCGGGCGCGGCGACGGCGGCGAGCACCATTGAGGAACCCATGACCGCCGCCGACTATCTGCCCGTCACGCTGCGCGATGCAGGCGCTTTCCTGAGCCGCGAGCTTGCACCGTTTCCAGGGCGTCTGAACGTCATGTTGCGTTCCATGCTGACGAGCGCCATCGTGATCGTCGTGTCGATGGCGCTCGAGGTGCCCGAACTCGCGTTGTCGCTACTCGTGGTGTTCTATGTCACGCAGTCGAACGTGGTGGTCACGCGGCTGGTCGGCGTGATGTTCATGGTCGGCTCGACGCTCGCCATCGGCCTGTCGATCCTGCTGTTGAAGTTTACATTCGACTATCCGTTGCTGCGCATCGTCATCGCGAGTCTGATGTTCTTTGGCAGCGTGTACCTGCTCCGGGTGCTCAAGATCGGCGTGGTGTTTTTCATCGTCGCGATCGTCGTGATCTACGTGCAGAGTTTCGTGGACCAGACCGATCAGGCCGACCTGCTGATCCGCGCGGTGTTGTGGGTGTGGATCGCCGTCAACTATCCAATCGCCCTGACGCTCGTGGTCAATACCTTGCTGCTGCCTGCCGAACCGCAATTGCAACTCAAGGCGGAAATCCATCGGCAACTCGTGACGCTGGACGCGCGCCTGACGCAGCTGATCGACGGCACGGCGAGCGCCGCGCCGATCACGCTGGCGGCCGTCCAGCAAGGCGCGCTCACGCTGCAGAAGCTGCTGCGGTTCACGACGATGCGTGATGCAAACTATCGCGAGCATCAGGCATCACAGCTTGCGTGCATTGCGACCGTGTCGCGGCTTTATCGCGGAGCGAGTGAACTGCCGCTCAGTTGGCCTGGCGTGTCGGCAGCGCAACTGGCGATGTTGCGCGAGTTGCGTGCGAACTGCCGCGCGCTCGATGACTCGGTCATGACTGGCGAGCCCTATCGCTACGTGAGCACGGCGACACCTGAAGAGCGCAATGCCGCCGACGCGATTCCTGCTGCTGCCGAATCGCAGCGAGCGCTGCGCGCGTATGCCGATCTTGTTACAAGCGGTGCCGCCGCGGCCGGTAAGCCACCCGCGAGCGAACCGATGGTCGCGCCCGACGCGTGGACCAATCCCGCGTACACGCGCTTTTCGCTGAAGACGCTGCTCGCTGTTCTCGTCTGCTATGTGTTCTACAACGCCGTGGACTGGCAGGGCGTCCACACGGTCATGCTGACCTGCCTGATCGTCGCGCTGCCGAGCCTCGGCGCATCGACGCAGCGTGCGTTGCTGCGGCTCTCCGGGGCCGCCGTCGGCAGCGCGCTGGCGTTGTTCACGGTCGTGTTCATCGTTCCGCATTTCGACGACATCGTTGGCCTGCTGTTGATCGTGTTGCCTGTCGTTGCCGTAGGGGCGTGGATAACGGCGGGTTCGGAGAGGATCAGCTATGCCGGCCTCCAGGTGATGTTTACGTTCTCGCTTGCATTGCTCGGAGAGTTCGGCCCAACCACGAACCTCACTGAAATCCGCGACCGGATGGTCGGCATTCTGCTGGGTGTTTGCGTGGCGACTTTCGTGCAGATGTCGTTCTGGCGCGAGGGCGAGGGCGATGTGCTGCGACAGAAGCTCGCAACCCTGTTGCGCGCGATTGCAGCACAGTTGCGCCCCTCGCAGGCTGGCGCCGAGAAAGGGGATGATCTGCCGTATGCACAGCGCCAGTTGCAGGCGTGGGCCGTGCTGGCCGATTGCGAGACGACGCTCTCGCGTGTCGCGCTCGAGCCCGCCTGGCAGGAAGGCGAGCAGTCGCAACTGACACTGCGCGCACAAACGGTGCTCGCGCAGGGACGCGAGATCATGCTTGCGGGTGATGCGTTGCGCAGCGCGCTCGTGGCGCAAGCGGGATCGTCGAGCCCACACACCATCGACGCAGTGCAGGCGGCCCAGCAACAGGCCAGCGCCGAACTCAACCGGTACGCGGAGGAACTCGCGGCCAACCCACCCGATGCACACGCGCCGCGGCGCATCGAGGTCGCTGCGCAAGCGGTCGAACCGACTCAACTGGCCGATCGGCCGCTCATCGCCGCAGCGGACGAACTGTCGCGGCAGATCGCGGGGCTGCCGGACTGGCGCGTCGACGCACCGGTCGCGGTGCCGGCATCACCGGCGGTGCGAGCATGAACGCGCGATCGGGTTTGTGCGACTGGCGATGGCGTCGATGCTTTCTATGCATCGCGTGGATATCGTCCGTGCTGTCGGGGTGCGCGCTGATCCATCACAACGGCACGCCCTACACCGAGATCGCGCCGGAGCAAATCAATCTCGCGGACGACATCCACCTCGCACGCGACGGCTGGCCCGCCGCGCGTTGGTGGACGCGCTATCGCGATGCCCAGCTCGACGCGCTGATCGATCAGGCGCTCGCCGATGCGCCGACCATGGTCATCGCGCGCACGCGCGTCGCGCAAGCAAAGTCGGATGTGGAGCTTGCCAGAGCGGGTTCCAACCTTCAGGTGGCGGCGCTGGCGTCGCTGGATCGCGAGCATATTTCGGCGAACGGCTTTCTCGGCCCGTTCGCAAGGAACGAACCGGCTGCGGGGTTGACGGGGCCGTGGTACACGGAAGGTGTCGTCGGGCTTGGCGCGAGCCTGGACGTGGACATCTGGGGCAAGCAACGCGCGGAGGTCGCCGCTTCGCTCGGCGTGAGCAATGCGCGGCTCGCCGAGACGTCCGCTGTCGAAATCGAAATCTCGACGGATGTCGCCCAGCTTTACTACGGCATTCAAACGACTTATCAGCTCATCGATCTGCTGAACGAATCGCATGAAATCGCGGAGTTCGCGGTGCAAGCACACGAAGGGCGAGCGGCGCGAGGCCTCGAAGCCCGCACCCAGTTCGAAGAGGCACGCGCGCAGCAACTGGCCATTGAAGGGCAGATCGTGTCGGCGCAAGGGCAGATCAAGCAGTTGCGCGAATCGCTGCGCGCGCTGGTCGGCGCGGGGCCCGCCGGACTGCCCGCCATCGAACCCGTTGCGCTGCCGCGCTCGCAGGCGGCGTTGCCGACGACGCTCTCGTACGAACTGCTGGCCCGGCGGCCCGATCTGCAGGCGATGCGATGGTATGTCGAGGCGTCATTCGACCGGATCGACGCGGCGAAGGCGGCGTTTTATCCGAGCTTCGATATCAAGGCATTTTTCGGCTTCAACGCCTTGCACCTCGCCGACCTCTTCACGCATGCAAGCCAGCAGATCAACCTGATTCCGGGCCTGACCTTGCCGATTTTCGACGGCGGCAGGCTCAACGCGAACCTGAACGGCGCCCGCGAGGGCAGCAACCTGTTGATCGAGCAGTACAACCAGGCCGTTCTCAACGCCGTACGCGATGTCGCGCAGACGGGCAGCCGTCTGCAGTCCCTCGACGCGGAGACTGCGTTGCAGAAACAACGGATCGAATCAGTCGCGTTCACGAGGGACAGTGTCGAAGCCTACTATCAACGCGGGCTGACGAGCCGGCTCGCGGCGCTCGAAGCGCGCCAGCCCGTGGTCGCGGAACAGGTCGCCCTGCTCACGCTCAAGGGTCAAGTGCTCAGTCAGGAGATTGTGTTGACGAAGGCGCTCGGCGGCGGCTATCTCGCCGATCCGCCTGTCGAACTGAAGCCGCGTTGAACGGCGCACGTATTCTGTTCAGAACTGCTGTGCGCGCAGCGATTCGAATTCCGCGCGGCACACGTCGCCGAACTTGCCGAGAATGTCGATCGAGCCAGCCGCGAGCATCTCGCGAATCTCGATGAAGGACTTGTCTGGCGCGAGATAAGTGTCCACGATCTTGCGTCCGATCACGTCGGCTTCGTCCGCGACTTCGCGCGACGACTGGATGCGCATACGGCTGATCTTCGCGTAGAGGTTGCCGAGCCCGGCGAGATCGGGCTGGTTGTGTTGCAGCGCGTCGACATAGCACTTTGTCGCTTCCTCGATGAACGCCTTGTACAGATCCTGCCGCCAGGTGAGGTCATGCGCTAGCCACTCCGCGCGAACCTGGGTGCGTTGGGTCAACCACGAGGCAAGAACCGAAGTCATGCCGCCGATGGCGGCGCCGACTAGTGCAGCCAGGGCAGAGATAACCGATGCATTCATAGACTATCCTCACGTTGTCATTCAGCTATCCATATTAACTCGGAGGACGCAATTCTGGATTTGGAGGTTCGGGCTCGGAGTGCAGGGGAGGCGCAAGCGGAAGTGATGTCTGAGGCTGCGCTAACGAAGGTCAGCATGCGTGAGCGGATGCCTCTTTGTGCTGGGTTAGTGGCGATCACCCACTGCACTGGTACTGCTGGTCTGTGTATCGGCTTTGGTCACACGGGCTTACATAACGGAGGTAGCGTCCGCGGATTCGCAGCCGTTGGAGGCGAGTCGCCGCGTGAATGGCCGTTTGACTTTGCAACCGGCTGCAGCAATGCCGGGCCCTCTCAGCGCTGAGCGATGACCACGTGCGCCTGGATCTTTCCGTCCACCGGTCCCGTGCCGAATCGTTCGGCGATCGCAGTGGCGCACGCGGAAGTAGCGTCGTCCACACCGCCGCCAGAACGGGCCTCGATCTCACTGCGCAAGGGCGTTCCCTGGCAAAGGCCGACGGCTGGCACGCGAGCCGATGTCGCGCGGCTACGCGCCGCAATCGTCTCGAAGTGCGGCGCCGCGCTGAAGCCCGCATCCGCGAGGTCGCGTGAGATCAGTTCCGTGTCGAAATAGCCGTGCGGCGTGCGCCTCATGAAAAGTGGAGGATCCGCGGGGAAGAGACCGGCAAGCGTTGCCGTGACGGTATTGGCAAAGTCGTTCACCTCGATGCGATCCCAGACGTTGAACAACAGCACGCCGCCGTTCCGAAGTACGCGCCGAGCTTCGGAAAACGCACGCGCTTTGTCCGGAAAGAACATGACCCCGAATTGGCAGACGACGACGTCGAAACTCGCGTCGTCGAACGGCAGCCGGGTCGCGTCCGCCTGTTGCCACTTGATCGGCCCTGGGGTGCCGATGGCCGCCGCACGATCCAGCATCGGCTGATTCAGGTCGGTCGCAACCAGCTCGACATTCAGGGGTAATGCATGCGCCATCGCGCGGGTCACTGCGCCAGTGCCGGCGGCGGTCTCAAGCACGCGTGACGGATGACGCCCGGCAACCCTGTTCGCGAGATCTGCGGCGTAAGGTTCGAAGAGCAGCGGAACAAGGTGGCTCTCATAGAGCTCGGGGATCGAGCCCGTAAAGCGAGTATCGGTACCGAAGCTGTCCATACGCCTCCCCTACTGCTATTACCGTAATGGTAGGCGCAGCCGGACATATTGAACAGTCGTGATGCATCGCCTTCGCATCGCTCGCCTGTGTGTGCGCTCATACCCGGTCTGTTCCTGTACTTTCCTGGCAATCGCCATATTCCCGCCGGGCTGCGGGCATTGATCGCTTTGTTGAAGGAGTCGACGGGAGGCACTTCCAAGGAGAAGCCTGCAATCGGATTACGTTAACAAATCGACTAATCAGCTCGGTCGGGAGATCACATGAAAGCGCGAAATCTGACAGCGTAAGTGCAGACCAAAGGAAGCTGGGATAATGAAGGCCTCACAGCGCAACTTTCGGGGCTAGTCTCCAAGGTGTCGGCGGCGAACCGGAGGTGAGTCATGCCCGAAGAAGTCCAATACAGTCACTCAGCCGACATCCCCGGTTTGATCCTCAGCACGGCTCGGTTTGCCGAGTTTCGCTTTGAGCCGCACTATCATCTTGACAGCCATATCGCACTCGTTGCCAGCGGCGTGCAACGTCAATCGTTCCGTGGGGAATCGCTGTTGCTCACGCGTGGCACCATTCAGCTCATGCCTCCGGGCGAGGTTCACGACGGAGTCGCCGATGCGGACGAGTCGTACACGCTTCAGACATTTAGACTATCGCCTGCACTGCTGAATGGCTTCGGCGAGGAAATCACGGGCAAGCACTATTTCCCCTCGCAGGCCGCAGTGGTGCTGCAAGATGGCCGCCTCGCAGACCAGTTGCTCAAGATGCATTCCACCCTTCGGCACGGGATAAACGATCCGATCATGAACGAGACCTACGTTCTGGAATTGCTGGAGTCGCTGTTCGCCCGTTTGAAGCAACCGTCCCCCCAAACTATCGCCGGTGCTCTGTCGTCTGAACAACTGCGACTTGTTCGGGAATTTGTCGAGGCGCATCTTGCCGACAAAATCGTTCTGGAAGATCTGTCTCTTCTTGTTGGCCTCGCTCGATTCCGGTTCTTGAAACTGTTTAAACGCACTGTCGGCATGACGCCCCACGCCTGGTTACTGCGCATGCGGCTGGAAAAGGCGATGGCGTTGATCAACGCGAATAGGAACATGCCAATCACCGAAATCGCGCACGCCGTTGGTTTCTTTGATCAAAGCCATTTCACGCGGGCGTTTCGCGAGGCGTACGGCGTGACTCCCGCTCGCTTCTGACGGCGGGGCAGCAATTTTTTACAAGGCGTTTCGCTGACGGATCGGTAGTCTTCGGTTTTTGGCCTCGCGCCCATCCTGGGCGGCCTCCATCCAAGGCAGAAACACCGAATGACTACTTTCAGCTTTCTTGACGACTACAGCGAAGGCGCACATCCCGACATTCTCCGTGCCCTGACTGACTCCAACTACATCCAACAGGCACCTTACGGGGAAGACTCGTACTCTGCCGAGGCGACGACCCGGATCAGGGCTCACCTGGGGGACACGTTCGACGGAGCGATCCACTACGTCGCGAGCGGCACCATGGCCAACATCGTTTCGATATCCAGCTGCCTGCGTCCGCACGAAGCCGTCATTGCAGTGAGCTCGGGACATATCGTAGTCAGGGAGGCCGGTGCCATTGAGGCAACTGGCCACAAGCTCATCGTCGTTCCCGCTATAGACGGGAAGCTCACGCCCGCCAATATCGAGGCCGCGCTTGCCAGCAATGCTCATTTTCCGCACATGGCAAAGCCTCGACTTATCTATCTGTCGAATGCAACCGAAACAGGCACCGTCTACTCCCTCGAGGAACTGCGGCAGATCTCGGCGCTAGCAAAGCAGCGAGGCCTCATTCTATTTCTCGATGGCGCGCGCTTGGGCGCGGCGTTGGCGTCAAGCAAGAGCGACGCGACTTTGGCCGATATTGCTTCGCTCGTCGACATTTTCTGGATCGGTGGAACCAAGGTAGGGGCGCTTTTGGGTGAAGCCATTGTTGTTTGCAATCCGGCGTTGACGGAGGATTTTGCTTTCCACCTCAAGCAGCGCGGCGGCATGTTAGCCAAAGGGCGGCTATTAGGTATCCAGTTTCAGGAGTTATTTGGCGTCAAGAATCTCTTCTTCGAAAATGCAAAACACGCCAATGCCATGGCGGCCAAGCTCGCCTCCGGGATCGTGTCCGGCGGTTACTCGCTCGAGGCGGAAACGGCTACGAATCAAGTGTTTGCAATCTTGCCCGATTCTGTCATTTCGGCTTTGACGCGGCACTTTGCTTTCTACGTTTGGAGAAAGTCGGATAACGATCATTCGGTGATTCGCCTGGTAACATCCTGGGCCACGCAAGAACACCAGATCGACGCCTTTTTGGCTCGGCTCGCCCAGCATTGAAGGCACACTCAGCCTGCGTCACTCAGTGAGGTAGGTATCTACCAGAGCGATGGGTTTCATCTATAAATATAGGCTATCCAGATTGAAGGTCAGAGCCTATCGTGCGGGTTTCCGGCATACGCATCGTCTGCCACTTCGGAGATTTCGCATGAAACTGCTACACGTAGATTCCAGCATCCTCGGGCAAGGCTCGGTCAGTCGTGATCTGTCGGCGGAGGTTGCCGCAACCTTCCGGGCCCGCCATGCCGACCTTGCTGTCACTCATCTCGACCTGGCCGTCACACCGATCGGCCATCTGACGGCCGCACACCTCGCGGCCGCGCAAGGCGCGCCGGTCGACGAGGCATTGAAGTCCGACGTCGCCGCGGGCCAGTTCGCGCTCGAGGAGTTCCTGGCCGCCGACATCGTGGTCATCGGCGCACCGATGTACAACCTTGGCGTGCCTTCTCAACTGAAGGCCTGGATCGACCGCATCTCTGTCGCCGGGAAGACGTTCAGCTACGGGGAGCACGGCCCGGTCGGACTATGCGGCGGCAAGAAGCTGATCATCGCCTCGTCGCGCGGCGGCGTTTATAGCGAAGGCTCGCCTGCAGCCTTCTTCGATCACCAGGAAACCTATCTGAAGGCGGCCTTCGGTTTTCTGGGCATCACGGATATCACTTTCATTCGCGCGGAGGGCGTGGCGATGGGTGAGGAGGCACGCAATGGGGCCATTGCCTCGGCGAAGAAAGATACCGCCGCACTCGCTGCATGACGTAGCACCGCCATGTCCGTTCCACACTTGCCTACCTGCTTCCTGGGTCACGGTGCAGGTTCGTGGTCGTACATGGCGGACGCGTTGCGCCAGCAGTTTGCGATGCTCAGCAAGCGTTGATCGAAACCGGAAGGGAACCGGTCATGCCGATGCCTTCTAGTGGTATCGGCATGGCCGGCATCCGCTTGCAGTTGTTTGACCAAGGCTAAGGAGCCTCTGCATGACCCATTCCATCCACGGCAATAAACGCTGGCTAGCGCTGATCGTTCTGTGCCTCGGCGTGCTCATGATCGTGCTCGATACGACGATCGTGAACGTTGCACTGCCGTCGATCGCCGCGGACCTCGGCTTTACCGAAACCTCGCTGGTGTGGGTGGTCAATGGGTACATGTTGACCTTCGGCGGCTGCCTGCTGCTTGGCGGGCGGCTGGGCGATCTTTACGGCCACCGCAAGCTGTTCCTCGGCGGCATTACGCTGTTCACGCTGGCGTCGCTCGTATGCGGCATGGCTAATTCGCAACTCCTGCTGGTATGCGCGCGTGCCGTGCAGGGGTTGGGCGGCGCGGTCGTCTCCGCTGTTTCGCTGTCGCTCATCATGAACCTGTTCACTGAACCCGGCGAGCGTGCTAAAGCGATGGGCGTGTATGGCTTTGTTTGCGCGGGAGGCGGCAGCATCGGCGTACTGCTCGGCGGTCTGTTGACCAACCTGCTGAGCTGGCACTGGATCTTTCTCGTCAATCTGCCTATCGGTATTGCCGTGTACGCGCTGTGCGTCGCGCTCTTGCCATCGGCACGCGGTCATGCGCATGGCGAACGGCTAGACGTGGCCGGCGCGGTGACGGTAACTGCTTCGCTGATGCTCGCCGTGTACGCAGTCGTGAACGGCAATGAAGCGGGTTGGACCTCGGCGCAGACGCTGGGCCTGCTGCTTGCCGCGCTGGCTCTGTTTGCCGTGTTTCTCGTTATCGAGGCGCGCGTGCAGCATCCGTTGATGCCGCTCGGCCTGTTCCGTTCGCGCAATCTCGCGACTGCCAATGTGGTCGGCGTACTCTGGGCGGCGGCGATGTTCGCGTGGTTCTTCATCTCCGCGTTGTATCTGCAGCGCGTGCTTGGCTACCGGCCCATGCAGGTCGGGCTCGCGTTTTTGCCGGCCAGTCTGATCATGGCGTTCTTTTCGCTGGGGCTGTCGGCGCGCGTGGTGATGCGCTTCGGTCTGCGCCTTCCGCTTGCCGTTGGGCTGCTCGTCGCGGCGTGTGGCCTCGCGCTGTTCGCACGGGCACCGATGACCGGCAGCTTCGTGCTCGACGTGTTGCCCGGCATGATCCTGTTCGGCTTCGGTGCGGGCATCGCATTCAATGCCGTGCTGCTGGCGGCCATGAGCGACGTCGATCCGAGCGATTCGGGCCTCGCGTCCGGTATCGTCAATACATCGTTGATGATGGGGGGCGCACTCGGCCTCGCGGTGCTCGCAAGTCTCGCCGCCGCGCGCAGCGACGCGCTGCAGGCTTCCGAAAGCGTCACGGCGGCGCTCAACAGCGGCTATCACGTGGCGTTTCTGGTCGCTGCGATCTTCGCGGCGGCGGCGGGTGTGCTGGGCGGTTTGTTGTTGCGCCCTGGGCAGCCGGGCGGCGCCGACGCGCGACCGGTTGCTGACAGTCACGGCGTAACGACAGCGGGCCCCGCACCCACAACCGGCAACGCGGCAGCGACAGAGCACTACTGATCGAACACGAGCCGTGTCGGCAGTCGATCACGCCGGATCGCGAAACCGCAGGCGCGATCGAATGCGCCGGATCGCGGCTGGCGATGCATGGCTTCATGCAGGCGTCACTACCCGGACGTCTATATCGCTAATCCCAAACCGTTTGTCTGAAGCAAGGCGGCTGATGAGATACTGGTCAGCCACGAACGGTTTTGTGTGCGGGTCCGGAATGCTACGATCACAGGCGGTCCGAACGCGTCGCACTTGTTTGTCGATCTCATCGATGCCGCGCGTTAAACGCACGGACTTGCTCGAACAATTGACAATCGTGCCGACCGATTCGCTTTAGCCGCAGACCGATGAAAGTATCAAGAGGTTTCGGAATCATTCTTCGATGGGCTGCCCTTGCAGCCGAGGATGCCGACCAATGATCATGGCCGAATTCAATCAGCCGCCTGCCTCGTCGCCAGCGCCGGCCGTCGTCGACCCGTTGCAGGATCCGGCCCTGCTGCGCCGCCTGCTACGCGCCAAAGACCGAATGGATGCCGCCTCGCACGAGGCCTGGCCCGTCGAACGCCTGGCCGCGGTCAGTGGCGTCTCCGAGGCCCATTTCGCTCGCTCCTTCAAGCGGGCCTTCGGCATCCCGCCGCATCGCTACCTGCTGACGCGGCGCATCGAGCAGGCCAATACCCTGCTGCGCGACACTGGGCTCAGCATCACGGAAATAGCGTTCGCCACCGGTTGGGAGAGCCTGGGTACCTTTGGCCGCATCTTCCGCGACATCACGGGACGAAGCCCCAGTGCCATGCGCCGGGAGGCGCAGGCCGCCATGCAGCAGCTCGACCGCGTGCCCGCCTGCGTTCTGAAAGCCGCGCAGCGTCCCGATCTCACCATCGCAGTTTTGGAGAAGCGCCGCCGCGTGGCCAAAGGTACATTCCGGCCATCAACCAAGGAGGTGTCATGAACCAAGGTATTAGTGTGGTCGGCTTGTACGTCGACGATCAGGACGAAGCGCTCAAGTTCTACGTCGACAAACTGGGATTCCGCGTTCATACGGACGTGGTCAACGGTCCCTACCGGTGGCTCACAGTCCAGCATCCGGACCAACCCTCGTTCCAGCTCGGACTGTTCAAACCCGGTCCGCCGATTCACGACGATGCCACCGCGCAGACCCTGCGCGCGATGGTCGCAAAGGGGGCCATGCCGCCTCTCGTCCTCGTGGTGTCCGATTGCCGCGCCAGCTACGCCCGGCTAAAGGCAAGTGGCGTGGAATTCACCCAGGAGCCGGTCGATCGCTTCGGCAGCGTCGACGCCGGTTTCCGCGACCCCGCCGGCAACGGCTGGAAGATGATTCAGGAGCCGCGAAGCACGACGTGAGTAGTCACTCAAATGTCGTTACGGCGCGGATAGCGGTCATCCGCCTCATTGGTCAACGGCACTGGTTTCCCGGTGAGCGGTTGGAGTGATATTGCGCTCCGCCTCGATATTTTCGAGGGCTTTTTGCGCCGCCAGTACGGCGTTGTACACGGCGCGGCAGCGGGCGTATAGCCGCTCGCCCGCGGGCGTGACATCCACGCGCCGGCTCGTTCTCGTGAGAAGTGATGCTCGAAGCGCCTGTTCCAGGTCGATGACGGCACGACTCAACGTCGACTTGCTTACGCGGACTTCCTTCGCGGCTGCGCTGAAGCTTCTGTGCTTGACTATGCAGGCGAAGTACACAAGGTGGTTTGCCTTGATCATGGTCGAGTGACTGACTGTGTGTCGTGTGATGGTATGTCGGTTTAGCACTGACTCCGGGCTCATGCACCGCCGTCGACCGGGACTGCCGGCGCGAGCCGCATCTTGCCAATGATGCGAAGCAGGCTCGCGTCCGGCGTGATTGGTAACGCGCACTCCCTCAGGGTTCGACGGCTTCGGCCAGCGCCGGATAGTCGATATAGCCGCGCCCGTCGCCGCCGAAGAAGGCATTGGGGTTCGCAGCGTTCATCGGTGCGCCGGTCTTCAGGCGCGCGACGAAATCCGGGTTGGCCAGCACCATCTGGCCATAGGCTTCCAGCTCGGCGAGCCCCGAGGCTACATCGGCTCCAAGCTCGTCGCGGGGGCGGCCCGGCCGGTTCAGGATCAAGACGCCCGTCCAAAGCTTGCGAATGTCAGCGACCAGCGGCTCATTGCCCTGATGCGTGATGTGCAGGTACGCCAGACCGAGCTTGTCCAGTTCAGCCACCAGATAGTGGTAGAGCGCCGGCCCTTCGGCGCCTTCGTCGATGCCCCACCGCGTCATGCCGGGTGACAGGCGAATGGCCGTCCTGTCAGCTCCGATTTCGTCGGCGATAGCAGTGGCCACCTCGATGGCAAAGCGGGCGCGGTTTTGGATCGAGCCGCCATATTCGTCGGTGCGGGCATTGGCGCTTGGCGCGAGAAACTGATGGACCAGGTAGGCATTCGCACCATGGATCTCGACGCCATCGGCGCCTGCCTCGATCGCGCGGCGTGCCGCGAAACGGAAGTCGGCCACGGTCTGGCGCACCTCCTCGGTCGTCAGCGCACGCGGTACCGGAATATCCTGCATCCCCTTGGCCGTGAACATCGGCGTAGCGGGCGCGATGGCCGAAGGCGCGACGCCTTGGCGATGATGCGGCGTGTTCTCCGGGTGCGACATGCGCCCCGCGTGCATGAGCTGGATGAAGAGATGGCCACCGCGATCATGCACGGCAGAGACGATCCTCTTCCATCCGGCGACATGCGCGTCGGAATAGATGCCCGGCGTGGCGAGATAACCCTGCCCATCGTCCGAGGGCTGAGTCCCTTCAGTCACGATCAGGCCGACGCTCGCGCGCTGCGCATAGTACTCGGCGGCCAACTCTCCCGGCGTGCCGTCGAACCCGGCGCGGCTGCGGGTCATCGGCGCCATGACCAGACGGTTCTTCAGTGCCAGCCTGCCGAGGCGAACAGGCGCAAGCAGTCGTTCAAGTGCGTTCGTAGTCACGATCAACTTCCTTTTCAAAGACGTGAGCGCTACTGTACAAAGCAGGAGATTATTGAAAAAGTGCGTAAAGCCGATAACTTTATCTACGTGGATAGATAATCGACATGGACCAACTGCTTGCCATTCGCGTGTTCGCCCGTGTTGTTGAAGCGGGCGCATTCACCCGTGCCGCCGACTCGTTCGAGATGCCGCTCGCCACGGTGAGCAAACTCGTGCGTTCACTGGAACAGCATCTCGGCGTCAAACTGCTTCAACGAACGACGCGACGCGTCACTGTCACGGCCGAGGGTGCCGCGTACTACGAGCGCACCTCGCGCGTGTTGAAGGAACTCGAGGACATCGACTCGGGTTTCGCCAGCGCACATCAGCGTCCGCGCGGACGGTTGCGCATCGACATCGGCTCGGCGAACGCAAGTGGCGTGTTGATCCCCGCACTGCCCGACTTTATTGCGCGATATCCCGACATTCGTGTCGATCTCGGCGTGAGCGACCGGCAGATCGATCTCATTGGCGAGAACGTAGATTGTGTCGTCCGCGGCGGCAGCGTAGACGAGCCCTCGCTAGTCGCACGTCCGCTTGGCCGTGCATCGTGGGTGACATGCGCGACGCCCGATTATCTGAAGCAGCACGGCAGGCCGATGCATCCCGACCAGCTTAAAAGCGGCCATCGGATCGTGAGCTACGTTTCTGCACGGACGGGACGCGTGTTGCCGATGCGTTTTCAGAAGGGCAGCGAGCGAATCGAAATCGGCAGCTTACAAGGCATGGGGGTGAACGAGAGCAACGCCCATGTCGCGGCTGCGCTGGCCGGTCTCGGCGTGATTCAAACCTTCTCGTTTGCCGCGAGGGACGCGATCGCGCGTGGCGAACTCCTGCCTGTTCTGTCGGCGTGGCAACCGGATCCATACCCCTTCTTCCTCGTGTATCCGCCAGACAGGCATATGAGCCAGCGGTTGCGCGTCTTTATCGAATGGGCAACGGAGCGGTTTGCACACAAGTTCGATCGGGCAACGTAGCCGTCGTCGCGAACGCGGCCGGCCAGGTGTGGGCTAAGCGAACTTCTGTGCTAATCGGCCGGCATGAACTCGCTTGACAATGGTCTTATATGCCCATAATATTTTCTCCAAGATCTTAACGTTTGATCCAACATGACTGCGTCTCGGCTGGCAATCAATCCTGGTGTATGTAACAACACCGCTCTGCGTAAAGCCGCGCGGCGCTTGACCCGCTTCTATGATGCCTGCATGGCGGAAACCGGTTTGCGGGCCACGCAGTACACGATCTTGAGTCTCCTTGCCAGCCGCGGGCCGACGACAATGGCCGCGCTTGCCGACGTGTTGTCGATGGATCGGGCAACGATGGGACACAACGTTCGCCCGCTCGAGCGCGACGGGCTGATCACGATTCAGGTCGGGCGCGAAGATCGCCGGGAGCGAGAACTAGCGTTGTCTACGTTGGGCGCCAAGATAGAGGCGCAAAGCAAACCATCCTGGCAGAAGGCGCAAGCACGCTTCGAAAAGGAATTTGGAACGGAGGACGCGTTGGCGATGCGGCGATTCATGGCTCGAATCGTGCAACTGGACCTGGCCATGGATCAAGAGACTTTCTGAGGTCAAGGGCGCCACATCTGCATTGAGATCCCCGCGACATGCGGCGAGAGTATCCCTTTCTCCCGCCGCAAAAAAATTCCATATACGGGCATATGAGACTATATATCGTGGATATTCGATCGTTGGGTGTGCGTCGCAACCTCCTCTTTGTTCTTTCCTTTTCGTTGATGACTGCCGTGAGTTCCGCGCACGCTGCCGAAGTTACCGCACGCGATACGCAGGAGATTCATGACTTGTTCCTGCGTCAGGCCGCCGCCGAAACGGCCCATGACATCGACACGCTCGACGGCACGCTGGCGCATGCCGTTCCAGGCCAGCCAGACCCTGTCTCGTTCGTGGCTCGCGCGTACCGGTTCTGGGGCAGGGATGCCGTCATGGAGCACTTCCGCAAGGCTTTCACGGGTACGTGGCGCGTTGAACCGGATCAGAGCGCCATCAGCATCATTCCGTTGAACGGCGATACGGTGCAGATCTATGCACCGACTCGCGTCACACTCGGAGCAGCCGGCCAACCCGCCAGAACGGCGACATTTCTGATCAACGAGTTTGCGATCCGGACGCCATCCGGTTGGAAGATCTCGGCGGTAATTCCCGTTCCTGCCGAGTGAATGGGAGATGCACATGCGCATACAGAAAACACTCGCTTCATTCTTCGCGGTTGTGGTCCTTGCGGCCGCTAATGCGACTGCATACGCCGCCGCCACGCATCGTTTCACGGAGAAAGACAGCCAAGAGGTCAAAGACGTCTTTCTCCGCCAGGCAGCGGCCGCTACGGCGCATGACATTGTCGCGTTCGAGCGCGTACTGGCATCCGCGCCAGCTGGCCAACCCGACCCGATCGCATTCGTGGCTCGCGCCTATCAGTTCTGGGGGAAGCCCGCGCTCATCGAGCATTTCAAGGAAACCTTCAAAGGGGTGTGGAAGTTCGAGCCGAACGTCGAGAGCATCAAGATTGTTCCCCTGACCGCAGACGTCGCCCAGTTGTACGCCCCCACGCAGATTACCCTTGGCGCTTCGGAAGCGTCGGCGAGGAGCGCTCCGTTCCTCGTCTATGAAGTCGCTGTCCGAACCCCGGAAGGTTGGCGGATTGCGTCGATCGTGCCTGTGCCGGCGCCTGCGCAGTAGATCCGATTTTCTCTGTCAACGAGAGCAAGAGAAACGGAAGCCGTCGTCTGCTCTCGGAATAGAGGACCGCAGATCTTCCGTTATGAAGATGTCGCCGGCGCGGTCTTCGGGGCTAACGAAGTCCTGATACGCGTCGATACGATCTCAATCGAGCGCGTGATCCCGTCAATCGCAAAATCGGCCCGCTTGCCCGCGTACGGATTCTCCATTACGAACTCACGAGCCAATCAGGACTTTTAACGATTCGGCCATCAAGCCGTTGCTCGACGATGCTGTCGCGAACGGCGCTGTTCACGGCATTGCGGCAATGGTGTTTGACCGCAGCGGCGCGCTGTTCCATCGCGCCGCCGGCGAGGCAGGTCAACACTCGATGTTCCGCAATGCCTCGAATCTATCGCGGCTTGAAATCAGCGGAACGAATTAGAACTGACCGGCTTCGATGAGAACCATCATCTCGACGGCCGCGATCCTCGCGCACGATGCAATTTCTTCCTCGCTTGCGCTCTTCACGCCAAACAGCGCCTCGTCGAAAAGCGTGGCCTTAAGGAGTGCCGCGAAGGTTGTCGCGGCACCATACTTGTCTTTGCCTTTCCAGCCTGTGACAGGTAACCATCGGTCAAGATAGCTCGCGAATAGCGCGTCGCGTGCACCCGCAACCTGTTCGCGATAGCGGCGCGCGAGTTCGGGGAAGCGAGCGGCATCGCGGGTCACGACGCGATACAGCGCCAACTGTTCTTCCGAAAGCGCGTGCCGAAGATATTCGCCCCCGCGATCGGCAACGCGACGGGCGGCGGTTCGCTAAACCAATCAGGCTCGCCAAGCTCGGCGACTCCCTCTGCCGAACCGGACTGCGTGCCGGTCGTCGAGCAGGCCGCTTCCATCGCCGCACTGAACAGCTCGTCCTTGCTCTCGAAGTGCCGGTAGAGCGTCTTGATCGATACGCCGGCTTCCGCGGCGATCCGGTTCACCGAGCTTTCCGCATAGCCATTCTCAAGGAACGCCCGCAGCGCATGACGCCGGCGACATTCGGCAGCATGCTGCGGATGGATCTGTCGATTCAAAGTGTTTCGCAGCAGGAAATGGCACTTCAGGATCTTGCGCTCAATCTGGGCTTTGACCCGCCTGGGACTTCACGCGCTTGTTTGCTCGTCAGCAAGGGGTGACACCGAGCCAATACAGACACAACGTACAATTTGTCTCTGGGGCAGGGCGGTGATAGCCGCGCGTTTGCCCGAACGTCACTGACGATTGCACTCGGGGGCGGGGTTTTCCCTGGATTTAGCATGAGTCACCCGGACGCGCGGACAGATGCGGTCAGAAAAAGCCGCGCGGTCGCACTGCGCTCGCGGCATTGTGGAACAGCTGGTTTAACAATAACCCGTTGTTTCAAAATGATATTTCCTTTCATGATCGCGGCCGGGCGCCGCTCGGGCGCTCAGACTTAAGTGAACAAAGTCCAAAGTTGAGTGAATCTCACCCAACAGCAGCATCCCTTCTTGAATTTGTCACCACCCGTCCATATAATTAGCACTCGCTGCACGAGAGTGCTAACAACATCGCCGGTTGGCTCAGCCAGCCGGGTTTTCTCAGCGTTCTTCAGTCTCAATCAAGAGAGGAGTATGTATGAACCTTCGTCCTTTGCATGATCGCGTGATCGTCAAACGTCTGGATCAAGAAACCAAGACCGCGTCGGGCATCGTGATCCCCGAAGCCGCAGCAGAAAAGCCGGATCAAGGCGAAATTCTGGCAGTCGGCCCGGGCAAGCGTGACGACAAGGGCGCTCAAATCGCGCTCGACGTGAAGGTTGGTGACCGCGTCCTGTTCGGCAAGTACGCAGGCCAGACCGTTAAGGTCGACGGCAACGAACTGCTCGTGATGCGCGAAGAAGACATCATGGCCGTGGTGCAAAAGTAAGCGCTGGTCGCTACTTTTCCCGGTCATATCTTAAAGAATTCAAGGAGTTAGAAGATGGCAGCTAAAGACGTCGTATTCGGTGATTCCGCCCGTGCCAAGATGGTTGAAGGCGTGAACATCCTCGCGAACGCTGTGAAGGTCACGCTGGGCCCGAAGGGTCGCAACGTTGTCCTGGAACGCAGCTTCGGCGGCCCGACGGTCACGAAGGACGGTGTGTCGGTCGCGAAAGAGATCGAACTGAAAGACAAGCTCCAGAACATGGGCGCGCAAATGGTCAAGGAAGTTGCTTCCAAGACCAGCGACAACGCAGGTGACGGCACCACGACCGCAACGGTTCTGGCTCAGTCGATCGTCCGCGAAGGCATGAAGTACGTCGCATCGGGCATGAACCCGATGGACCTGAAGCGCGGTATCGACAAGGCTGTGTTCGCGGCGATCGAAGAACTGCGCAAGATCAGCAAGCCGTGCACGACCAACAAGGAAATCGCCCAAGTCGGCGCGATTTCGGCAAACAGCGACTCGTCGATCGGCGATCGTATCGCTGAAGCCATGGACAAGGTCGGCAAGGAAGGCGTCATCACCGTTGAAGACGGCAAGTCGCTGCAAGACGAGCTGGACGTGGTCGAAGGTATGCAATTCGACCGCGGCTACCTGTCGCCGTACTTCATCAACAACCCGGACAAGCAAGTTGCCGTGTTGGACAACCCGTTCGTGCTGCTGCATGACAAGAAGGTGTCGAACATCCGTGATCTGCTGCCGGTACTGGAGCAAGTCGCCAAGGCTGGCCGTCCGCTGCTGATCATCGCAGAAGACGTCGAAGGCGAAGCACTTGCAACGCTGGTGGTGAACAACATCCGCGGCATCCTGAAGACCGTTGCTGTCAAGGCTCCGGGCTTCGGCGATCGTCGTAAGGCCATGCTGGAAGACATCGCGATCCTGACCGGCGGTCAAGTCATCGCTGAAGAAACCGGCCTGACGCTCGAAAAGGCAACGCTGGCTGAACTGGGTCAAGCGAAGCGCATCGAAGTGGGCAAGGAAAACACGACGATCATCGACGGCGCTGGCGAAGGTGCGAACATCGAAGCACGTGTGAAGCAAGTCCGCACGCAAATCGAAGAAGCAACGTCGGACTACGACCGTGAAAAGCTGCAAGAACGCGTTGCCAAGCTGGCAGGCGGCGTTGCAGTGATCAAGGTCGGCGCTGCGACCGAAGTCGAAATGAAGGAAAAGAAGGCACGTGTCGAAGACGCACTGCACGCAACGCGCGCAGCTGTGGAAGAAGGCATCGTTGCTGGCGGCGGCGTCGCGCTGATCCGCGCACGTACGGCAATCGCCGGCCTGAAGGGCTTGAACGCCGATCAGGACGCAGGTATCAAGATCGTGCTGCGCGCGATGGAAGAGCCGCTGCGTCAGATCGTCACGAACGGTGGCGAAGAAGCCAGCGTCGTGGTGGCAGCTGTTGCTGCTGGCAAGGGCAACTATGGCTACAACGCAGCAACCGGCGAGTACGTCGACCTGGTTGACGCAGGTGTCGTGGATCCGACGAAGGTGACGCGCACGGCGCTGCAAAACGCAGCTTCGGTGGCGGGTCTCCTGCTGACGACCGACGCAGCTGTCTGCGAACTGCCGAAGGAAGATGCTCCGATGGGCGGCGGTATGCCCGGCGGCATGGGCGGCATGGGCATGGACATGTAATTTCAGTTGGGCCTCGTTACGAGGTCCAGCTGGAAGCACATGGGGGAGTGCGCCGCGAGGCGTGCTTCCCAAAAGAAAAAACCCGCAGAAATGCGGGTTTTTTTATGGGCGCTTGCTGCGGGCTGAAGCGCCGGGAAAGCGATCGGCGCTTCGCGCCAGCTATCAGTGCCGCGCTTCGCCCGGCGCCGCATCCTTGCCGGCTGTCGGCGGCGTATCGTCGTCGCTGCTGCGCGCCCAGAAGAACCGGTCCGGCATATACGCGCCCATGCCCGGCCGGAAAGCGTTGCGCAGGGCCTGGTACAAATATTCCTGCGCCTCGCGCACCGCTTCAGCGGGCTCCTGGCCGTTGGCCAGCAACGCGGCGATCGCCGAGCCCAGCGTATCCGTCAAGCCCATGATCCGATGGCTGCCGCGGTCCCACATGTCCTGACGCAACTGGCCGTCTTCGCTGAACAGCGTATTGACGTGCCGGTGCGTGCCGGTTTCCGTCGACAGAATGTATTCGCAGCCTTGCGACAGCAGATGCGAGATGGCGGCGTCGAGGCTCGGCGCTTCGGCGTCGCCGTCCGGTTGCGCGAGCGCGAGCAGTGTGGCGGAATCGGCGACCAGCAACGTGGTTTGCGGCGCGAGCAGATCCGCGATCGCTTCGCGCAGTTCGTCGGCGGACAGCACGTGCTCGTCGTCGAGTGTGAAATCGGGGGCGAGAATCAGCGGAATGTCGTCGTAATCGGCGACGACTTCGGCAATCGCGCTCACTACTTCCGCGCGGGTGCAGGCGCCGACCTTGAACGCGGCGATCGGCATGTCTTCGAGCAGCATCCGCGCCTGGGTCGCGACCACTTCAGGGTCGAGCCCGGTGACTTCGTCGCAGCTCGCCGAGTCGCGCACGGTGTAGCCCGTGAGCACGGAGACGCCATGACAGCCCATGCTGGCAAGGGTCATCAGGTCGGCTTGCAGGCCTGAGCCGCCAGTGGGATCGGAAAGGCCGAAGGTGAGGACGATCGGAGGCGTGTCGCTGGGCATGAAGATTGACAGAAAGGAGCTAAATTTAGGCGCAGAGACTGCGCAATCGACTCAATTATGCGGCCTAAACCGTCGCGAGGGCGTTTTTTCGCATCTCGCGATGCATTGCAGCAAGCCAGCCGCGGCCGGCGCGCGGCATGGCGCCGCAACCACCGTGCCGGCCGACGCAAACTGCATAGCCAAAGGCCGTAGCACGCTACGATTGCGCGTTGCTGATTGCTAGGCATTGGGGCGGCAACACGGTACCATCATGGCTCCCGTTTCCACGGACTCTACGACGCGACACAAGAATGGAATATCAAAGCTGGATGTGCCTGATTTGCGGCTGGATTTACGACGAAGAAGCCGGTTTGCCGGACGAAGGCATTGCGCCGGGCACCCGCTGGGAAGACGTCCCCATTAACTGGACCTGCCCGGAGTGCGGCGCGCGTAAGGAAGACTTCGAGATGGTCCAGATCTGAAGTCCGGGAGCAGCCGGCATGCCGGCTGCGGGCCGTGCCGCATGCCTGCGGCGCGGCATTGGCATGGTGTTTCGCAGCCGGCGTGGCGCGCCGGATCGAACGCACCCGGTGCGCTCTGAAGTTTGCCCCAACGCGTCGACGCGGAACATCCTCGGCCGTGCCGTGTCGCAACGTTAGTCTGTCATTGTCCTGTCGCCGGTTCGCGCGTTAGCCGATCAGTCTGCGTGCGGCGCGAGGCGACGGCCCGTCAGCTTCGTGTCGCCTGCCCATGACTCTTCGATCCGCTGCACCCGTTTCCTTCGATGCCTTGCCGAACCCGCGCGGCGGCGCCGTACGTCCGGCCGAACTGGCGCTGGCCGAGGCGCTGCTGGCATTCGAACAGCACAGCGAGAGCACCTCGGCGTTGCTGCGTGCGTCGCACGCATTGCGCGGAGCCGGTTGGCTGAGCGCGCAGCGCTTTGCTGACGCGCTGGTGCGGCTGTCGCCGCTCCTGGAGGGCGACCCGGCCGACGCGGTCAACGCGCGGCCCGTGTTCGGCGCGGCCTTGCGCGACTTCCGCGCCGCGCTCGAACGCCACAATCTGCGCGAGCTGTCCTGCTCGCCCGTGCTCTTCAATCATTACCGGGCGCTCTGCACGCATCTGTCGGAGCACACGCCCGGTTCCACCGTCGCGTTCGAAGATCTCGCGTTGACCGCGCGGCCGGTGCCACCGGTCTCGCTACACGCGCAGTCCGCCGATCAATTGGCTCATCTGCGAGCCCGCTATGAGCGCGCGCTGCTGCCGGTGCTGCGCTCGCAGGCCGATTCCGGCAGTGCGGCGGCGTTGGCCGTGACCAATGCGGCGCTCGACGAACTGGACGCCGTTTTCAGTGAACTCGCCGGCCCGGACCCTTACGATTTCTGGCGCCTCGCCAAGGCCTGCGCCAAGGCTCTGCGGGTCAGCGGCCGGGCCACCGGGGAAACCGACGCGCGGCGTTTCTACGCCCGTTGCAACCTCGCGCTCGCCGATCATGCGCGCGGCATCGAACTTGCGCCGCGCTCCCTCGTGCGCGCGACGCTCGCGCTGCTGTGGCGCGACTACGCGTTGTTCGGCGCCGCAGCGGAAGACGCCGACCAGGTGGAAGTGCTGCACGACTACGGTTTGACCGTCGACTGGCACGTCGCGGGCACCCAGGCATCCGAAATGCTTTGGGAAGCGGGCGCAGTGCAGGCCCAGGCGATCAGCGCCACGCGCAGTGCACTGACGCGTGAGCTGGGCGTGCTGGCGGTTAACGCAAACGCGTACGAAGATTTTCTGCAAACCGCGGACGCCTCGATTTCCGCATTGACCGAGCACGCCCGCGCCGCCGACCAGCCGGAGAAAGCCGATCCCAGCGAAGCGCTGCAGGCGGGCGATGCCGCCTACCGGCTCGGTTCCGCCGCGTGCGCGCTTGGCCTCGGCCACGTGGCGCTGCTGGCCGACGCGCTGGGGCTCGCGTGGCGCCGTCGCGCGCATGCCGGCGTGTCGACGCCCGCGGTGCGTGCGCATGTGATTGTCGGCGCGCCGGCGGCGAGCACGCTCGAGCAGGCCGCCGAGGCCTTGCGTGCCACGTTGCACAAGGTTGCAGCGGGCGTCGCGCCGCCCGGCGGCAACACCGCGCTGGCGGCCTTGACGCGCTCGATCGAGCAGGGCGGCGCGTGAACAGTACGCGTGGCGGATTCGGCCCGCCGGACCCTCTGCCGGCCGGACGCAACGGGCCGCAATGACATATCCCGGCGGCACGCAATACGCGTGCCGCGAAACCCTGCGAACCTGCACCGTGGCGAGCGCCCGCGTGCGTGATAGAGTGCAACTTGAATCGCCGTCGATGGCTCGCGGCACGCTCCATGGCACACATCGCGGTTCCACGCTCAAAGCCCGCCATCCTGCATCGTCTTTGCTAAAATCCGAACTATGTCCAAGAGTACCGATCGCATCAATCTGACCAACCAGTTCCTGATCGCCATGCCGAACATGGCGGATCCGACGTTTTCAGGAACGGTGGTCTACCTTTGCGATCACAGTGAGCGCGGTGCGCTCGGCCTCGTGATCAACCGGCCGACCGATATCGACCTCGAAGCGCTCTTCAGTCGCATCGATCTCAAGCTCGAGATCGAACCCCTTCTCCATGTGCCCGTTTATTTCGGCGGCCCGGTGCAAACAGAGCGCGGCTTCGTGCTGCACGATCCGAAAGACGGCAACGCGTACACCTCGTCCATGTCGGTGCCGGGCGGTCTCGAGATGACCACCTCGAAAGACGTGCTCGAAGCGGTGGCGAGCGGCACGGGTCCCGAGCGTTTCCTGCTCACGCTCGGCCATGCCGGCTGGGGCGCGGGCCAGCTCGAAGAAGAGATTTCGAAGAATGGCTGGCTGACGGTCGAAGCCGACCCGAAGATCGTCTTCGACGTACCCGCCGAAGAGCGTCTCGAAGCCGCGCTGGCCTTGCTCGGCATCAACCTGTCCATGCTGTCGGGCGAGGCGGGTCACGCATGAACCTGCGGGCCGGACGTGAGGCGACGCTGCTTGCGTTCGACTACGGTGAAAAACGCATCGGCGTGGCGGTCGGCAATTCGCTGACGCGTCGCGCGCGGGCGCTCGTGATCGTGCAGAACCGCAGCCGCGAATACCGCTTCGAGGCGGTCGGCAAACTGATCGCCGAATGGAAGCCGGACGCGCTCGTGGTCGGCTTGCCGATGCATCCGGACGGCACGCCGCACGAAATGACGCAGCTCGCGAAGCGCTTCGGCAATCAGCTGAACGGCCGGTTCAAATTGCCGGTCACGTGGATCGACGAACGCTATTCGTCGGTCGAGGCGAAGGCGGAAATCCGCGCCGGCAACGGCCGCGCCGACATGCTCGACGCCGAAGCCGCCAGCATCATCCTCCAGCAATATCTAGACGGACTTTCCGACGATCATGAGTTCCATTGACGCCGAAGCGCTTTATCGCGCGCTGCTCGACCAGATTCGCGCGGTGTATGGCGACCAGCTCGGCGGCGGGCAAGACGGCGCCGAAGGCGCGGTGCTGGCGGGCATCTACAGCGGCGGCGCGTGGCTTGCCGAGCGGCTGGCGCGCGACCTGAACCTGCCGAGCTTCGGCGTGGTGAACGTCGCGCTGCATCGCGACGATTACGCGAAGAAAGGCCTGCACTCGCAGGCGAGCCCGACCTCGCTGCCGTTTTCGGTCGACGGCCGCCGTATCGTGCTGGTCGACGACGTGCTGTACACCGGCCGCACGATTCGCGCGGCGCTGAACGAGCTGTACGACTACGGCCGCCCAGCATCGGTCGAACTGGCGGTTCTCGCCGATCGCGGCGGGCGCGAATTGCCGGTGGCGGCGCGCTTTGTCGGCGGCGTGGTGAACATTCCCGCCGACGCCACGCTCGTGCTGGCCCGCTCGGAAAGCGTTGAAGCAGGCGGCGCACCCGGTCAGCCGCGTTTCACTTTTCACACTGAAGCACGCGTCGATTGAACACGGCACGATGCGCCAGGCGCGCAGCGAGTCCGTCGCAATCGGCGCATCGCATCGAGCCATCACACGCCACACAAGAGAGATTTTTCGAGCCGGTCGCCGCGGCATCGCGCGCGAAAGCCGGCTTGGCATCGTCACACGCAGTCAGCATCGACACCGATCACGTTGAAGCCCGTATTTGAAGCAGGTACACCATGAACACCGCCTCCCAGGCTCCCAAGGATTCCGCCGACAGCGCCACCGAGCGCTTCCGTTATGGCTTCCTGAAGGGCAACCCACAGCTCACGAAAAACGGCGAGCTGAAACATCTGTTGTCGATCGAGGGCTTGCCGAAGGCGATCGTCAATCACATTCTCGACACCGCCGACCAGTTCGTCAGCGTGACCGATCGCGAGGTGAAGAAGGTGCCGCTGTTGCGCGGCAAGTCGGTGTTCAACCTGTTCTTCGAGAACTCGACGCGCACCCGCACCACCTTCGAGATCGCCGCGACGCGTCTGTCGGCTGACGTGCTGAATCTGAACATCAATGCGTCGTCGACCAGCAAGGGCGAGTCGTTGCTCGACACGATCAACAACCTCTCGGCGATGCATGCCGACATGTTCGTCGTGCGCCATGCGTCGAGCGGCGCGCCTTATCTGATTGCCCAGCATTGCGCGCCGCATGTGCACGTGATCAATGCCGGCGACGGCCGTCATGCGCACCCCACGCAGGGGCTGCTCGACATGTACACGATCCGCCACTACAAGAAGGACTTCACGAAGCTGCGCGTGGCGATCGTCGGCGACATTCTGCATTCGCGGGTCGCCCGCTCGGACATTCATGCGCTGACCACGCTCGGTGTGCCGGAAGTGCGCGCGATCGGTCCGCGCACGCTGTTGCCGGGCGGCCTCGAACAGATGGGCGTGCGCGTGTTTCACAACCTCGACGAAGGTCTGAAGGACGTCGACGTGATCATCATGCTGCGTCTGCAGAACGAGCGGATGAGCGGCGCATTGCTGCCGTCGGCACAGGAGTATTTCAAGAGCTGGGGCTTGACGCCGGAGCGTCTCGCGCTCGCCGCGCCCGACGCGATCGTGATGCACCCGGGCCCGATGAACCGCGGCGTCGAAATTGATTCGCAAGTGGCCGATGGCCCGCAATCGGTGATTCTGAACCAGGTGACCTTCGGGATCGCGGTGCGCATGGCGGTGATGGGGATCGTCGCGGGCAACCACGATTGATCTTGCAAGATGCAGCGCGGCGTCGATCGTGAATGGCACGGCGCGCGCGTCGCGAAAGCACAGTACGAACACGCGGCATATTGCGCGGAACGTAGCTGAACGTTAGGTTGAACATAAGGCAGCGCATGAAGATTCATATTCAAGGCGGCACGCTGATCGATCCGGCAGCGGGCACCGAACAGCAGCAGGACATTTTTATCGAAGCGGGCAAGATCGTCGCCATCGGCAACGCGCCCGCGGAGTTCAACGCGGCGAAGACGATCGACGCCAAAGGCCTGTGTGTCGTGCCGGGTCTGGTCGATCTCTCGGCGCGTTTGCGCGAGCCGGGCTACGAACACAAGGCGACGCTCGAATCCGAAATGGCCGCGGCACTCGCCGGTGGTGTGACGAGCCTCGTGTGTCCGCCGGACACCGATCCGACGCTCGATGAACCGGGCCTCGTCGAGATGCTCAAGTTCCGCGCGCGCAATCTGGATCAGGCGCACGTGTATCCGCTCGGTGCGCTGACGGTCGGCCTCAAGGGGCAGGTCATCACCGAGATGGTCGAGTTGACCGAAGCGGGCTGCATCGGCTTTTCGCAGGCCGACGTGCCGGTGGTCGACACTCAGGTGCTGATGCGCGCGCTGCAATACGCGAAGACCTACGATTACACCGTGTGGCTGCGTCCCGTGGACGCTTATCTCGGCAAGGGCGGCGTGGCCGCGAGCGGCGCGCTGGCGTCGCGGTTGGGGCTCTCGGGCGTGCCGGTGTCGGCGGAAACCATCGCGCTGCACACCATCTTCGAACTGGTGCGCGTGACCGGTGCACGGGTGCATCTGTCGCACGTTTCGTCGGCGGCGGGCATTGCGCTGATGCGCGCGGCGAAGGCCGAGGGCTTGCCGGTGTCGTGCGACGTCACCGTGAATCACGTGCATCTGATCGACCTCGACATCGGCTACTTCGACGCGCAGTTCCGGCTCGACCCGCCGTTGCGTCAACAGCGCGATCGCGAAGCGATTCGCGCGGGTCTGGTCGACGGCACGATCGACGCGATCTGCTCCGACCACACGCCCGTCGACGACGACGAAAAGCTGCTGCCGTTCGCCGAGGCCACGCCCGGTGCGACCGGGCTGGAGCTGTTCCTGTCGCTGACGGTAAAGTGGGCCGACGAAGCAGGGGTGCCGCTCGCCAAGGCGCTGAACCGAATCACCACGGCGCCGGCCGATGTGCTCAATCTGGACGCGGCCGGTCGTATCGCCGTGGGCGGCGTGGCCGATCTTTGCGTGTTCGACCGAAATGCCTACTGGCGCGTCGAGCCGCGCGCGTTGAAGAGCCAGGGGCACAATACGCCGTTCCTCGGCTACGAATTGCCGGCGCGCGTGCGTGCGACCATCGTGTCCGGGCGCGTCGCGTTCGAACAGCGTTGATAGCGACGGTGTTGCTACGTTCATTGTCCCGCTCATTGGCCCAATCAGGAACGCTCCGACCATGAAGCTCGCGTTACGCAAGGCCCGTCTCGTCGCCCATCTGCTGCACGGCATGTGGATCGTGGCGACGCGCTTTCCCAAAGCCAGCGCCCATGTGCGTCACACGCTCAATCGCGAATGGTCGCTGAAGATGTTGCGCCTGTGCGGCATGCGGCTCGTCGTGCATAACGACAGCGCACGGCTCGATCGCGGTGCGCTGGTGGTCGCCAACCACATCTCGTGGATCGACATCTACGTGATCAATGCGTGGCGGCCCACGCCGTTTGTCTCGAAGGCCGAGATCCGGCAATGGCCGGTGGTCGGCTGGCTCGCGCAGCAACTGGACACAGTGTTCATTCAGCGCGAAAAGCGCAGCGACGCGAAGCGGATCATGCATGAACTGTCCGACCGCCTGGGCGCGGGCGAATTGATGTGCGTGTTTCCCGAGGGCACCACATCCAACGGTCTCGCGCTGCTGCCGTTTCACGCGAACATGTTTCAGGCGGCCGTGTCGGCGTCGGCGGCGGTGCAGCCGCTGTGCATCATGTATGAGGACGCGCAGGGCCGGCAGTCCACCGCGCCTGCCTATATCGACGATCTGTCGCTCGCCGATTCTCTGAATCTGCTGCTGAGCGGCGGACCGCTCACCGCGCATATCTATGTCTGCGCACCGCTCGCGCCAGGCGCGGACCGGCGCACGCTGGCGGCAGAAGCGGAAGGTGTGATTGCGGCCGCATTGCAGGCGATGCAAAGCGGCACCGCGACAACCGGCGCGGTGATGGCGGAGCGGGCCGCCACATCCGCCGCCGTGGCAACGCTGATCGAAGAACCAGTCGATCAGGTCGATCAGTCAGGGCGTTCGGCCTGACATTTGGGCTGACCCCGGGCCTTTCATCCGGCCGCGTCACCGCGGCGAGTTAGTTGCCGCCGCCCGGCGCGCGGCAGTTTTCGCAATCGACCTGCGTCAGCGTGCGTTCCGCGGGCTTTTGCGCGAGACGCACGGCGGACAGTTGTTCGCCCCACACGCAGCCTGAGTCGAGACCGATCAGGTTGTCACGCAAAATCAGGCCGAGCGCGGCCCAATGACCGAACACCACCGTCACATCGGCGGTCTTGCGCGACGGGACATCGAACCACGGCATGCAACCCGGCGGCGCCGCGTTCAGGCCGCCGCTGCTGCTGAAATCCATCACGCCTTCGGCGTTGCAAAAGCGGATGCGCGTCAACGCGCTGCACGTCAAACGCAGCCGCTCGATGCCCTTCAGTCCCGGTTTCCAGCGGTTCGGCTCGTTGCCGTACAAACCGGCGAGCGTCTCTTTCCAGTTCGGCGCACGCAGGGCGCGCTGCAATTCGTCGGCGAGTTCGAGCGTCAGATTCACATCCCACTGCGGCAGCACGCCCGCATGGACCATCAGCATGCCGTTGTCGAAGTGCGCGATCGGACGGTGGCGGATCCATTCGAGCAGGTCGGCGGAATCCGGCGCGGCGAGAATCTCGTCGATCGTGTCGCCTTTCTTCGACTTGCGAATCCCCGCCGACACCGACAGCAGATGCAGATCGTGATTGCCCAGCACCGGCACCGCCTGCTTGCCGAGCGCGATGACGTCGCGCAACGTGGCCAGCGACTCGGTGCCGCGGTTGATCAGGTCGCCCGCGAACCACAGCGGCGTACCGGTCGGCGGCGCGGCCTTGGCCAGCAGCTGCTGGAACGGCGTGCGGCAACCTTGCAGATCGCCGAAAGCGAGCGGGAGTGGGGACGGATCGGAAACAGCGGAAGACGTGGTGGACGGTGTCATCAAGGAAATGGGTGCGGTTTGATACACGCTGTTACGCACGAGGCGTGCCGCGTTGGGCAATGCAACATATTAGCGTGACATAATAGCCCGTTTGAAGGGTTGATATCGCGTCAGGCGCGGCTGGCAAGCGGCCTGGTGCAGGACCCCGCGATATTGCGACACAACAGGATGACTTTCATGAACGGAGAAAGCATGTCGTCTTTTCATGCAGAGCAACCTATCCGTACGCTCGTCACCGGGGCGAGCGGCTTTACTGGCCGCTATCTGGTCGATAACCTGCTCGGTCGCGGCCACACGGTGATCGAAACGGTCGCCGGGCGCGACGAGCCAGAAACGCCGACGCGCCTGAGGCTCGACATCACGTCGCCGGATGCCTGCCGGCGCGTGATCGAAACCGCGCGCCCCGACTACATTGTCCATCTGGCCGCGATCAGCTTCGTAGGCCATAACGATCCGCTCGACTTTTACCGCGTCAACGTGATCGGCACGCTGAATCTGCTGGAGGCGTGCGCCGCAGTCGGCCATACGCCCCGCAAGCTGCTGATCGCGAGCAGCGCGAACGTCTACGGCAACGTGACGAGCGACGCCATCGACGAGAGCTTTCCGGTCACGCCGGTCAATCACTACGCGGCCAGCAAGGCGGCGATGGAAACCATGGTGCGGACCTGGTTCGACCGCCTGCCGATCCTGATCGTGCGGCCGTTCAACTATACCGGCCGCGGCCAGGCGTCTAACTTCCTCGTGCCGAAGATCGTCGAGCACTTCGCGCGCCGCGAACCGTCGATCGAACTCGGCAATATCGACGTTGCGCGCGATTTCTCCGACGTGCGCTACGTGGCGAACGCCTATGAAGCGTTGCTCGACTCCGAGGCCGCTTCGGAAACGGTCAATGTCTGCACCGGCACGCCTTTCACGTTGCGCGAAATTCTCTCGGCGGCGAGCGATCTGACGGGGCATGAGCTCGAGATTCAGATCAATCCCGCCTTCGTGCGACAAACCGATGTGAAGATGCTGGCCGGGTCGCCCGCCAAGCTGCGCACGCTCGTGCCGAAAGTCGAGGCCATTCCGTTCATGGATACGCTGCGCTGGATGCTGGCGGCATAATCGGCCGCACCCGCGCGGCAATCCGCCATCTTTTTGGGTCATGGTGACGCGCGACTTTCGATCGCGTATAAACAATCATAATGCTTCGCATTGCACCCTGATTTGTCAGATGTGTGCGGCGTTTGCCTCCCGTTTTGGCGGTGCGTCGCGTTGAATCATGCCGCTAGCCGTTCCATCGGCGCGGCGCTCCATCATGCCTGCGGCCGTTCACAGCGACATTTATCGTGAAAGTGACGGCCGGATTAAGTGATGGAAACCAAACTTGTCAAGCTGTTTCAAGTTGTTAGGGTTCTAGTTTTTGCCTTAGGCGGCTTTATAATCGGGGCTTCATAAGATTGGCGTTTGAGCGCCCGCCCGCAGTGCCAGGGGCGGCGGCGGGCGTCGACAAGATTCCGACACCACAACGCGTGGGAGCAGGTCAGTCAGCCTAATTCGACCTGCTACCAAACATCTAGAAGGGAATTTCATGATTCTGGTAACGGGCGGCGCCGGTTTTATCGGCGCCAATTTCGTGCTCGACTGGCTCAATGCGTCGGACGAAGCGGTACTGAACGTGGACAAGCTGACGTACGCCGGCAATCTGGGTACGCTCAAGTCGCAACAAAACAATCCGAAGCACATTTTCGTGCGCGCGGATATCTGCGATCGCGCCGCGCTCGACGCGCTCTTTGCCGAGCATAAGCCGCGTGCCGTGCTGCATTTTGCCGCCGAGAGCCATGTGGATCGCTCGATCCATGGCCCGGCTGATTTCGTGCAAACGAACGTGGTCGGCACCTTCACGCTGCTCGAGGCGGCCCGCCATTACTGGAATGCGCTCGGCGAGGCCGACAAGGCCGCGTTCCGCTTCCTGCACGTGTCGACCGACGAAGTGTTCGGCTCGCTTTCCGCTACCGATCCGCAATTCTCCGAGACCACGCCGTACGCGCCGAATAGCCCTTACTCGGCCACCAAGGCGGGTTCCGACCATCTGGTGCGCGCCTACCATCATACGTATGGCCTGCCGGTGCTCACCACGAACTGCTCGAACAACTACGGTCCGTACCAGTTCCCCGAGAAACTGATTCCGCTGATGATCGCCAACGCGCTCGGCGGCAAGCCGCTGCCGGTCTATGGCGATGGTCAGAACGTGCGCGACTGGCTGTATGTCGGCGACCATTGCAGCGCGATCCGCGAAGTGCTCGCGCGCGGCACGCCGGGCGAGACGTACAACGTCGGCGGCTGGAACGAGAAGAAGAATCTCGAGGTCGTGCATACGCTGTGCGACCTGCTCGATCAGTTGCGTCCGAAGGCGGGCGCGTCGTACCGCGATCAGATCAGCTATGTGAAGGATCGTCCGGGCCACGACCGCCGTTATGCGATCGACGCGCGCAAGCTCGAACGCGAACTCGGCTGGAAGCCTGCGGAAACGTTCGAAACGGGCCTCGCGAAAACGGTGCAGTGGTATCTGGACAATCAGGAGTGGTCGGACGAAGTTGCCTCCGG